>NZ_CP031413.1:2560000-2860000 GCF_003367355.1 Lysobacter sp. TY2-98
CCGACATCGCGCCGAACCATTCGCTGTTGAAGCGCACTTCGGTGCGTGCGCGATCGAGCACCTTGAAGACCTGCTCGGCATAGGTCTTGGCATTCGCCTCGACGTCCTCGCGGGTGAGCGGCTTGCGGGTGACGTTCTTGCCGGTCGGGTCGCCGATCATCCCGGTGAAGTCGCCGATCAGGAAGATCACCTGATGGCCGAGATCCTGGAACTGCCGCATCTTGTTGAGCAGCACGGTGTGGCCGAGGTGCAGGTCCGGCGCGGTCGGGTCGAAGCCGGCCTTGATGCGGAGCGGGCGGCCTTCTTCCAGCCGCTTGGCCAGCTCTTCCGGCTTGAGGATCTCTTCCGCGCCGCGGGCGATGAGGTCGAGGGCGTCCTGAATCGACATGGATCGGTCTCACGCAAGATCGCGATTTGCGACCCCGGTCCAGTGAAGGACCGGTGAAAAGTTAAGTGGATGTAAAACGAGCGTTGACGAAAAAAACCATTTACTTCAATGGTTTGACGCACCGATCTCGCGTGTCTATTTTACGGTCGTGATGGGGCCTACACGGCCTCCGGGGAACACGCAGCATGACAGACACCGCCTCGGCGCGCCGCGCGCGCCTGGATGCCCTTCGTGAGGAAACGCTGCACCGTCCGGTGACGGCGCACGAAGGCCACGGCTTCAACGGGCGCTGGTCGCGCCGCCAGTGGGCGCACGCCAGCCTGTTCGCGACCGCCGCGATGCTTGCGGCCGCGATCGTTCCTGGCTTCGACCGTCCGGTCGTCACGCGCGGTCACGCGTCCGCGCCGCGTCATTCGATGGCGCTCGCGCTGCCGCCGCTGCGCCTCGCGCAGGCGCAGGGCGACAGCTGGCAGATGGTGCAGGTCAAGCGCGGCCAGACGCTCGCGTCAATCATGAAGGACCTCGGCATTCCGCAGGCCACGCAGCAACAGCTGCTGGCGCAGTCGGCGGTCAAGAACCAGCTCCTGCGTTCGATGAAGCCGGGCACACAGCTCGCGTTCGACCTGCCCGTCGGCGGCGAACTTCGCGCGTTCCGGTTCGACCAGGACGACGCGCATCGCGTCGAGCTGACCTTCGCCAACGGCGAGGTGAAGCAGAACCTCCTCGTCAGCCCGGCCGAGACGCGCACCGTGGTGCTGTCCGGCAAGGTCGGCAAGTCGCTCTATGCGTCCGCGCGCAAGCTCGGCCTGACCAGCGCGCACGTCAACACGCTGACCGACGACATGTTCAAGTACGACATCGACTTCAATGACGATGTCGGCGCCGACGACCGTTTCAGCGTCGTCGTCGAGCAGACCTGGCGCGACGGCGAGCTCGTTTCGACCGGCCCGGTGTTGGCGGCGACGTTCACCACCGGCGCGACGCTGCATTCGGCGTTCCGCTTCGATCGCAACGGCAAGCCGGAGTACTTCACCGCCGACGGCCGTTCGCTCAAGCGCAGCTTCATCCGCATGCCGATTCCGTATGCGCGCCTGACGTCGGGCTTCGGCAACCGCTTCCACCCGGTGCTGGGCCGCATGCGCATGCACAAGGGCGTCGACTACGCCGCGGGCACCGGCACGCCGATCATGGCGGCGGGCGATGCACGCGTTGCATTCGTGGGCTGGAAGGGCGGCTACGGCCGCGTCGTCGAACTCGACCATGGGCGCGGCTATTCGACGCTGTACGGCCACATGTCGGCGTTCGGCAAGGAACGCGTCGGCCAGCGCATTTCGCAGGGTACGGTGATCGGCTACGTCGGCGCGTCGGGCCTCGCCACCGGGCCGCACCTGCATTACGAATTCAAGGTCAATGGCGCGCAGCGCAATCCGCTGTCGATCACGATGCCGCCGCCGGAACCGCTGAGCGGAGCGACGTTCGTCGCGTTCCGCGCGCAGACCCGCACGGCGCTCGCGCGCATCCGCGAAGTCGAGAACATCATCTACGCGGGCGACGACGAACCGCGGGTCGCAAAAGCGACCACGAAGACGGACGCGAAGACGCGCCGCCGTTCGTGACATGACGACATCGATGCCGGCCGACGGGCTTTACGTCGGCCTCATCTCAGGTACGAGCGCCGACGGCATTGACGCGGCGCTCGTTCGTTTTGGGCCGGACGTTTCCGACACGGGCTGCCGGCTCGAGCACGGCGTCGTGGTGCCGTGGGATGACGCGCTGCGCACGCGACTGGTCGCACTTGGCCAAGGCGGCGATGCGCGTGGGCTGGACGAGATCGGCACGCTCGACGTGCAGGTCGGCGAGGCGTTCGCGCGTGCAGTGCATGAACTGCTGACCGTTGCAGGCGTCGACACGCGCGAGGTCATCGCGATCGGCTCGCACGGGCAGACGATCCGGCACCGCCCCGCGGGCGCGGCCTACGACGGCGTGCATCCGTTTACATGGCAGATCGGCGACGGCAACGTCATTGCGGAACGTTGCGGCATTGCGACCGTCGCGGACTTCCGTCGTCGCGACGTCGCCGCCGGGGGCCAGGGCGCACCGCTGGTGCCGGCGTTCCACGCCGCCATGCTGCATTCGGACGCGGAAGATCGCGCCGTACTGAATCTCGGCGGCATCGCCAACTTCACGTTGTTGCCGCGCGTTGGCGACGTGCGCGGCTTCGACACCGGGCCGGCGAACGCGCTGCTCGATGCGTGGTGCCTGCGCCATCGCGGCGAGGCGTTCGATCGCGACGGCGTGTTCGCGGCGAGCGGGCGTGTCGACGATGCGCTACTCGCGCGGCTGCTCGACGAGCCCTGGTTCACGCTGCCGCCGCCGAAGAGCAGCGGCCGCGAGCAATTCCATCTCGACTGGGTCGATGCGCGCGTGAGCGGAAGTGAGTCCGCCGCGGATGTGCAGGCGACGCTGCTCGAGCTCAGCGCCGCGACGGTTGCGAATGCCTTGCTCGCGCATCAGCCGGACACGCGCCGCGTGCTCGTCTGCGGCGGCGGCGTTCGCAACCCGGCGTTGATCGCACGCATCGCAGCACGCCTTCCGAACTGCACCGTCGAGGCGACGGATGTGCATGGCCTCGATGCGGACTTCGTCGAGGCGATGGCGTTCGCGTGGCTGGCCCGACAGACGCTTTCGCATCTGCCGGGCAACGTGCCCGCGGTCACCGGCGCGCGCGGGTCGCGGGTGCTGGGAACGGTCTATCCGGCCTGAGTGACGGCGGCCTGTGCCTCACGCGCCCGGAACTTCGGCGTCAGCACCGCATACAGCAGCATCGCCGGTGCCAGCGCGAGCACGGTGATGATGAAATACATGCCGTAGCCCGTCGCTTCGGCGATGCCGCCGGCGAAGAAGCCGAGGATCTTGCCCGGCAGGTTCACCAGCGAGCTCAGCAGCGCGTACTGCGTGGCGGTGTGTTCGCGATTCACGAGCGACGACAGGAAAGCGACGGTCGGCGGGCCGAGCATGCCGAGCGTGAGGTTCTCGAACGAGATCACGAACGTCAGCATGCCGAGGTCACCCTTGTGCCCCGGCAGCAGCAGGTACAGCAGGTTGCACATGCCGCAGACGAGCACCATCACACCCAGCGACTTCCACGCGCCGAGCCGCGCCACCATCGCGCCGCCGAGGAACACGCCGACGATGCCGATCCAGATGCCGTAGAGCTTGGTGATCGAGCCGATCTCGGTCTTGGAGAAGCCCATGTCGCGATAGAACGGGCTCATGATGCCGCCGATCGTCGCCTGCTCCGGCACCTTGAACAGCAGGATGAAGGCCAGGATCGTCAGTGCGAGCCCGACGCCGTAGCGACGGAAGAAGTCCACGAAGGGTTCGACGACGGCGACTTCCATCGCGTGCGACCAGCCGTGCGTCTTGACCAACGTGACTTCCGGCTCGCGCGACATGAGGTTCGCAACGATCGGGATCAGCATCGCGGCGGCCATCACGACATAGACGATCGTCCACGCGATGTGGTCGGACATGATCGCGGCGAGCGCCCCGGCGACGACGAGGCCGATGCGGTAGCCCAGCGAGTACGTGGCCACGAGCGCGCCCTGCGCTTCGACCGGGGCGATCTCGATGCGGTAGGCGTCGACCGCGATGTCCTGCGTTGCGCCGAAGAACGCCACGAGCACCGTCGCGAAGATGAAGGCCTGCAGGCGATCGGGCGTGAGCACCGCCATCGCAAGCAGCGCCGCAGTGACGCCGAGCTGGGCGAACAGCAGCCAGCCGCGGCGCCGACCCAGGCGGGCGAAACCAGGCAGTTTCCAGTGATCGAGCAGCGGCGCCCACACGAACTTGAACGTGTAGAGCAGGCCGGCGCTGGCGATCATCGTGATCTCCTTGAGCTCGATGCCCTTGTCCTTGAGCCAGAACGCGAGCGTGCCGGCGACGAGGAGGAAGGGCAGGCCCGAGGAGAAGCCGAAGAAGAACATCGTCCATGCGGCGGGATGCGCGAACGCGCTCCAGACCGAAACCTTCGTCTTCGCAGGCGTGCTCAAGCGGCGTACTCCGGGTAGTCGTAGTCGACGATGTAGGGCGCGTGGTCGGAGAACCGGGGTTCGCGATGCGTTTCGCAGTGGCGGATCGCGTCGCGCAGGTTCGGCGTGACCAGCTGGTAATCGATGCGCCAGCCTACGTTGTTGGCGCGGGCCTGTCCGCGGTTGCTCCACCACGTGTATTCGCCGGATTCATCCGGTTTGACGACGCGGAAGCTGTCGACCCAGCCGCCGTCGTCGGCGCAGGGCGAGCCGTCGCCGTGTTGATCGGCGATGAGCGAATTCAACCAAGCGCGCTCGTGCGGGAGGCAGCCGGTGTTCTTCTGGTTACCGGTCCAGTTGGTGATGTCGCGACGGCTGCGCACGATGTTCCAGTCGCCGCAGACGATGTACTTGCGACCGCTCGCGGCCCATTCGCGCAGGATCGGCGCGAACCAGTCCATGACGTCGATCTTGAAGCCCTGGCGCTCGTCGCCACTGGTGCCGGACGGCACGTAGACGGAGACGACGGAGAGATCGCCGAAGCGCGCTTCGATGTAGCGGCCTTCCTCGTCGAAGTCGACGCGGCCCAGGCCCGTGCGGATCTCGTCGGGTTCGCGCTTGGAATAGATCGCGACGCCGCTGTAGCCCTTCTTCGTCGTCGCATCGCGGAAGTTCGCGTGGTAACCCGGCGGGATCAGCTCGGGCAGGCGCAGCTGGTGCTCCTGCGCCTTGGTCTCCTGCACGCAGAGGATGTCGGCGTCCTTCTCGCGCAGCCAGTCGATGAAGCCCTTCTTGGCGGCGGAACGCCAGCCGTTGGCGTTGAAGCTGATGACGCGCATGCATGACTCGGACTCGGGACCGGCCCCAAGCGTAGCCGCTCGCTGCTTTACGATGCGGGCCTCCGTCGCACGCCGTCACCGTCATGTCCGACCATCGCACCCGCTTCCTCGAACTCGCCCTGCGCGTCGACGCCCTGCGCTTCGGCGAATTCACCCTGAAGTCGGGCCGCGTCAGCCCGTATTTCTTCAACGCGGGCCGCTTCGATTCGGGCGCGGCGCTGGCCGAACTGGCGCGCTGCTATGCGGACGCGGTGGACGCGGCGGGCGTCGACTTCGAACTGCTGTTCGGGCCGGCCTACAAGGGCATTCCGCTAGCGACGGCGCTGGCCTGCGAATTCGCACGCCGCGGCCGCGACCTGCCGGTCGCGTTCAATCGCAAGGAAGCGAAGGATCACGGCGAGGGCGGCCTGCTGATCGGTGCGCCGCTGGACGGCCGGCGCGTGCTGATCGTCGACGACGTGATCACCGCCGGCACTGCGATCCGCGAAGCGCTGGCGCAGATCCGCGCCGCGGGCGGCGTGCCGGCCGGCATCGTGATCGCCCTCGATCGCCAGGAGGCCGTCGACCCGACGCGGTCCCGACGCTCCGCGGCACAAACCGTCGCGGACGAGCAGGGCCTGCCCGTGATTGCCGTGGCGCGCCTGGCCGATCTGCTCGACTTCACCGCCGGCGACGCCGACGCCAGCCGTCGCGAGCGGCTGTTGGCGTATCGCGCAGCCTACGGTTGCGAGTGATCGCTGCTGGCGCGAAAGTTGCATCGAATCCGGTCACCACGACCGACCGACGGCCCTCCATGACCCGTTCCCCGCTGCTCGCTCTCGTCTTCCTCGGCCTGGCTTCGGCCGCGCACGCCCAGACGGCGCCTGCGTCCAAGAAGCTCTACTGCTGGAACGAGGGCGGCCGCAAGGTCTGCGGTGACGCGCTGCCGTCGAGCGCGGTGGACGCGGCGCGCACCGAGATCAACGCGAAAAGCGGCATGGCGACCTCGCAGGTCGGCCGCGCGCTGACGCCCGAAGAGCGTGCGGCCGCCGCCGCGCAGGCCAAGGCCGACGCGGACAACGCCGCAGCGGAAGAGGCCGAGCATCGCCGGCTGATGGCGATGATCGAAACCTTCGCGACCGAAGCGGACCTGCGCAAGGCGTTCGGCGAGCGCGTGTCGCTCAATGCCGACGCGATGAAGACCGCGCGCATGGGCATCGACGGCCTGCGCCAAAGCCTGGTTGCGCTGCTGCAGCGCGCGGGCGAGATGGAGCTCAACAAGAAGCCCGTACCCAAGAAGCTGGCCGGCGACATCCGCGCCCAGCACGATCAGCTGCTGGTGCAGCAGGCCGCGCTGGTCACGTTGCAGTCGCAGGCGGCGACGTTGCAGTCGCAGCTCGAGGACGCGGTTGCGCGCTATCGCGAACTGAAGCCGCAGGCCGCGGTCGCGGCAACGCCGGCCGGGTGATCCCCGCGCGTCGCGTCGCGAAGCGGAACGGATCGGACGACGCCGGGAAGCGCCGAGCGACGGAACGCATCACGCTCGCTTGCGCTGCGAACGACGACCGACGAAACGATCGACCGGGCTTCGGCCGTCGTGCGCGATTCGCGTGAGACCCGGCGGGGCCGTCGGATCCCGCCGCAGGCGCGCATCAAGGCAGCAACTCGATTCCGAATGGCCTCACCGCCCAGGCGGTGAGCGCGAAGCAGGCGATCGTCAGCGCGGCGGACACCGCCAGCGTCGGCCAGAAGCCGAGCCGTGCGAGCAGCCACGGAAACGCGAGGAACATCGGCAGCGTCGGCAGCACGTACCAGAACGTGTAGTACGCATGGTTTGCGAGCTTGGCCTGCGGCTGGCGCTCGAGGTGCAGCCACACCAGCGCGAGCACCGTCACCATCGGCAGCGCGGCGATGAATCCGCCGAGCCGATCGCTGCGCTTCGCCGCTTCCGACACCGCGACGATGATCGCCGCGGTGACGAGGTACTTGATGACCAGCCAGCGCATCAGAACGGCAGCACGAGATCCGGCTGCAGCGCGAGCAGCTGCTCACGGAACGCGTTCTGGATGCGGGCGAGTGCGTCCGCACTGTCCGCATCGAAGCGCATGACGAGAATGGGCGTGGTGTTCGAGGCGCGCACCAGGCCCCAGCCGTCGGCGTAGTCGACGCGCAGGCCATCGATGGTCGACAGGCGTGCACCTTCGAACTTCGCCTCCTCCCGGAAACGGTCGACGAACGCATGCGGATTGCCGTTCGGTGCGTCGACCTTGATCTCCGGCGTCGACACGCCGTTCGGGAGCGCGTTGAGCGTCTCGGTCGGCGTGCGCGACTGCGCGGCGAGGATTTCGAGCAGGCGGGCGGCGGAATAGATGCCGTCGTCGAAGCCGTACCAGCGTTCCTTGAAGAAGAAGTGGCCGCTCATCTCGCCCGCCAGTTCCGCATCGGTTTCGCGCATCTTCGCCTTGATCAGCGAGTGGCCCGTCTTCCACATCAGCGGCGAACCGCCGTGACGCAGGATGTGGCCCGGCAGGCGGCCGGTGCACTTCACGTCGAACAGGATCACCGCGCCCGGATTACGCTCGAGCACGTCGGCCGCGAACATCATCAGCAGACGATCCGGGAAGATGTTCTGGCCGTCGCGCGTGATCACGCCGAGGCGGTCGCCGTCACCGTCGAAGGCGATGCCGAGGTCGGCATCGAGGCGCTCGACCATCTGGATCAGGTCGACGAGGTTGTGCGGCTCGCTCGGATCCGGGTGATGGTTCGGGAACGTGCCGTCGATCTCGCAGTGCAGCGGGATGACTTCCGCGCCGATCGCCTCGAGCACGCGCGGGCCGATCTCACCGGCGGCGCCGTTGCCGGCATCGACGACGACCTTGAGCGGACGGTCGATCTGGATATCGGCGGCGATGCGCTGGACGTAGTCCTCGCCGATGTCCTGCGCTTCGAGGTTGCCCGGCGTCGGCGCGGTGTGCAGGCGGTCATCGGCGATGCGCGCGTACAGGTCCATGATCGCGTCGCCCGACAGCGTCTCGCCGCCGACCACGATCTTGAAGCCGTTGTAGTCCGGCGGATTGTGCGAGCCGGTGATCGACACGCAGGAACCCGCACGCAGGTGGTACGCGCCGAAGTAGGTGACCGGCGTCGGCACCACGCCGATGTCCAGCACGTTGCGTCCGGCGCGGCGCAGGCCGGTGATCAGGCCTTCGGCCATCGCCGGGCCGGACAGGCGACCATCGCGGCCGACGACGATGTCGCGCAGGCCCTGCTCCTGCATCACGGTGCCGATCGCCTGGCCGATCAGCTCGGCGATGCCGGCATCGAGGCTCTGGCCCACCACGCCGCGAATGTCGTAGGCGCGGAAGATGCCGCGATCGAGCGCGAGCGACTGCTTCACCGCTTCGGGCTTCTCGGCGGAGACCGGCAGCGGTTCGGTGGGGCGCGTGACGTCGGCGAGCGTCGGCGATTCGTCGTGCTCGACGACGGCTCCGGTCGCGCGCCGCGCAAGCAGCTTGGGCAGCATCACGACGAAGACGGCGAGCAACACGAACACAAGCGCGACGATCGCGCAGCCGATCGAGCCGAGGCCGAGCGGGCCGCCGGCGACGTCCGGCACCGCGGCGGCGACGCGCAGATCGCTGCCGGAAATCTTTTCCGCCATCGCTTCGGCGCTACCGGACAGGTTGCCGTCGCCCTTCTCGGCGAGGTTGGCGCTGCCCTGACGCAGCGCCAGGTAGCTGTCTTCACCGATATCGGCATTGCTCACCGCCTCGGCAAGCGCGCTCATGGGCAGACGCACCAGCGCGACCGCGGGCACCTTGCCGGCGTCGACCGGCGCGGCCAGCGCGATGAACGCGTTGGCGCCGTCGCGCATCGCCCACGCGATCGGCTTGCCGGCGGTGACCGCGGCTTCGAGCGCGGCGACATGACCGTAGCCCGGCCCCTTGTTGCCGGGCGTGCCCAGCGTGTCGTACAGGCCGTCGAGCGTGGCCGGCCGGACCTCACCGCCGCTCGCGCCCTTCCAGCCCGCGGTGAGCTGTTCGGCGGCGCGGTCGAACTGGCCGTTCTTGAGCGCGTCCTGCACGCCGGGGCTCGCGAGCTGGCTGGCGAAGCGCTTCTGCGCGCCGTCGAGCATGGACTGCGCCGCCTGCACGACGGTGTCGCGCGCGGCCTGCACGTCGGAATGGCGGGCCTCGTCGCGCCATTGCGCCCAGGCGTTGAAGCCGAACCAGCCCGCCAGCAACAACGCGAACCCCGCGAGCAGCGGAATCAACGTCTTGAGGCGGTCGACCTGGGCATTGGACATCGCGATTACTCCCCTGCTCGTCGCAGTCTGTTGTTCAGCGCACGCCGGTGTGGCCGAAGCCACCGGCACCGCGTGCACTCGTTTCGAATTCTTCGACCACCTGGAACGTCGCACGCACGATCGGCAGCACGACGAGCTGGGCGATGCGGTCACCGGCCTCGATCGTAAAAGCCGCATCGCCGCGGTTCCAGACGCTCACCATCAGCGGACCCTGGTAGTCCGCGTCGATCAGGCCCGTGCCGTTGCCGAGCACGATGCCGTGTTTATGCCCGAGCCCCGAGCGCGGCAGGATCACGGCGCACAGCGCCGGATCGGCGATGTGGATCGACAGGCCCGTCGGCACGAGGTGCGTTTCGCGCGGCGCGATCGTCAGCGGCGTTTCCAGCGCGGCACGCAGGTCGACGCCGGCGCTGGCGGTGGTGGCGTATTCGGGGAGCGGCCACGTGCCGCCGTAGCGCGCGTCGAGCAGGCGGACTTCGATGGTGCGTTCGGTCATGCGAGGCGGGCCTCGATCAGGTCGAGTAGGCCGTTCGCGATGTCGGACTTCGCGCCGGGGCCGAGCGTGGTCGCCGCGTCCGCGTCGTACACGACCAACGTGTTCTCGTCGCTTTCGAAACCGCTGCCTTCCACGCCGACGCGGTTCGCGGCGATCAGGTCGAGCTTCTTCGCGACGAGCTTGCCGCGCGCATAGGTTTCGACATCGTGCGTCTCCGCGGCGAAACCGACGACCAGGTGCGGGCGCTTCGGATGCGACGCGACCTCCGCGAGGATGTCGCGCGTGCGCACCAGCTGCAGCGTGAGCGTGTCCTGCCCGGGCTGCTTCTTGAGCTTGTTCGGCGAGATCGAGACCGGCGTGTAATCCGCGACGGCCGCTGCGCCGATGTAGACGTCGCACGGCAGCGCGGCGGTGACTGCGGCATGCATCTGCGCGGCGCTGCGCACGTCGATGCGGGTGACGTTCGGCGGCGTCGCAAGATGCACGGGGCCGGCGATCAGCACGACGTCGGCGCCGCGCGCGGCCGCAGCGGTCGCCACGGCGAAGCCCATCTTTCCGCTGCTGCGGTTGCCGAGGAAACGCACCGGATCGAGGTCCTCGAACGTCGGCCCGGCGCTGACCACGACGCGGCGCCCCGCGAGCGCGCTCATGCGGCCTCGCCCGACAAGGCGCGCACGATCGCCATCGGCTCGACCATGCGGCCTTCGCCGATCTCGCCGCAGGCTTGGTCGCCGGCGTCGGGGCCGATGACCAGCACGCCGCGGTCGCGCAGCGTCGCGACGTTCGCCTGCGTGGCGGCGTTCGCCCACATCACGCGGTTCATCGCGGGGGCGACGGCGATCGGTGCTTCGGTCGCGAGGCACAGGGTCGTGACCAGATCGTCCGCGAAACCGTGCGCGAGCTTGGCCATCGTGTTCGCGGTGGCCGGCGCGACGACGACGACGCTCGCCCAGCGCGCAAGTTCGATGTGGCCCATCGCGGCTTCGGCCTGTTCGTCCCACAGTGACGTGCGCACCGGCTGGCCGGACAGCGCCTGGAAGGTGGTCGCGCCGACGAAACGCTGCGCGTTCTCGGTCATCGCCACGCGCACCTCGGCACCGGCGTCGCGCAGGCGACGCACCAGCTCGGCGGCCTTGTAGGCGGCGATGCCGCCGGTCACGCAGAGCAGGATGCGGTGGCCGGAAAGCGCGGTCACGGGGCGGAAAATTCCGACGGAGAAGGCGGTCGACAGCTTACCCGAACGGCCGCAATCGCCCGATCCGCCGCGTGCCGGGTGTCACGGTGCAATGACCGTCCCATCGACGTCCACGGAGGGACGCATGCACATCCGCGACTGGCCGGCCGCCGAGCGACCGCGCGAAAAGCTGCTCGCGCGCGGCGCGGGTGCGCTGTCGGACGCCGAACTCCTCGCACTGTTCCTCGGCTCCGGACTGCGCGGGCAGGACGCGGTGGCGACGGCGCGCGGGCTGCTGTCGGAGCACGGCCCGCTGCGGAAACTGCTGGAGCGGTCGCCCAACGAGCTCGCGGAGCTGCGCGGCGTCGGCCCGGCCCGCGCGTGCACACTGGCTGCTGCTCTGGAGATCGGCCAGCGCGTGCTTGCCGCCGACCTCGAACGCGGCGACGCCCTGAAGGATCCGCCCACCGCCGGACGCCTGTTCGCCCAGCGCCTGCGCCCGTTTGACCACGAAGTGTTCGCGGTGATGTTCCTCGACGTCCGCCATCGCATGCTGGCGTTCGAGGAGATGTTCCACGGCACGCTGGACGGCGCGGACGTGCATACCCGCGACGTCGCCCGCCGCGCGCTCGCCCACAACGCCGCGGCGGTGATCGTCGGCCACAACCATCCGAGCGGGAATCCGGAGCCCAGCGCCGCCGATCGCGTGGTCACCGCGCGCCTCAAGCAGGCGCTGGCGCTGGTCGATGTCCGGCTGCTCGACCATTTCGTCGTCGGCGATGGGCCGGCGGTGTCGATGGCGGCTCGGGGGTGGGTGTAGCGGTGCGGCCATGGTCGGCTGCGGCACCGGTGGAACGGCATTGGCGTCTGTCCGCCGTCGCCATGCGGTGCCGAGGCGCCCCCGTTGCCCCGGGCGTGACCGGCGACGGACCCGGCCGCTCGGCGCGACCGTACAATGCCGCCCCCGTCCCGCAGTCCCGGACCGACCGTGAAATCCACGCTCCGCGCCCTCGTCGAGCAGGCCATCGACGCCCTGCGCGCCGCCGGCACGCTCCCTGCCGATGCACCTTCGCCCGACTTCGTCATCGAGCGGCCGAAGAACCGTGCGCAGGGCGACTTCTCGACCAACGCGGCGATGCTGCTGGCCAAGCCGGCCAAGTCGAACCCGCGCGCAATCGCGCAGGCGCTGGTCGACGCACTGCCGACGAACGATGCGATCGCGTCGGTCGAAATTGCCGGTCCCGGTTTCATCAACTTCCGCGTCGCCGAAGGCGCGTGGCGCTCGACGCTGCGCGACGTCGCCACGCAGGGCACGCAATTCGGTCGCAACAACAGCGGCAACGGCCGCCGCGCGGGCGTCGAATACGTGTCGGCGAACCCGACCGGCCCGCTGCACGTCGGCCATGGCCGCGCCGCGGTCATCGGCGACTGCATCGCGCGCGTGCTCGACGCCAACGGCTGGAACGTGGCGCGCGAGTTCTACTACAACGACGCCGGCGTGCAGATCCAGAATCTCGCGATCTCGACGCAGGCACGCGCGAAGGGTCGCGGCCCGGACGACGCCGGCTGGCCGGAAGACGGCTACCGCGGCGACTACATCAAGGACGTCGCCGCCGCGTATCTGCGCGGCGATGCGGTCGAGGTCGAAGGCCACACCGTCGTCGGCGCGAAGGATCCCGACGATCTCGACGCGATCCGCGCGTTCGCCGTGGCCTACCTGCGCCGCGAGCAGAACCTCGACCTCGAAGCCTATGGCGTCACCTTCGACGTCTACTTCCTCGAGAGCTCGCTCTATACCGACGGCAAGGTCGAGGAGACCGTGCGCGAACTGATCGCACACGGCCACACGTACGAGGAAGGCGGCGCGCTGTGGCTGCGCAGCACCGACTTCGGCGACGACAAGGACCGCGTGATGCGCAAGTCCGACGGCACGTACACCTACTTCGTGCCGGACGTCGCGTACCACCTGTCGAAGTGGCAGCGCGGCTACCTGCGCGCGATCACCGAACTCGGTGCCGACCACCACGGCTCGCTCGCGCGCGTGAAGGCCGGCCTGCAGGCGCTCGACGCCGGCATTCCGCAGAACTGGCCGGAATACGTGCTGCACCAGATGGTCACCGTGTTGCGCGGCGGCGAGGAAGTGAAGCTCTCCAAGCGCGCCGGCAGCTACCTCACCCTGCGCGACCTGATCGACGAGGTCGGCGCGGACGCCGTGCGCTGGTTCCTGATCGCACGCAAGCCCGATTCGCAGCTCACGTTCGACATCGACCTCGCGCGCAGCCAGTCGATGGACAATCCGGTCTACTACGTGCAGGTCTCGCATGCGCGCATGTGCGGGCTGATGCGTCAGCTCAAGGAGCGTGGACTCGCGTTCGATCTGCAGAACGGCCTCGCGCAACCGCTGGATCTGGACGACGCGACCACGCACGCGCTGGTCGCCGACCTGTCGCGCTACGCCGAAGTCGTCGAAACGGCGGGACGCGATCTCGAACCGCACCAGATCGCGGCCTACCTGCTCGAACTCGCGCAGGCCTTCCAGTCGTATTACAACGAGCACCAGTTCCTGGTCGACGACGCGAACGTGCGCGATGCGCGCCTCGCGCTGGCTTCAGCCACGCGTCAGGTGATTTCGAATGGACTGGCGCTTTTGGGCGTCTCCGCCCCCGAGGTGATGTGATGGCGCAGAAGCGCGGCAAGACCCAGGCGCGCCGTTCCGGCGGCGGTGGTGGTGGCGGTTCGATGCCCGGCTGGGCGTGGCTGGTGATCGGCGTGGCGATCACGCTGCTGGTCGTGCTCGCGGCGCCGCGCCTCATGCATCGCGACAAGGACGGCTTCTTCCGTCCGACGCCGAATCCCGATGCGCTGCCCAAGCCCGCCGATGGTGACGACGCGGTGGTCGACGATGAAGCCGTCGACGACAAGAACGCGACGCCGAAGGCCGCCACCGCACCGGCCGACGATGCCAAGAAGAAGCAGGACTTCGACTTCTACACGCTGCTGCCGGGCAAGGAAGTGCCGATGACCGACGCCGAGCTCGCCGCGAGCGAGCAGGCGGAGAAGGCGCAAAAGCCCGCGCCGACGGATCCGACACCCGCACCGTCGACGCCCGCTGCAACCGCGACCGCCACGAGCGACACGAAGCCGCTGCCGCCACCGATCGACGAAAGCGCGCCGAAGCCGGCATCGACCGACAGCCATGCAGCGACGGCCCCGAGCGCCGCGACGACGGCTGCGGCACCGGCGGACACGCACTACATCCTGCAGGCCGGCGCGTTCCAGGCCTCCGGCCAGGCGGAAGAACTGAAGGCGAAGATCGCGCTTCTCGGCCTGGGCGCGCGCGTCGAATCCGCGCAGATCAGCGGCAAGACGGTCTATCGCGTGCGCATGGGCCCGTACGGCAGCGCCAGCGAACTCGCCGAAGCCAAGCGCAAACTTGCGAGTGGCGGCCTGTCGGCGATGGCGGTGAAGACGAACTGACGCTCGGCGCCACGGTCGGCGCCCTCAGCCGCACCACGACGCCGCGCCAATGCGCGGCGTCGTGCTTTTCGGCGTGCGTCGCTTCGAGTACTCACCCGTGGGTGGACCGCGGCATCCGCCGGTGGAAATCGCGGTGCATCACGACGCGCGGAGCGATCGAACGCCCCGGAGACGCAGGATGCGCATTGCACTTCCGGCGATCCGACATTGCGGGTCATGCACCTGCCTTGCCAGCACGCGCAATGCGTCGAACATGCAAGGATTGACGACCACACGCGCATCTCAAACCGGTGCGCCGATGTCGCGGTCCCGGTGTCACGCAGCGGCGTCACGATGGCGCTCCAGACCCGCAGCCATACCGAACGCCACGTCTACGTCCGAGGCGATCCCGCCGAATCACGCGCCGTGACGCGCCCCAGCACAACGCGGAACGCCTAGACTCGAACGGCCCTTCCCTGGATGCGCCCAATGCGTTCGATTCCGCCGCCCCGCCGACTCATCGCCTGCGCCGTCGCCCTCGTCGTGCTGGTGGCGCTGACCGGCGCGCTGTTCCTGCTGCATCGCTCGAACGGCGGCTGGTCCACGCCGCTCGGTTCGGTCGAGATCCTGGATCTGCTCGCCGTTGCGATCGCGATGGGCGTCGGCGGCGTGATCGCACGCCAGGGCTTCGGCATCGCCGCGGTCGGGCTGGTGCTCCTGATCGGCATCACCAGTTCGATGGCGGCCTACGGCGGGGCGCCTGCCGTGCACGGCGGCGCGGTGCACTGGCTGCTGCGCAACACCGCACTGCAGCTGGTGTTGTCGGCGATCGTCGCGTGGGGCGCGGCGGTCGCGGGCGAACGCATCGCCGCGCGCCGCCGTACCGGCTCAGCGTGAACGCTTGAGCGCGATCAGCGCGGAGGTGTCGGCGTCGCCGAGGCCGCGCTCGGTGACGAGCTCCGCGTAGTCGGCCAGCGCCTGGTCGATGACCGTGGTGCGGATACCCGTCTGCTGCGCCATACCCTGCACGATGCGCAGGTCCTTGAGCATGTGCGCGTTCTTGAAGCCGGGCGTGAACTCGTCGCGCAGCATGGTCGCGCCGCGCTTGTCGAGGAACCAGTTCGATGCCGCACCGGCCATCAGCGTCGGAATGAGGCGTTCCGGCTCGAGACCCAGCTTCTCCGCGAGCGCGAGACCCTCGCAGACGGCTTCGTTGATGCCCGCGACCAGCACCTGGTTGATCGCTTTGGTCGCCTGGCCCGCGCCCGTGCCGCCCATGTGCGAGATGCGCGCGGCGTAGCTTTCGAGCACCGGACGCGCCTTTTCCAGCACGTCGGCGTCGCCGCCGGCCATCACCGACAGCTTGCCGTTGCGCGCGCCTTCGACGCCGCCCGAAACCGGCGCGTCGATGAAGCCGATGCCGTGCTCCGCGCACATGGCGGCCGCACGGCGTGCGGTGTCGATCGACACCGTCGAATGGTCGATGACGACCGTGCCCGGACGCAGCACGTCCGCCAGACCCGCGACGTTCTCGAGCACGTCCGCGTCCAGCGGCACGCACAGCGCGACGACGTCGCAGTCGGCGAAGTTCGCGGCGTTGCGCGCGGCGCGCACGCCGAGCTCCGCGGCGAGCGCGTCGGCCTTGTCCTGCGTGCGCGTGCCGACGGCCGTGAGCAGGCCGCGCGAATGCACGTGACGCGCCATCGGCGCGCCCATCGCGCCGAGACCGATGAAACCGGTTTTCATTGTTCGTTCCCTGCGCGCCGTCAGTCGAACGGCGCGTCGTCCAGATAGGTGTAGCCGGTGAGGCCCGCTTCGAGTGCCTCGTTGAGCCGCAGTGTTTCGTCGGCGGCGAGCCCGGCGGCCGCGACCTTGTCGCGGTAGGCCTGCCTGAGCTGGGCGATATCGTACCCGACGTAGTCCAGCATCACGTCGATCGTGTCGCCGCGGCGCTGCTGGATGAACTGGAAACCGTCCGCGTCGACATTGACCGCCACGGCATCGGTATCGCCGAACAGGTTGTGGATGTCGCCGAGGATTTCCTGGTACGCGCCGACCAGGAAGAAGCCGAGGCGGTAAACCTCGCCCGGATTCGGCGCGTGCACCGGCATCGACGTGGACAGCGACTCGTTCTCGACGTAGGTGTCGATGCGACCGTCGGAATCGCAGGTGAGGTCGGCAATGACGCCGCGACGCGTCGGCGCCTCGTTCAGGCGCTCGATCGGCGTGATCGGGAACACCTGCTGGATCGCCCACACGTCGGGCATCGACTCGAACACGCTGAAGTTGACGAAGTACTTGTCGACGAGGCGCTCATCGAGTTCGTCGAGCACTTCGCGTTGCGTCTTCTCCATCGGCGACAGGCGTGCGCGCACGCCGTTGAGGATGGCGTAGTAGAGATCGTCGATGCGCGCGCGATGCGTGAGGTCGATCTGGCCGGTCGTGTACGCGTCGAGACCCTCGGCGTGGTAGTGCGTCGCCTCGTGGAACAGCTCGACGGCCGGGCGCGTCTGCAGCTCGGCATGCACGCTGCGCAGGTGTCGGATCACCAGCGGTTCGTCGTCGTGCGCATCCGGCACGCGGCCTTCGGGCGCACGCTCGACTTCCGACACGTTGGTGACGAGCACCGCGTGGTGCGCCGTCATCGCGCGGCCGCATTCGGTGACGATGCGCGGCGGCGTCAGGCCGTGTTCCTCGCACGCATCGGCGAGCGGCTGCACGATGTTGAGTGCGTACTGGCGCACGCCGTAGTTGATCGAGTTGTAGCTGCGCGAGCGGGTGCCTTCGTAATCGATGCCGAGGCCGCCGCCGACGTCCATGTACTGCACCTTCGCGCCGAGGCGCGAGAGCTCGATGAAGTAACGCACCGCCTCGCGCATGCCGTTGGCGATGTCGCGCACGTTGGAGATCTGCGAGCCCATGTGGAAGTGCAGCAGGCCCAGGCAGTCGCCCATGCCGGCGTCGCGCAGGCGCTTCCAGAGATCGAGCACCTGGCGCGGCGAGAGGCCGAACTTGGCCTTGTCGCCGCCGCTGTTCTGCCACTTGCCGGCGCCGAGCGACGCCAGGCGCATGCGCACGCCGAGGCCCGGCTTCACGCCGAGCGCTTCGGCTTCCTCGATGACGAACTGCAGCTCGGACGGCTTCTCGACGACGATGTACGTCTCCAGCCCGAGCTTGCGGCCGATCAGCGCGAGGCGGATGTACTCGCGATCCTTGTAGCCGTTGCAGACGATCAGGCCGCCCGGGCGCGACAGCGCCATCACCGCCATCAGCTCGGGCTTGCTGCCGGCTTCGAGGCCGAAGCCCTCGCCGACGTTCGACGCCAGCGTGCCCGCGACCGACTGGTGCTGGTTGACCTTGATCGGATACACCGCGGTGTAGCCGCCGCCGTACTCGGTCTCGTTGATCGCCCACGCGAATGCGTCCTGCAGCTTGCGCAGGCGGTCGGAGAGGATCTGCGGGAAGCGCACGAGCAACGGCAGCTGCGCGCCGCCCTCGAGTGCGCGGTCCACGGCCTCCGCGAGCGCAATCTGGGGCCCGCCCGCACCCTGCGGGTGCACGCTGATGCGGCCGGCGCCGTCGACGTCGTAATAGCCTTCCGACCAGTACGGGATCGAATAGGTCTTGCGGGCCAGGTCGGTCGACCAGTCGGACATCGGGCGCACCCCAGCGAGGAAGGCGCGCATTCTAGGGCCAGCGGCGTGACCGGTTGCCGATGCCGGTGGGACGCCGGTCGAGCGGCCAAGCGGCCTGCTCCCGCCCTGACGGCGGCTGACGCACAATCGGCACTGGCGCACGGACGGCGCAGCCCTCCGCTACGCTCGACCCTTGCCCGTGCGCCGACCGCTCCTCCCCGCCCTGCTCGCCGCCGCGATGCTCGCCGTCGCGACGGGCGCGCATGCGGCGCCGTCGGCGCTGGAGTTCGACCGGCTGTTCCGGCAGATCGACGACGGCGAGGTGCCGGTCGACGACGACCGCCAGATCGCCCGCGCGCTCGCCGACCTGCGCGCCGCGCTGCCGCCGGGCGACGCCCACAGCGCGCTGCGCTACCGCAGCGCTGTCTGCGACCTCGCGTTCGTCAAGGACACCAAGGCGGAACTGGCCTACGCGCGGGCCGCGCGCGCCGACGCCGAGCGGGCCCATGACCTCGACGCCCGGGCGCGCTTCACCTATTGCGAAGGCTTTGCGCTCGAGACGGCCGATCCCATCGGCGCGCGCCGCGCCTACGACCGCGGCATCGCGCTGTCGACCCAGGCCGAGGACCCGCGCCTGCTCGGCGACGGCTTCACCTATCGCGGCGGCATCGCTTCGCTGCAGGGCGACCACGCCCGCGCGCTGCAGGATTTCCTCGCCGCGCAGGCCGTGTTCGACCGCGCCAAGCTGGCGCGGCGGTCGGAAACCAACCTGCTCAACATCGGCATGGTCTATCGCCGCATGGGTTTGTACCCGCAGGCGATGACCTACCTGCGCGAAACCGAGGCCTACGCGCGCCGCATCGACAGCGTGCCCGACCTCTACGCGGCGCTGATGCAGCAGGGCTACGCCTTCGACGAACAGGAGCGGGGCGCCGAGGCGCTGGCCAGGTTCCGCGAGGCGCTGGCCGTGGCGCAGCGCTCCGACGCCATCGACCGCGGCTACGCACACCTCGGCCTCGCCAACGCGTGGCTGGTCGCCGGCAATCCGACCCGCGCGCTCGGGGCGGTCGGGCTGGCGCGACGCGAGCTGGCGGTCGACGACATCGCCACACACGAGCCCATGCTCGACCAGGCCGAGGGCCGCGCGCTCGCCGCGCTCGGCCGCCACCGCGCCGCCATCGCCGCCTTCGACCATGCGGAGCCGCTGATGCGCGCGCAGGACAGCACGCGCTACCTCGCATTGCTGCACCGCGCGCGCGCGGCCAGCGAGGAAGCCGTGGGCGACCCCGTCGCCGCGTTGGCCGACCTGCGCGCACTCGACGCGCTCGACAAGCGCCTGCAGGCCGCCGCCGACGACCAGAGCGTCGAACTCGGACGTCTCCAGTTCGACGCCTACCGGCGTGCGCGCGAGCACGCCCGCCTCGACCTGGGCCGGCGCGCTCGCGAGCAGCAGATCCGCGCGCTCGAGCGCGAGCGCCCGTGGCGCTGGACGGTGCTCGGGCTCGGCCTGGCGCTGGCCGGCGCGCTGGCCGCCTTCGCCCTGCTGCAGGCGCGCGAATCCAAGCGCCTGCGCGTGCTCGCCCTCACCGATCCGCTGACCGGCATCGCCAACCGCCGCGGCCTGCGCCGCCTCGCCGAGGACGCCTTCGCCAGCGCCCAGGCGGACGGCCGCCCGATCAGCGTCGTCCTGCTCGACCTCGACCACTTCAAGCGCGTGAACGACCAGCACGGGCATGCCATCGGCGACGCCGTGCTGATCCGCGCCAGCCGCGCACTGGCCGAGGTCCTGCGGCCGCAGGACCGCCTCGGCCGCACCGGCGGCGAGGAGTTCGTCGTCATCCTGCCCGGCACCCGCCGCGACGACGCCGCGCGCATGGCCGAGCGGCTGCGCGGCGCGGTCGCCGAGCTGGACATCGACTCGGTGCCCGGGCTGATCGTCCGCACCAGCGCCGGCGTCGCCACGTCCGCGCCGACCGATGACCGCATCGACGACCTGCTCGGCCGCGCCGATGCCGCGCTCTACCGCGCCAAGACGGCCGGCCGCGACCGCGTCATCAGCGCCGACTGAGCGTCGAGGCCGCGTCCGCTACACTCGGGTGTTTGCCGGCGCACGGCCCGGCCCGAGATGCAGAGCACCATGAGCGAACCCACCTGGCAGTACGAGAATTTCGAGCACACCGGCTCGGCGATTGGTTACCGCGTCACGCGCAAGCTCGACGAGGTGCAGAGCCCGTTCCAGAAGATCGAGATCTTCGAGACGACCGACTGGGGCAACCTCATGCTCATCGACGGCGCGGTGATGCTCACCACGCGCGACAACTTCCTCTACCACGAGATGATGTCGCACCCGGCGCTGTTCACGCACCCGAATCCCAAGCGCGTCGTCATCATCGGTGGTGGCGACTGCGGCACGCTGCGCGAAGTGCTCAAGCACAAGGGCGTCGAGTCGGCCACGCAGTGCGACATCGACGAGCAGGTCACGCGCATGGCCGAGAAGTGGTTCCCGGAGCTGTGCGATTCCAACGCCGACAAGCGCGCCGAGCTGCTGTTCGACGACGGCGTCGCCTACATGAAGAACTGCGCGCCGGGCAGCGTCGACATCGTGATCGTCGACTCCACCGATCCAGTCGGCCCCGCCGAAGGCCTGTTCAACAAGGCCTTCTACGAATCCTGCTTCCGCGCGCTGAAGGACGACGGCATCCTCGTCCAGCAGTCCGAGTCGCCGCTCGCGCTGCTCGACCTGATCCGGTCGATGCGCGCGGAGATGGGCAAGGCCGGCTTCGCGTCGTTCAAGACGCTGCCGTTCCCGCAGCCCTGCTACCCCACGGGCTGGTGGAGCTGCACGCTGGCGCGCAAATTGGGCGGGTTCGACTTCCGCGAACAGGCCGCGCGTGACAGCGGTCTCAAGACCAAGTACTACAGCGCCGATATCCATCGTGGGGCATTGGCGACCCCGCCCTTCGTCGCCGAAGCTCTGGACGCCTGAGCCGCGCCGCCTCGGGCCGTCATCGACGCTCCGAGGCGCGCCCAACCCTTCCGATGCCTCGAATCCGCGCGTCGCTCCTCGCCCTGACGCTCGCCGCCCTGACGGCGACGTCGGCGTTTGCGCGGGACGATCGCGCCGCCGCGTTCGACAAGCTCTTCGAGCAGCTCGACAGCAATCGCCTCAATCCCGCCACGCCGGAAGGCATGCAGGCGGAGATCGCGCGCCTGCGCGCGCTCGTGCCGCCGGGCGACCGCCGTCGCGAACTGCTCTACGAATCCACCGCCTGCTTCCAGCCGCCGGAGGACACGCGCGCTGCGCTCGCCTACGCGCAGCGGGGTCTGGCGGCGTCGAAAGCGATGGGCGATGCCGAGCTTGAGGCGCGCTTCCAGATCTGCGAAGCCTCGGTGCAGGACATGCTCGGCGAGGTGCAGACCTCGCTGGCCCTGTACACGCGCGGCATCGAACTCGCGCGCCGCTCCGAGCATCCCGCGCTGGTCGGTGACGGCCTGGTGCTGCGCGGCAACACGTACTCCTACCTGGGCCGTCATGCCGAGTCCCTCATGGACTTCATGGCCGCGCAGCGCCTGTACGACAACTCGCACCAGGCCGAGCGGTCGGAAGGCAACCTGCAGAACATCGCGGTCGCGTACCGGCGGATGGGCGAGTCGGACAAGGCGCGCGAGTATCTCGACCGGAGCCGCGAGATCGCGCGTCGCCACGAGGACTGGTCGAGCCTCGCGGTCATCGCCGTGCAGATGGGCTTTCTCTACCAGGACACGGGCCGCGCCGACCTCGCGCTTCCGCAGTTCGAGGAAGCGGCGCGCATCGCCCGCCAGCGCCTCGACCCGGCGCTGGTGGCCAGCACGCAGCTCGCGCTGTCATCGGCGCAGCTCGAACTCGGCCGCTATGGGCAGGCGCTGTCGACGGTGCAGTCGGCGAAGGCGGGTTTCACCAGCGTCGGCGACCAGAGCAATACCGGCATGATCGCAGTGACGGAGGCGCGCGCGCGCGCCGGGCTCGGCCAGACCGCGCAGGCGCTCGCGCTGTACGCCGAGGCCGAAAAAGTCCTGCAGGCCGACCAGAACGACCGCTATCTGGAAATGATGTATCCGCATCGCGCCGCGCTGTACGAGCGCACCGGCAATGCGGCCGCGGCACTCGGCGACTACAAGCGCTACCTCGCACTGCGCGAGAAGCGCCTGGCCGCGCGCGCCGAACAGCGCACGCTGATGCTGCGCCAGCAGACCGACGCCGCGCAGCGCGACTTCGAGAACCAGCGCCTGCGCACCGAAAAGACCATGCGCGAGCAGGACGTGCAGGCGTTGCTCAAGGCGCGCCGCTGGCAGCGCATCGCGATCGCCCTCGGCGTCGCGCTGATTGCCGTGCTGGGCCTGATCGTCGGCCGCCAGATCGTGCGCACGCGTCGCCTGCGCGTGCTCGCCGCCACCGACGAACTCACCGGCGTCGCCAACCGTCGCCGCATCGAACTCATGGGGGCCGATGCCGTCGCGCAGTCACGCGCCGACGAACGCCCGCTGTGCGTGATCACCTTCGACATCGACGGCTTCAAGGCGATCAACGATGCGCACGGGCATCTGGTGGGCGACCAGGTGATCGCGCGCGTCGCAGAGACGGCACAGCACACGCTGCGGCAGTTCGACGAGATCGGCCGCATGGGCGGCGAGGAATTCGTCGTGCTGCTGCCGGACACCGCGATCGACGCCGCGCGCCAGGTCGCCGAGCGCCTGCGTGCGAATGTCGAAGCGTTGAATTTCCGCGACGTCGCGCCGGAGCTGCGGGTCACGATCAGTGTCGGCGTCACGGCACTCTCGCCGCGCGACGCCGGCCTGAGCGACCTGCTCGCGCGCGCCGACCAGGCGCTCTACCAGGCCAAGGCCGCCGGCCGGAACTGCGTACGGACGACCTGAGGTCGTCGCGTCAGAGCGCGTCGGCGTCCAGCTCGCCGGTGCGGATGCGCACCACGCGCTCGAGATCCCAGACGAAGATCTTGCCGTCACCGATCTTGCCGGTGCCCGCGGCCTTCATGATCGCTTCGACCACCGCGTCGAGCTGGTCATCCGCGACCGCGACCTCGAGCTTGATCTTGGGCAGGAAGTCGACCACGTATTCGGCGCCGCGGTAGAGCTCCGTATGGCCCTTCTGGCGGCCGAAGCCCTTCACCTCGGTGGCGGTGATGCCGGCTACACCGACTTCGGCCAGCGCCTCGCGCACGTCGTCGAGCTTGAACGGCTTGACCACCGCCATGACCATCTTCATCGGCATCCTCCTGTCGCCGCGCAGCATAGCGGGAAGCCGCCGACGCCGCGTTCGCGCGCTTCGCGGCAGGCTGGACCACCCGACCGGAGACCGCACGTGATCCGCAAGCTCAAGTCCGGCGAGTACCGGCTGTACTCGCGCAAGGTCGATCCGAAGACGCACAAGCGCCGCAACCTCGGCACCTTCAGCAGTCGCGCCGCCGCGGAGAAGCACGAGCGCGAGGTGCAGTACTTCAAGCGCCACTGACGAGGCCCACGGCGGGCGGTAAAATGGCGATGTCGGATTTCCCCGACACGCCGCAGCAAGCCGCTCCGACGGCGCCGACCGGCCGCGATCGGCACAGTGCGTGCAACGCCGGAGACCCGACCATGATCGACCTCGATTCGCTCGACGACCTCGCCCGCCGCCTCAGTGCGCTCGTGCCGCCCGGACTCCGCGGCGATTCTGCGAGCGAGCTCCGCACGGAGCTTCAGCAGAACTTCCGCGCGGTGCTGCAGGCGGGCCTGAACCGCCTCGACCTCGTCACCCGCGAGGAATTCGAGGTGCAGCGCGCCGTACTGCTGCGCACCCGCGAAAAGCTCGAGCAACTCGAGCGCACCGTGACCGGCATCGAAACGCAGTCCGGCGCGACCGCCGCACCGCGCCACTGAGTCGCCTGCCATGAATCTTGCGATCGTGCACAGCCGTGCGCGAACGGGCATCCGTGCGCCAGAAGTGCGCGTCGAAGTGCATCTGGGCGGCGGCCTGCCGGCGATGAACATCGTTGGTCTGCCCGAGGCTGCGGTGCGCGAAGCGAAGGACCGCGTGCGCGCGGCGATCGCTTGCGCGCAGTTCGAATTTCCACAGCGGCGCATCACGGTGAACCTCGCGCCTGCGGACCTGCCGAAGGATGGTGGGCGCTTCGACCTGCCAATCGCGCTCGGTATCCTCGCCGCGAGCGGACAGATTCCGCTCGATGCGTTGCGCGACGTCGAATTCCTCGGCGAGCTTGCGCTGACCGGCGAACTGCGCGCCATCGACGGCGTGCTGCCCGCCGCGCTCGCGGCCGGCGATGCGGGACATCGTCTCGTGGTCCCCGGGGCGAACGGCGCCGAAGCCGCACTTGCCTCGCGCGTGGAAGTGCGCACCGCGCGCACGCTGCTGCAGGTGTGCGCGATGCTCGCCGGTCGCGACGCGTTGCCGACCGCGGTCGCGACACCGGTCGAACGCGTGCGCGGGCCGGATCTCACCGATGTGCGCGGGCAGGCGCAGGCGCGACGCGCACTGGAGATCGCCGCCGCGGGCGGGCATCACCTGCTGCTGATCGGCCCGCCGGGATGCGGCAAGACGCTGCTGGCGTCGCGGCTGCCCGGGCTGTTACCGGAAGCCAGCGAAGCCGAAGCACTGGAATCCGCGGCGATCGCGTCGATCAGTGGACGCGGCCTCGATCCGTCGCGCTGGCTCGAGCGTCCGTTCCGAGCGCCGCACCACACCGCGAGCGCGGTCGCACTCATCGGCGGCGGGGCGCAACCACGGCCGGGCGAAGTCTCGCTCGCCCACAACGGCGTGCTGTTTCTCGACGAATTTCCGGAATGGGAGCGCCGCGCACTGGAAGTGCTGCGCGAACCGCTGGAGTCCGGCGTCGTCACCGTATCGCGCGCCGCGCGCAGCTCCGAATTTCCGGCGCGCTTCCAGCTGGTCGCGGCCATGAATCCCTGCCCCTGCGGTTGGGCCGGCGATCCGTCGGGACGCTGTCGCTGCAGTGGCGATGCGGTGCAGCGCTATCGCGCGAAGGTCTCCGGCCCCTTGCTCGATCGCATCGACCTGCACGTCGGCCTGACGCGTCTGCCCGCCAGCGAATTGAGTGCGGCCGCGCCAAGCGGTGAATCGAGCGCCGAGGTGCGCGCCCGCGTCGAATGCGCGCGTGCGGTGCAGCTCGCGCGCTGCGGCCAGCCCAACGCGCGCATGACACCCGGCGAGACGCTCAACCTCTGCCGACTGGAATCACGCGATCAGGCCTTGCTCGAGCGCGCCGTCGAACGCCTGCAGCTGTCCGCGCGCTCCATGGTGCGCATCCTGCGTGTGGCGCGCACGATCGCCGACCTCGCCGGCGAGGCCGACATCGGTACGTCGCATCTCGCCGAGGCGATCGGCTATCGAACGCTCGACCGCCAGCGCGACAGTGCCGCGCTGGCCGGTGCTGCCTGATCAGCCGCCGCCGCAGGACGCGCAGATGCGCGTCTTCTCGAGATAGCTGCGTGCACCTTCGCGCGCGTGGTCGCGGTCATCCTGCGTGCCGCAAACCAGCTGCTTTTCCTTGGAGCCGGTGACCCGCTGGTAGCGGCAGACGTCCTGCTTCTCCGACGCCACGCGCGTACCCTGCACGGCGGTGTTGATGCGTTCGAGCGCGTTGTCGAGCGTCACGCGTTCCTGGATGTTCATCCCATCCAGCGTCGGGTTCTGCTTGATCAGGTCGAAGACGATGTCCTGGTCCTTGCGCACCTGTTGCGCGGCGCGCGGTGTCAGGGTGACCTTGCCGGCGTCGAGGTCGGCGCGCAGTTGGGTCTGCTGGGCGAGGATCTGATCCAGTTTCGGGTTGTCCTGCGCGGCCGCGGACAGCGCCGCGAACATCAGGACGGTGAGGGCGAGCAGCTTGTGCATGGCGACCTCCTGCAGTGTGCGGCTCGATGCTCGACCCGGCGGACGGACAGCGTCAAGCGCCGTCCGTCCGCACTGTCGGACCCATGGGCACGAGCCACGGTTCAGGCCGCTTTTTCGAACTGCTCTTCCTCGGTCGAGCCCTTGAGTGCGACGGTGGACGACTGCCCGCCCTGGATCGTCTGCGTCACGGCATCGAAGTAACCCGTGCCCACTTCGCGCTGGTGCTTCGCCGCGGTGAAGCCCCGGTCGGCAGCGGCGAACTCGCGCTCCTGCAGTTCGACGAATGCGCTCATCTGGCGACGGGCATAGCCGTGGGCGAGGTCGAACATGCCGTAGTTCAAGGCGTGGAAACCGGCCAGCGTGATGAACTGGAATTTGTAACCGTAGGTCGCGAGCTCCTTCTGGAATTTCGCGATGGTTGCGTCGTCGAGGTTCTTCTTCCAGTTGAAGCTCGGCGAGCAGTTGTAGGCGAGCAGCTTGCCCGGGTACTTCGCATGGATCGCCTCGGCGAACTTGCGTGCGAACTCGAGATCCGGCTTGCCGGTTTCGCACCAGACGAGGTCGGCGTACGGCGCATACGCGAGGCCGCGACTGATCGCCTGGTCCAAGCCCTTGTTCGTCTTGTAAAAGCCTTCGACGGTGCGCTCGCCGGTGCAGAACGGCTTGTCGTTGTCGTCGACATCGCTGGTGATGAGGTCGGCGGCTTCGGCATCGGTGCGCGCGACGATCAGCGTCGGCACGCCCATGACATCGGCGGCGAGACGCGCGGCGACGAGCTTCTCGACCGCTTCGCGCGTGGGCACCAGCACCTTCCCACCCATGTGGCCGCACTTCTTGACGCTCGCGAGCTGATCCTCGAAGTGCACGCCCGACGCACCAGCCTCGATCATCGCCTTCATCAGTTCGAACGCGTTGAGCACGCCGCCGAAACCGGCTTCGGCATCGGCCACGATCGGCTGCAGGAAATCGATGTCACCCTGACCTTCCGCGCACTGGATCTGGTCGGCGCGCAGGAGGGTGTTGTTGATGCGCTTGACGACCTGTGGCACCGAGTTCGCGGGATATAGCGACTGGTCCGGATACATCTCGCCCGCGATGTTCGCGTCGGCCGCGACCTGCCAACCCGACAGGTAGATCGCCTTCAGACCCGCCTTGACCTGCTGCATCGCCTGGTTGCCCGTCATCGCACCGAGCGCGTTGACGAATTCTTCCGTGTGCAGCGAGTTCCACAGCTTGTCAGCGCCGAGCTTCGCGATGGAATGCTCGACCGGAATGCGACCGCGTAGGCGCACGATGTCCTCAGCGGAATACGGACGGGTGACGCCGGCCCAGCGCGGATCGGTGGCCCAGTGCTGGCGAAGCTGGTCGGCGGTCGGAAGCGTCGTGGTCATGGCGGATCTCCTGTCTTTTCGTGGTCGTCGGGCAAAGCAGGGCCGTTCCGGTCGCTTCGCGAACGGGCGGGGTCAACGCGGGTTGTGCGGGAAACTCAGTCGAGGCGCTTGTACGCGGGCAGCGTCAGGAAGTCCTCGAGCTCATCGCTGTGGGTCAGGCGATCGAGCATGCCGATCGCTTCGTTGATGCGGCTGGCGCCAGGAATGTCGGTGACGGCGAGGCGCGGCAGCTTCATCAGCGCGCGCTCGAACAGCGTCTCGTCGACCGGCGTGCCGTCGTCCAGATGCAGATCGCCGGCGTGCAGCCACTGCCAGAGCTGCGCGCGCGCGATCTCGGCGGTGGCGGCGTCTTCCATCAGCCAGTGGATCGGCACGCAGCCGTTACCGTCGAGCCACGCGGCGAGATAACGCACGCAGACTTCGACATTGCTCTCGAAGCCGGCGCGCGTGATCGATCCGCGCGGCGGCGTGATCAGATCCTCGCGCGTGACCAGCACGTCCTCGCGCAGTACGTGCTTCTGATGCGCGCCGGGCATGCGTTCGTCGAACACGGCTTCGGCGATCGGAATCAGTGCGGGATGCGCGACCCAGGTGCCGTCGTGGCCGGCGGTGACTTCGCGCAGCTTGTCGGCACGCACTTTCGCGAGTGCGACGTCATTCGCGTCGCTGTCGTTCGAGATCGGAATCTGCGCCGCCATGCCGCCCATCGCATGCGCACCGCGGCGATGGCAGGTCTGGATCAACAGTTCGGAGTAGGCGCGCAGGAACGGCTGCGTCATCGTCACTTGGCTGCGCTCGGGCAGCACCTTGTCGCGATGGCGGCGGAACGTCTTGATGTAGGAGAAGACGTAGTCCCAGCGTCCGCAGTTGAGGCCGGCGATGCGGTCGCGCAGGGCGTAGAGGATCTCGTCCATCTCGAATGCGGCCGGCAGCGTCTCGATCAGCACGGTGACGCGGATCTGGCCGCGCGGCAGGTCGAGCGCGCGTTCGACGTGGTCGAACACGTCGGCCCAGAGCTGCGCCTCTTCCATGCATTCGAGCTTGGGCAGGTAGAAGAAGGGGCCGCGGTCCTTCGCAGCCAAAGCGTGCGCGTTGTGAAAGGCGAACAGAGCGGCGTCGAACAGCGCACCCGACAGCGGTGCGCCGTCGACGCGTACGTGCTTCTCGTCGAGATGCCAGCCGCGCGGACGGACCATCAGCACCGCCTGCTCGGCGAACGGCTTGAGCGCGTAGTGCTTGCCGTTCGCTGCGGTGAAGTCGAGCGTGCCGGCGACCGCGGCCCGCAGCGCCTGCTGGCCCTGGATCAGGTTGGCCCAGGTCGGCGACGTCGAGTCCTCGAAGTCGGCCATGTACACGCGGGCGCCGGAGTTGAGGGCGTTGATGACCATCTTCGGGTCGACCGGGCCGGTGATCTCGACGCGGCGGTCCTGCAGCGCGGCCGGCAGCGGGGCCACGCGCCAGTCGCTGGCACGGATCGCCGCGGTGTCGGCACGAAAGTCGGGCGGGGCGCCGGCGTCGAAGGCGGCCTGGCGCTGGCGGCGCGCGGCGAGGCGCGCTTGGCGGCTGGGCTCGAAGCGGCCATGCAGCTCGGCGAGGAAGGCCAGCGCGGCCGGCGTCAGCAGGGCGTCCTGACCCTCGACCCGGCGCAGCAGCTCGATGCCACCGCCCCTGCCCTCACCCGTCTCCATCAGCACTGCCGACATCGCCTACCTCGTCGCCCTACCGTGTGGGGCACGACCATGCGCCGCCGTACTTGTATTTGACAAACAAGTTTTGGCAATGCGATGTATTTGGAAATCGAATACACGAGGTCGTCATGGCCAAACCCACCCCGGCGCGCTTCGCCTACAAGGCCGACCGGCTCAAGCCCCTGCGCGCGTTCTGCCAGACCGCCCGCCTCGGGTCGGTATCGCGCGCGGCCGAGGCCATGTTCCTCAGCCAGCCCGCGGTGACCCTGCAGCTGCAGGCGCTGGAGCGCGACCTCGGCGTTGCCCTGCTCGAGCGCAACGGGCGCCGGCTGGCGCTCACCCGCGAGGGCGAGGCGCTGTACGAACTCGCGCGTCCTCTGGTCGAAGGCCTCGACGGCCTCGACGCCGCCTTTCGCGACCGCATCCGCGGCCTCGACGCCGGCGAGCTGCACGTCGCCGCGGGCAGCTCGACCATCGTCTACCTGCTGCCGCGCATCGTCGAAGCCTTCCGCGCGCAGCACCCGGACATCCGCCTGATCCTGCACAACGTGACCGGCCCGCGCGGGCTGAACCTGCTGCGCGACGACGGCGCGGACCTGGCGGTCGGCTCGATGCTGGACGTCCCGGGCGACCTCGCCTGGCAACCCGTCGTCTCCTACGACCCGATGCTGATCACGCCGCGCGACCATGCGTTGGCCGCGAAACCTGAGATCACGCTGGCCGACCTCTCGCCCTACGGCCTGATCCTGCCGCCGCAGCGCCACACCACCTACCGCATGGTCGACATGGTCTTCCAGCGCGCGCATGTGCCGTACACGGTGGCGCTGGAGGTCGGCGGCTGGGAGGTGATCAAGCAGTACGTCGCGATGGGACTCGGCATCTCCATCGTCACCGCGATCTGCCTGACTGACGCCGATTCAACGCGGCTCGCATCGCGCTCGCTGTCGGCCTTCTTCCCCTCACGCAGCTACGGCGTGGTGACGCGTCGCGGCCGCGCGCTCAGTCCGCAGGCACGGGCCTTTATCGACCTCGTTCATGCGCATGGCGACGACCGGCAAACGCAAGGCCTGACGGGCGCGTAACCCGCGCAGTCGCGCTAGCCGGCGGTGAAGAACGTCCACCCCACCACCGCAGCGAAGACCAGCAGCAGCGGCCACAGCGCGCCCGCGACCGTCGCGACCAGGATCGACGGCAGCCAACCGAGCCCGACCCCCAGCGACACCCCGTAGTTCTGGATGCAGTAGACCCAACAGCCGAAGAACGTGACCAGCCAGACCAGGATGGCACCGTTCTGGTAGATCGCCGATACCGTCGATTCCCGCCGGACCAGCACACGAATGGGCTCTTGCACGTCGGTCGCCTCGCCTGCTGTAGACGGTGGTCGGTCGCTCAGACCGTGGACGCGTCAGGAAGTGCCGCGGTTCTTGCCCTTCCAGGGCGCGTACCAGGCATGGATGCGCTTCATGTCGGTCGCGAAGTCATCGCCCGGGGTCCACAGCGGACCGATGCCGATGACCTTGTCGGGATAGTGGAAATACACCGGCAGCACCGGCACGTCGGCAGCCTTCGCGATCTTCCAGAAGCCGCTCTTCCAACGCTCGACGCGCTTGCGCGTGCCTTCGGGCGCAAGCCCGTACCAGAGCTTGTCGGCGCCGCGAATCATCGCCGCGGCCTGTTCGACGACGCCGTGCGCGGCGCTGCGGTCGACGGGGATGACGCCGAGGCGGCGCAGCAGGAACCCCATGCCGGGAATCTTGAACAACGCGTCCTTGCCGAGCACGCGCAGTTCCAGGCCCAGCGCGGTTTTCGCCGCCATGCCCCATATGCCGTCCCAGTTGGACGAATGCGGCGCGCCGATCAGCACCAGCTTGCGCACATCGGGAAACTCGCCGACCACGCGCCAACCGCCGAGTCGCAACACCGTGCGCCCGAACCAGCGCGTGAACGCGTTCGGCTTCACCCGCGGCGCGTTCGGCGGCAGCACCGGGACGCGACCGGGGGCACCGACGTGGGCGGGATAGTCGTCGGCCATGTCAGTCCCAGTCCCGCGCGGTGCGGCCCTTCTTGATCGTACTGCGCCCGCGCTTGGCGTCGAGCCGGCGCTCCTTCGACGCCCGCGTGGGCTTGGTCGCGACGCGTTTCTTCGGCACGTGCAGCCCCGCGTCGACGAAAGCCTGCAGGCGTTCGCGCGCGTCCTCGCGATTGCGGTCCTGAGTGCGGAAGCGTTGCGCGCTGATCACCAGCACGCCTTCGGAGGTGACGCGTCGATCGCGCTTCGCGAGCAGGCGCGCGCGCACCTCGTCGCTGAGCGTGGGCGAGTTCGCGATGTCGAAGCGCAGCTCCACCGCGGTCGCCACCTTGTTGACGTTCTGACCGCCCGGCCCGCTCGAACGCACGAAGCGCTCGACGAGTTCGTCGTCGGGAATGTCGATGGAAGCGGGCGTCGTCATCGCGCCTATCGTAACGGCCGCTGGCGTGCCGCTCTTGAAGACGCGGTCACACGTCGAACAGCGCCAGCGCCTTGGCGAATTCGCCGTCGACCGGCGCCCCGACGCGCATCGTCTCGCCGGTCGCGGGATGCGGGAACGTCAGCGCACGCGCGTGCAGCAGCATGCGGTGGATGCCCATCATCCGGAACGCGCGGTTGTGGCGGCCGTCGCCGTGGCTGGTGTCGCCGATGAGGTGATGCGACATGTGCTTGAGATGGCGACGGATCTGGCGGAAGCGTCCGGTGCGCGGCTGCGCTTCGAGCCAGGCGTAACGCGAGGTCGGAAAGCCCGACGACGGGATCTCCAGCTCCGCCGTCGCCAGCGTGCGGAACGCGGTGACCGCCGGCTTCTTCTGCGGCTTGCCCGGGCCACCGTCGAGCGGATGGTCGACCACGAACGCGGCATCCGGCCAGCCGCGGCACACCGCCCAATAGGTCTTCTCGAATTCCTGCGACATCAGCGTCTTGCCGAGCGCGCTCGCGGTGTCGCGGTCGAATGCGAGCAGCAGGCAGCCCGACGTGGCGCGGTCGAGGCGATGCACGAGGAACACCGGGCGCCCGAACTGTTCGCGCAGGCGGTCGGCGGCGAAGTCGGTCTCGCCGCGGGCGAGTGCGCTGTCGTGGACCATCAGGCCCGCGGGCTTGTCGACGACGGCCAGCGCGTCGTCGCGATACAGCACGGGCAGGGCGAGATCGGTCATGGCGGTTCCGCGGCGGGTGCGCATTGTCGCAGGGCGTCGCACGCTCGGTTGGCGTGAGCGACGGTTTTCGTCGCGGATCCGGCACGGTCAGCACCGTGCGATCGCTAGAATTCCGCAATGACTTCGCCCCCGCCCCCGATCGACGTCGTCCGCGACCATCTCCTGAACCTGCAGGACCGTATCTGTGCGGCGATCGAGCAGGCGGACGGCACGGCCCGCTTCTTCGAGGATCCGTGGACGAAGGATCCCGGCACCTCGCCGATCCGGGGCGGCGGGCGCACCCGCATCCTGCGCGACGGTGCAGTGTTCGAGCAGGCGGGCATCGGCTTTTCCGATGTGTCGGGCACGAAGCTGCCGCCGTCGGCGACCGCGAGCCGCCCGGAATTGATCGGCGCATCGTGGGAAGCCGTCGGCGTCTCGCTCGTCTTCCATCCGCGCAATCCGCACATTCCGACCACGCACGCGAACGTCCGCCACTTCCGCGCCGAGCGCGACGGCGAAACGGTGGCGTGGTGGTTCGGCGGCGGCTTTGATCTCACGCCGTTCTATCCGGTCGACGACGACGTGCTGCACTGGCATCGCGTGGCGCGCGATGTCTGCGAACCCTTCGGCGGGCAGGAGCGCTACGACGCGCACAAGCGCTGGTGCGACGAGTACTTCTTCCTCAAGCATCGCGACGAAACGCGCGGCATCGGCGGCCTGTTCTTCGACGACCTGCACGGCGATTTCGACGCCGACTTCGGTTACATGCAGGCGGTCGGCGATGGGTTCCTCGACGCTTATCTGCCGATCGTCGAGCGTCGGCGCGATGTGCCGTACAGCGAACGCGAACGCCAGTTCCAGCTGTATCGCCGCGGCCGCTACGTCGAGTTCAACCTCGTGTTCGACCGCGGCACGCTGTTCGGCCTGCAGTCGGGCGGCCGCACCGAATCGATCCTGATGAGCATGCCGCCACTGGTGCGCTGGGAGTACGGCTACGTGCCGGAACCCGGCTCGCCGGAAGCACGTCTTGCCGACTACTTGCGTCCGCGCGACTGGCTGACCGAACTCGCCTGAGGTCCGCGCGTCGGCACCGCCAACACGATGCACAACGCCGCGAGCGCGGCGACGATGTGTTTGAGTGCGTGTCCGCTGACCATCACCGGCGCGGCGTAGATCGCTGCATCGAAGTGCTCGAGCGCCTTCGCCAGCGCATAACCGACCAACGCGGCGACCAGCCAACGCGCGTCGAGCCACCGCGCAGGCAGGAGGGCGAGCACGAGCGGCACCAGCAGCATCGGCAGGAACTGCACGAGCACATACGGACGAAGGTCACCGACGCCGAACCGCTCGGTGATGTTCCAGTACGCCACGGACGCGACGCCGAGCACGAGCAATGCCGCCAGAAGTCGATGGCGTCGATCGTCGATCACACGCTCGTCGAGCAGCAACGCGAAGAACGCCATGAACGCGACGGTCATCGGCAGGCGATCGCCGACCAGCGTCGCGTTCGACGGCGCCCAGTGGTATGCACCCGAGCCGAAGGCGACACAGGCGATGCCGATGCACAGTGCGACGTAGCCGGCGCGCGTGCGCTCGACGGACAGGCGCGGAAGCCGCATCAGGCCGTGCAGCCCGACGACGAGGAACGGCAGGTTCGACAGCACGTTCCACGCGTTGGGAACGCCGAAGAGCGTGCGGGCATCCGCGAAGCGGTGGTAGCTGGGGTCCTGCGGAATCGGGCCGTGCAGCGCGAGCGCGACGATGGCCACGGCAGTGCACAGCAGCAGGAGGACGCGGGTCAGGGCGAGTCGGGACATGCGGCCGGAGCGACGGGCGGTCCGGCATCCTAGCGGCCGTGGCGAGCGCGCAAATAAAAAGCCCCGCAGGCAGGGGGGGCCGGCGGGGCTGGGGAACGGGGTCTGGGGAGGGACCTTACGTTCCGAGATCGCTCCAGGGGAGGGGAGGATCAGCGTCGGACGTTGCATCCGGCGCAGGTGCATGAAAACACTCGGAACATGCACGGAAAGTGAAGACATCCGTTAGCGGTCCGTAAAAGTTCAGGACCGATTCATTGCTTCAACTCCGCTCGTCGGCAAAACGTGACAACGCGCGAAGAACGCACGCGATCGCGTCCGCAGACGACCGCTCCAACGCCGCTTTCACGTTGGCGCGAATGCGCCAGCGTGGTGCATCGAGCCGCCCGCTTGGCGCGTCAGTGGGCCTCGTCCCAGTTGCGGCCGATGCCGGCGTCGACGTCCAGCGGCACCTTGAGCTCGGCGGCGCCCGACATCCGCCGCTTCACCTCGTCGACCAGCGTGGGCACGAAGCCTTCGTCGACCTCGAAGACCAGTTCGTCGTGCACCTGAAGCACCATCAGCGCCTGCTCGGCATGCCCGGCCAACCAGCCGTGGATGTCGATCATGGCCCGCTTGATGATGTCCGCCGCGGTGCCCTGCATCGGCGCGTTGATCGCCGCGCGCTCGGCGCCGGAACGCAGGCCCTGGTTCCGCGCGTGGATGTTCTCGAGGTACAGCCTGCGACCGAACACGGTCTCGACGTAGCCCTGCTCGCGCGCCTGCTGGCGCGTGCGGTCCATGTACTCGCGAACGCCGGGATAGCGCGCGAAGTAGAGCGCGATGTAGTCCTGCGCTTCGCCGCGCGAGATGCCCAGGCGCGTCGCGAGACCGAACGCGCTCATGCCGTACATCAGACCGAAATTGATCGCCTTCGCCGCGCGACGCTCGTTCGCTTCGACCGTGTCGACCGTCTTGCCGAACACTTCCGCCGCGGTCGCGGTATGCACGTCGACGCCCGACGTGAACGCGCGCAGCAGCGCCGGATCTTCCGACAGGTGCGCCATGATCCGCAGCTCGATCTGCGAATAGTCACAGGCGACGATGCGGCGGCCTTCCGGCGCGATGAACGCGGTGCGGATGCGACGCCCGTCCTCGGTGCGGATCGGAATGTTCTGCAGGTTGGGATCGCTCGACGCGAGGCGACCCGTCGCCGCACCGGCCTGGTGATAACTGGTGTGCAGGCGATGCGTGCGCGGGTTGAGCATCTCCGGCAACTTGTCGGTGTACGTGCCGCGCAGTTTTGCGAGACCGCGGTAGTCGAGGATCAGGCGCGGCAGCTCGTGCTGGTCGGCGATCGCTTCCAACGCTTCCTCGTTCACCGAAGGCGCACCGGTGGGCGTCTTCACCGTCGCCGGCAGGCCGAGCTCGTCGAACAGCAGCGCGCCGATCTGCTTGGGCGAGTCCATGTTGAACGTGCGACCGGCGACCTCCGTCGCGCGCTGCTGCAACTCCAGCATGCGGCGGCCCATGTCCGCCGACTGCCGGCGCAGTTCGTCCGGATCGATCATCACGCCGTTGGCTTCGATGCGTTCGAGCACCGGAATCAGCGGAATCTCGATGTCGCGATAGACCGATTCCAGCGCCGGGATCTCGCGCAGCTTCGGTGACAGCACGCGATGCAGGCGCAGCGTGACGTCGGCATCCTCCGCGGCGTAGCGCGTGGCGTCGTCGAGCGCGACCTGCGAGAAGGGAATCTGTTTCGCGCCCTTGCCGGCGACGTCGGCATATTTGATCGTGTCGTAGCCGAGGTACTTCTTGGCCAGCGAATCCATGTCGTGGCGCGTCGCGGTCGCATTGAGCACGAAGCTCTCCAGCATCGTGTCGTCCGCATAGCCCTGCACGTTGACGCCATGGCAGCGCAGCACATGGATGTCGTACTTGCCGTGCTGGCCGAGCTTGCGCTTGTTCGCGTCCTCGAGGATCGGCGCGAGCGCATTGAGCACCACTGCCTTGTCGAGCTGTACCGGGGCACCCGGATAGTCGTGGCCGACCGGGATGTAGCCGGCGTGGCCGGGCTCGACCGAGAAACTCAGGCCGACGATGTTCGCGCACAGCGCATCCAGCGAATCGGTTTCCGTGTCGAACGCGAATTCGTCGGCGGCCTGCAGCTTCGCGACCCAGGCGTCGAGCTGTTCCTGCGTGAGCACCGCCTCGTATTCGCCCTTCGCGGCGAGTGCAGGATCGAGCGATTCCACCGACACCACCTGCGCGGCGACACCGCGGCTGCCCGATGCTGCCGGCGCAGTCGCCGCACCACCTTCGAGTTCGCGCAGCGCTTGGCGCATCCCGTAGCGCTCGAACAGTTCGCGCAACTTCTCGTGGTCGCGTTCGCGCAGTGCGAGCTCCTGCGGACCGAGCGGCACCTCGCAGTCGATCTTGATCGTCGTCAGCGTGCGATTGAGCGGCAGGCGATCGAGCACGCGCGCGAGGTTCTCGCCGATCTTGCCCTTGATCGACGCCGCGTTCGCGATCACGCCATCGAGCGTGCCGTATTCGGCCAGCCACTTGGCGGCGGTCTTCGGCCCGCATTTCTCGACGCCCGGAATGTTGTCGACGCTGTCGCCCATCAGCGCGAGGTAGTCGATGATCTGATCCGGCCGCACGCCGAATTTCTCGATCACGCGCTGCGTCGAATCGAGGCGACTGCCGCTCATGGTATTGACCAGCGCGACGCCGCGGCCGTCGACCGGATCGCGCACCAGCTGCGCGAAATCCTTGTCGGAGGTCGACACGGTGACGTCCAAACCTTCCTCGAAACCGCGCAGCGCGAGCGTGCCGATCACGTCGTCCGCTTCGACACCCTCCTCCCGGATGATCGTGATGCCGAGCGCGGTGACGATGTCGCACAGCGGCTGCACCTGCGCGCGCAGGTCGTCCGGCATCGGCGGGCGATGCGCCTTGTACTGCGGGTCCAGCGCCTCACGGAAGGTGGGCCCGGATGCGTCGACCACGTAGGCGATGTAGTCCGGCTTTTCGGCGAGCACCGCCTTCAGCATGTTGACCACGCCGAACAGCGCGCCGGTGGGCTCGCCGTGCTCGTTGGTGAGCGGCGGCAGCGCGTGAAACGCGCGATACAGGTAGCTGGAACCGTCGATCAGGACGAGCTTTTTCATCCGCCGATTGTAGGGCGCGCCCGTCGTGCACCCTGCGCCGGGCGTTCACGCGCGGGCGGCCGTATGCTTGGGGCCCGCCCGGAGATCCGCCATGCGCCGCACCGCTCCCCTGCTTCTCGCTCTTTCGCTGCTCGCGGGTTGTGCGTCGATGTCGATGCCGGCCGACGACCCGACCCTTGCGCTGAACAACGCCGACGTCACCACCCGAACGATGGACAACGGCGACGTGGTGTCGGAATACCGGGTCGCCGGGCTGCTGCGCGTGGTCAAGATCGTGCCCAAGGGCGGCGTCACCTATTACCTGACCGACGACGACAACGACGGTCGCCTGGATCACCGTCGTGGCGACGGCCCGGTCAACCCCGTGCAGTACAAGATCTTCAGCTGGTAACCACGCGCACCCGCAACGAACAGGACAAGGACACTCCGATGAATGCTGTCGCCGCCACCCCGAAGCCGTGGACGCCGATCGCCTGGGCGCTGCTCGTGCTCGGCTGGATCGCCCTGTTCGTGCCGGTGCCGAATCTCGCGCTGCGCGCGGGCGTGCCGCTGATCGCGGTGTCGATCCTGTTCGCGATCGTCGCGATGAAGCATCGTGGCACGCGCGCCGGCGTCGTGCCGCTGCTGGCGGCGCTGGTGCTGTCGCCCGCCCTGTACGTGGCGGGCGGCGCGACGCGCGGCAATGCCACCAAGGCGCCGCCGGGCAGCGTGCCGTTCGTGCGCACCGCCGCGGCGTTCCGCCCCACGTTCACGGCGGTCGAGCTGGCCGGCGAATACGTGGGCGATCACGCCAAGGCCGATGCGCTGTTCGCTCAGCCACTGCTCGCGACCGGGGTGATCGCCGACGTGCGCGTCGACGGACCCGATGCACCGGTCGCGCATTTCGCCGCCGGCAATTTCGCGCCGGTCGAACTGCGCGGCCTGACGCCTGAATTCGCGAAGACGCTGGCGCCGGGCCGGCAGGTCATCCTCGCCTGCGATCGTGCGCACATCGACGGCGAGATCGTCGCCGCCGAAAACTGCGCGAAGGCACCGGAGTAACGCGTCAGATCTTCTGCAGGTTCGCGAACGCCGCGACCAGCCACTTGCTGCCGACGTCGTCGAAGTTCACCTGCACGCGCGCGTGCGCGCCGCTGCCTTCGACGTCGGTGACGGTGCCGGTGCCAAAGGTGGGATGACGCACCGACGCGCCCAGCGGAATCGCGGGCGTTTCGGCCAGGCTGGTGTCGGTGCGACGACTGCCGGCGCCGTACACCGGCCGCGACACCTGCACCTTCGGCCGCACCTCGTGCACGAGTGACGACGGTATCTCGCGCAGGAAGCGCGACGGCATGCCGTACATGTCCATGCCGTGGATGCGGCGCGCTTCGGCGTAGCTCAGCACGAGCTTCTCGCGGGCGCGGGTGATGCCCACATAGGCGAGGCGACGCTCCTCCTCCATGCGACCCGCTTCTTCGGCGGAGCGGTTGTTCGGGAACAGCCCTTCCTCGAGGCCGACCAGGAACACCAGCGGAAACTCCAGGCCCTTCGCGCTGTGCAGCGTCATCAGCTGCACGCCGTCCTGGTCCGCGCGTGCCTGGCCCTCACCGGCTTCGAGCGCGGCATAGGACAGGAACGCCACAAGCTCGGGCAGTTCGACCTCGTCCTCGTCGTCTTCGCGCCAGTTGAAGCGCGACGCCACCGACACGAGTTCGTCGAGGTTGTCGACGCGCGAATCGAGCTGGCCCTTCTGCTCGCGCGCGTAGAACTCGCGAAGACCCGAACGCAGCAGTACGTGGTCGATCTTTTCCGGCAGCGTGCGGTCGACGCACTCGGCCTGCAGGTCGTCGATCAGCTTGAGGAAGGTCGCAAGCGCATTGCGCGCACGCGCGGCGAGCGCGGTGCCTGAAGCCAGTTTCACCGCCGCGGCGGCCAGCGGGAAGCCTTCCGCCCGCGCGAGCCGGCGCACTTCGTCCAGCGTGCGTTCGCCGATGCCACGTGTGGGCGTGTTGACCGCGCGTTCGAACGCGGCGTCATCCGCACGATTGGTGATCAGGCGCAGGTAAGCGAGCGCGTCCTTGATTTCCGCTCGCTCGAAGAAGCGCAGGCCGCCGTAGACGCGATACGGAACCTGCTCGCCGATCAGCACTTCTTCGAAGGCGCGCGACTGCGCGTTCGAGCGGTACAGCACGGCGACATCGCGATAGCTGCCGCCCGCCTGCACCCACTGTTTGGCGCGTTCGACGACGAAACGCGCCTCGTCGATCTCGTTGTAGGCGGCGTACAGATCGATGGGATCGCCACCGGCGACGTCGGTCCACAGCTTCTTGCCGAGGCGCCCGGGGTTATGCGCGATCACCGCGTTCGCGGCGTCGAGGATGGTCGATGTGGAGCGGTAGTTCTGCTCGAGGCGGATCGTCTTGGCGCTGTCGAAGTCGCGCAGGAATTTCTGCACGTTCTCGACTTTGGCGCCACGCCAGCCGTAGATCGCCTGGTCGTCGTCGCCGACCACGAACACCTGCCCCGTATCGCCCGCGAGCACGCGGATGAAGGCGTACTGGATGTCGTTGGTGTCCTGGAACTCATCGACCAGGATCTGCTTGAAACGGTTGCGGTAGTGCGACAGCAGTTGCGGCGAGTCGCGCAGCAACTCATGGGCGCGCAGCAGCAGCTCGGCGAAGTCGACGAGTCCGGCGCGATCGCAACGCTCCTGGTACGCCGCGTAGATGCGACGCATGGTGTCGGTCCACTCGTCCTCGCCGCCTTGGATGTTCTGCGCACGGCGCCCTTCATCCTTGCGCGCGTTGATCCACCACGCGGCCTGGCGCGGCGGATAGCGCGTTTCGTCGAGTTCGAGGCCCTGCATGACGCGCTTCACGAGGCGCAGCTGGTCGTCCGAATCCAGCACCTGGAAACCTTCGGGCAGGTTGGCCTGCTGGAAGTGCAGGCGCAGCAGCCGGTGCGCGAGGCCGTGGAACGTGCCCAGCCACATGCCGCGCACGCCGCCCGAGAGCTGCATGTCGACGCGGTGGCGCATCTCCGCGGCGGCCTTGTTGGTGAACGTGACGGCGAGGATGCCGTGCACCGGCACGCGCTCGACCTCGTTGAGCCAGGCGATGCGGTGGGTGAGCACGCGCGTCTTGCCGGAGCCGGCGCCGGCGAGGACGAGGTAGTGGCCGAGCGGTGCGCAGACGGCCTCGCGCTGCGCGGGATTCAGCGCGTCGAGAAGGTGGGAGACATCCATGCCCACAGTTTACGGGCCCGCTGTCGCAGGCCCGTCTCAGTCCGCAGGACTATGCGACGTCCGTGAGCGGCGCGACTTCGGCGAGTCGCTGCAGTTCGTCCTCGAGTGCGGAGATGCGCGCGTCGAGGCGGGCACTCACGTCGGGAGCGAGATGGCTCAGGCCTTCCAGCATCTGCGCGAGCTGGTCGAGACGCTGGCGGCGCTCATCCATCGCGGCCTGCCGCCGCTGCTGGTCCAGCGCGGGCACGTCGACGCGGGTCTGGATGCGGCGACGCTGCTCGGTCAGTACCTGGTGCAGGCGCGCCGCGCCGCGGCGGTCGGCGTCGCTCCACGGCGCGCTCCGACCGCGCACGCTTTCGCGCCACACCGCGAACGAACGGCGCGGCGCGATGCGCAGGCCGTCGTCGGTGGGGACGAGGGCCTTCGCCGGCTCGCCCGCCCAGTTGACGGTCTGCACCTGTTCGTCGCGGAACAGCAGCAGCCAGTCGTCGGCCCCGAGTCGCAAGGCCAGCACGCCGGCGGTGGCATCACCGTCCATGGGCGCGGCCCAGTCGGCGGCGGTGTCGGTGACGGCGACGCTCACCGCGCCCTGCTGCTGCAGCCAGTCGACCAGCGACGCCACGCGTCGCGGATCCGGCGTCTGCCCGCTGGCATGCCAGCGCGACTGCGACCACAGGGCGGCGCCGTCGGCGCCGAGCGCGGTGCGCAGCAACGGCAGCTCGTCCATGAGCGCGCGATCGAAGTCGCGCGCCTGGGCCAGCCGCAGGACCAGCGCGTCGCGGACCTGCTGCGCATGTTCGAAGTGCGCGAGCGTCCTCTGCTGTTCGGCGGAAGCGACGCGCATCGACACGAACAGGCCGAACAGGTCGGCGGCGGCACGGACCGCCGGCGGCACGAGCCGCGGCACGCGGTGATGACAGGCGATCAGGCCCCACAGGCGGCCGCCGGCGATGATCGAGATCGACATCGACGCCCCCACACCCATGTTGCGCAGGTATTCGAGATGCACCGGCGACACACTGCGCAGCGCGTGCTGCGAAAGATCGAGCGGGCGACCATCGTCGACGGTGCCGGGCACGATCGGCACGGGCTCGTAATCGACATCGGGAATCACGCGCACGCGGTTGCGCAGATACAGCGCTCGCGCCTGCGGTGGAATGTCGGACGCGGGAAAGCGCAGGCCAAGGTAGGGCTCCATGTCGTCCGCCCGCGCTTCCGCGATGACGTCGCCGGTGCCGTCGGGCAGGAAGCGGTAGACCATGACGCGGTCGTAGCCCGTCAACCCGCGCACCTGCGCAGCGACGAATTCGTGGAAATTCTCCGGCGGCTCGTGCGCGACCGCGCCGATCATCGACTGTGCGAGCACCGTCGGCTGCGGCGACAGGCCGCGCTCGTAACGCGGCTCGATCTCGATGTGCACGAGGTCGTCGGCCACGTGCACGACGAGGTCGCACGCGGTGCCGAGCGGGCCGAGGTTGGCCTGCCCCGCACGCTGCGCCGTCGTATTGCCGGGCGTCACCATCGACAGCGTGTCGAGGATCGCCTGCAGCACTTCCTCACTCGCGTAGTCGCGCAGCGAGCGTCCCAGCAGTTCGTCGACGCTGGCCCCGAGCAGGTCTTCGACGTTCGCCGAGGCGTGGCGCACCGTCCAGTCCGGCATCGCGCAGCTGACCAGGTAGCCATGGGCCTGGATGGCGCCGGACAGGTGGATCGGTTCCTTCGCGCAGCCCTCGGCGTCGATGGTGTTCAAACGGGTCATGCAGCCGCTCCGTAACGTGCATCGTCGAGGCAACGCTCGACACAGGCGAAGGCTTCGTTCGCGCCGGCACAGGCGGCGCGCTCTTCATCGGGGCTCAGACGCAGGGCGTCGAGCGTGGACAGCAATGTGCGCCAGGCATCGCCCTGCGCGTGCAGCGTGAGATACCGCGCGCCCTGCGTGGCATCGAAGCCGAGCGCTTCGACGCGTCGCAGCAACACGCGCGCGCCCAGCGACGAACCGGCGATCACGTAACGCCAGCCGAGGCGCGCATCGTCACGCGTGGCAGCGGGCGTCTCCAGATCGATGATGGGCGCGCCGCCGACGACGCCCAGGTCCGCGAGCAACGCGGCTTCACACGCCACCAGCTCCTCCGCATCGCCGAGCACGTGGCGCGCATTGGCGACAAAGCGGTGCATGGCACGCAGGAAGATCGCGTAGCCGGCGACGTCGTCGAAGGCGTCCCCCACCCGCGCATCGACGCGGGCATGGGCATCGGCGGTCGCGTCACGGAGACGCCACCGCAGGGAGTTGGAGGGGGACATGCAGTCACCCTAGCAGCCGTGGCTGAACCGTTCGGTGTGTATGCGCACACTCGGCGACGCTTACACTCGCTTGACTTCCGCGACCGCCTATCCAGATGAACCGCCTCCGGCTTCGTGCTGCCCTCCCCGCCGTCCTGCTGACTGCCGCTTTGAGCCTGCCCATCGCTTCCGCCGAAACGCCCGTCCCTCCGTCCAAGCTCACGCTCGAAGCGCTCGCGGGCGATGCGCCGCTGTCGGGACCCAGCCTGGTCAAGCCGAAGGTGTCGCCGGATGGAACGCGCGTCACGTTCCTGCGCGGCAAGGATCGCGACCGCAATCGCCTCGATCTCTGGGCCTACGACATCGCGAGCGGTACGACCCGACTGCTCGTCGACTCCGACGACGTGCTGCCCGGCACGGAAGTGCTGAGCGACGAGGAGAAGGCGCGCCGTGAACGCCAGCGTATCGCCGCGCTGTCCGGCATCGTCGACTACCAGTTCTCCCCCGACGGCAAGACGCTGCTGTTCCCGCTCGGCGGCGATCTGTATCTCTACGACCTCGCAAAGTCCGGCAAGGACGCGGTGCGCAAGCTCACGAACAAGGAAGGGTTCGCGACCGACCCGAAAATCTCGCCGGCCGGGAAGTACGTGAGCTTCGTGCGCGGCCGCAACCTGTGGGTGATCGATCTCGCCAACGGCACGCAGCGCCAGCTCACCTTCGACGGCGGCGAGACGATCGGCAACGGTCAGGCCGAGTTCGTCGCCGACGAGGAAATGGACCGCCACACCGGTTACTGGTGGGCGCCGGACGACTCGGGCATCGCCTTCGCGCGCATCGATGAATCGAAGGTGCCGGTGCAGAAGCGCTACGAGGTGTATCCCGATCGCACCGAAGTCGTCGAGCAGCGCTATCCCGCCGCGGGCGACACCAACGTCGCGATCAAGCTCGGCGTGGTCGACCCGTCCGGCGCGTCGAAGGATGCGCGCTGGATCGACCTCGGCAAGAACCCCGACATCTACCTGGCCCGCGTCGCCTGGCGCGATCCGCAGCACCTCACCTTCCAGCGCCAGTCGCGCGACCAGAAGACGCTCGAGCTGATCGAGACCGATCTGGCGTCGAACAAGCAGCGCACGCTCGTCACCGAACATTCGAAGACCTGGGTGCCGCTGCACGATGCGCTGCGCTTCCTCAAGGACGGTGCGTTCCTGTGGAGCAGCGAGCGCACGGGCTTCGAGCACCTGTATGTCATCGACGCCGCCGGCAAGGCGCGCGCGCTGACGTCGGGCGAGTGGCCGGTCGACGACGTGCTCGGTGTCGACCAGAACGTCGGCTGGGTCTACTTCAGCGCCGGGCGCGAATCGCCCACGCAGCTGCAGGTCTATCGCGTGCCGCTCAAGGGCGGCGCGATCGAGAAGCTGTCGAAGGAGGCCGGCTGGCACAGCGCCAACTTCGCCGCGAACAGCAGCGTCTACGTCGACAGCTGGTCGAACGCGTCCACGCCGCCGCAGCTGGTGTTGCACCGCGCCGACGGCAGCGCGATCGCGACGCTGGTGAAGAACGACCTCGCCGACGCCAAGCATCCGTACGCGCCGTACCGCGCCGCGCATCGTCCGATGGAGTTCGGCACGCTCAAGGCCGCGGACGGCACGACGTCGCTGCACTACTACGTCATCAAGCCGGACGGCTTCGATGCATCGAAGAAGTATCCGGTGGTGGTCAACGTGTACGGCGGGCCGGCGTCGCAGACCGTCAAGGAAACCTGGCAGCCCGACCTCAACCAGTACCTCGCGCAGCACGGCTACGTGGTGTTCTCGGTCGACAACCGCGGCACCCCGCGTCGCGGCGCGGCCTTCGGCGGCGCGCTGTACGGCAAGCAGGGCACGGTGGAAGTCGACGACCAGCGCAAGGCGCTGCACTGGCTGACGTCGCAGCCGTGGGTCGATGCCAAGCGCGTCGGCGTCTACGGCTGGAGCAACGGCGGCTACATGACGCTGATGCTGCTCGCCAACGGCCAGGGTGACTACACCTGCGGCGTCGCCGGCGCGCCGGTCACCGACTGGGGCCTGTACGACACGCACTACACCGAGCGCTACATGGACCTGCCCAAGAGCAATCCGTCGGGCTACAAGAACGCCCGCGTGCTCGAACATATCGACGGCCTGGTCGGCCCGAACGCGCCGAAGCTGCTGCTGATCCACGGCATGGCCGACGACAACGTGCTGTTCACCAACTCGACGGCGCTGATGAGCGCGTTGCAGCAGCGCGGCCAGCCGTTCGAGCTGATGACGTACCCGGGCGCGAAGCACGGACTCAAGGGCAAGGACCTGCTGCATCGCCTGAAGATCACGGACGAATTCCTCGGGCGCTGCCTGAAGCCCTGATCGCACCGCGCGCCGGCCTGTGGTCGGCGCGCGTCTTCGCTGTCGTTCTCTCGTGACCTTCGGCGCATGGCCAGCCCGGCACTGCACGCCATCCTCGACGCTTCCTCGGAGCCCTGACCATGCACAAGCCCCTCGTCCTCGCCCTTTCGCTCGCGCTGCTCGCGCTTGGCGTCGCGCTGGCCGCGCCCGCCGCGCCGGCGGCCGCCAGCAAGACCGTCAAGAAGCCGGTGCCCGCCTGGGTCGCGCGCAGCAACGAGTTCGCGCAGATCCTGCAGAAGTCGCAGGGCCCCTTCCAGCCGGAGCAGCTCTCGTTCTTCGGCGTGCCGGGCTTCGACGACAAGGTCTTCGACTTCGGCCCGAACTATCCGGCGCGCTACCGCGAGGCCACCGCCAAGGCGCGCGACGAACTCAAGGCCAAGCTCGCGGTCGAGAAGGATCCGAACGTCCGCCAGGACCTCGAGATCCTGGTCCAGGCCGCGGACGACGCGATCGAAGCCAGCGCGGTCAACGAGAAGATGACGCGTCCGTGGCTCGACGTCGGCCAGACCGTGTTCGGCGGCCTGCAGGGCCTGCTCTCCGACCAGACGCCGGCCGATCGCCGCGCGATGGCGGTCAAGCGTCTCCAGGCCTATGCGGGCATGGCGCCCGGCAGCACGCCACTGACCACGCTCGCGCGCCAGCGCTATGAAGAACGCGATCAGGCCGGCCTGCTGATGCCGACGCAGGTCGAAGTGCAGCAGTCGCTCGACAACCTCGAGACCTACCGCACCGGCATCAAGCAGCTCTTCGACAAGTACAAGCTCGACGCCGGCCCCGCGCTGGCCGAGTTCGACAAGCAGCTCACCGACTACGCGGCGTGGACGAAGTCGACCGTGCTGCCGAAGGCGCGCACGACCTACGCGCTGCCGCCGGAACTCTATGCGCTCGCACTCAAGAACGTCGGCATCGACATCGATCCCCGCACGCTGATCGAACGCGCGCAGATGGAGTTCGCGGAGACGCGCAACGCGATGCAGCAGATCGCGCCACTGATCGCCAAGGAACACGGCTGGAAGGACACCGACTACGTGGCCGTGATCCGCCAGCTCAAGAAGACGCCGATCGCCGACGACAAGATCGAATCGCATTACCGCACGGTGGTGATGCCGGAACTCGATCGCCTGATCGCGGCGAACCGCGTCGTCACGCTGCCCGATCGTCCGATGCAGATGCGCGTGGGCACGCCGGCTGAAAATGCCTCGCAGCCCGCGCCGCACTTCCTGCCGGCGCCGCTGGTGGGCAACACCGGCCAGCAGGGCGTGTTCGTGTTGCCGCTGTCGAATCCGAATGCCGGCGCCGACGGCCCGTACGACGACTTCAACTACCCGGCCGGCGCGTGGACGCTGTCCGCGCACGAAGGCCGCCCGGGCCACGAGCTGCAGTTCACCGCGATGGTCGAGCGCGGCATCTCGCTGGCGCGCACGCTGTACGCGTTCAACTCGGTCAACGTCGAAGGCTGGGCGCTGTATGCCGAAGCCGAGATGGTGCCGTACGAGCCGCTCGACGGTCAGCTCATCGCGCAACAGCTGCGCCTGCTGCGCGCCAGCCGCGCCATGCTCGATCCGATGATCAACCTCGGCCTCACCGACCGCGACACCGCGTTCGACTGGCTGGTGAACAAGGTCGGCCTGTCGAAGGCGATGGCGCGCCAGGAGATCGATCGCTACTCGGTCAACTCGCCGGGCCAAGCGGGCAGCTACTTCTACGGCTACTCGCAGCTGATGCAGCTGCGCACGGAAACCGAGATCGCGCTGGGCGACAAGTTCGATCGCAAGGCCTTCAACGATTTCCTGCTCGACCAGGGCCTGCTGCCGCCGAAGCTGCTGGCCAAGGCGGTGCGCGAGCAGTTCGTGCCGCAGCAGAAGGCGAAGAAGGGCTGATCGCTCGGTCTCTCGCAATGCAAAACGCCCGCAGCGATGCGGGCGTTTTCTTTTGCAGCGTCGGCCGGGTAACTCAGGTCACGCGCGCCAGCATGCGCTCGCTGCGCACGAAGCGCGCCCAGCGGGTGCCGATGTCGGCCCAGCAGATGTACGCGGCTTCCCCGGCAAGGCGCAGCAGCATGCGCGGAGTGAGACGCAGCCGCGGCTCCGCGGCGCAGAGTTCGACATCGAAGCCGAGCTGGCGCGCGAACAGCGCGCAGCGCGCGAGGTGGTAGCGGTTGGACAGCAGCGTCACGCGTTCGACGACGGCATCGCCGAGCATCTGCCGTGCATTGCGCAGGTTCTGCAGGGTGTCGCGCGAACCGGATTCGAGCTGCAGCGGTGTGTCCGGCGCGAGGCCGCGCGCGAACAGTTCGCGACGCGCGATCTCCGCTTCGCTCAGCTCGCCCTGCGCGCCACCGCCGAGCAGCACCAGGTGCTGCGACGGACGCTCGCGCCACAACTGCGCGGCGCGATCCAGGCGCGCGGCGAAGTCGGTGTCGATGCGGCCACGCGGTGCGTGCTTGCCGAACAGCAGCAGGTGCGCGCCCTGCTCCGGCGCGCACGGCGCGCGCAGCGCAGTGCGAACCACGTGCACGAGATAGGCGAGATAGACGAGTCCGGCCGAGAGCACGCACGCGGCCAAGGTGACGATGCCGGTGAGCAGCACGTCGCGGTCGCGGAAGAGCGTGAACTGGTGATGGGCGCGGGACGACATCGAAGCGGCCGTTCAGCCACACAGGGCCGACGTCGCGCGAGGATACGCCATGAGGGCGGCGTGAAGGATGACCGCTGGCATACTTCACCGCCCTGCCGATGGGAGCCGCCGTGCCGCCGTCCGACCTCAGCCCGATACCGCCGCTCGCGATCCGTGCGTTCACCGCCACGAGCGCGCTCGGGCGTGGGCTGGACGCGCATCGACGCGCCCTGCGTGAAGGCCGCAGCGGCCTGCGTCGCAACGACTTCGGCGCGCAGCCGCTCGACTGCTGGATCGGTCGCGTCGACGGCGTCGAGGACGAAGCGCTGCCCGCCGAGTGGTCGCAATGGGAATGCCGCAACAACCGGCTCGCGTGGATCGCGCTGCAGCAGGACGGCGTGCTAGATGCCGTGCGCAACGCGATCGCGCAGTACGGCGCCGAGCGCGTCGCCGTGGTGATCGGCACCTCGACCTCGAGCATCGGCGCGACCGAGGAGGCGTACACGCGCCTGATCACCGACGCCGACGGCACCCCCAATTTCCCCGCCGACCTGCAGCGCCCGATCATCCACACCGTGCACTCGCCCGGCGACTTCGTGCAGCACGCTACGGGCGCACGCGGCCCCGCGGTGACCGTCGCGACGGCCTGCTCGTCGAGCGCGAAGGTGTTCGCGCAGGCCGCGCGCCTGATCGAAGCGGGCCTCGCCGACGCGGCGATCGTCGGTGGCGTCGACACGCTGTGCGGCAGCGTGATCTACGGCTTCAACTCGCTGCAGCTGGTGTCGAAGAACCCCTGCAAGCCGTTCGACGCGACGCGCGACGGCCTGTCGCTCGGCGAGGCCGGCGGGTTCGCGGTCGTCGAACGCGCTCAGGACGGCGACGTCGGCCTGCAGCTGCGCGGCTATGGCGAGTCCTCCGACGCGCACCACATGTCGGCCCCGCATCCGGAAGGCCTGGGCGCGCAGTTCGCGATGCGCGATGCACTCGCACGCGGCGGCGTCGACGCCAGCGACGTCGGCTATCTCAACCTGCACGGCACCGCGACGCCGGCGAACGATCGCGCCGAATCGCTGGCGGTGAAGGCGATGTTCCCCGACACGCTGCACGCGAGTTCGACCAAGGCTTACACGGGTCACACGCTCGGCGCGGCCGGCATCGTCGAGTCGGTGATTGCATTGCTCGCGCTGGAGTCGGGTGAATTGCCGGGGACGCTCGGCGCCTCGACGCCGGACGCGATCTGCGGCCCGCAGATCCGCTTCGCATCGACCGCGCAGGCCATCCGCTACGCCATGAACAACTCCTTCGGGTTCGGCGGCAACAACTGCTCGCTGCTGTTCGGGCGGTCCGCATGACGTTGACCGCAACGATCGAAGGCATCGGCTTCTGGGCCCCGGGCGTTCCCAGCTGGGAGGCCGCGCTCGCGCTCGTGCGCGACGGAACGCGGGTCGACAACGCGCCGTCGCGCCCCTCGCCGCAACTGCTCCCACCCAACGAACGCCGCCGCGCGCCCGACAGTGTGGCGGTCGCCCTCGACGTCGCGCTCGCCGCGTCCACCGCTGCGGCGCGGGATCCCAAGACGCTTCCTTCGGTGTTCGCCTCGATGCACGGCGACCTCGCGATCACCGATTACATGTGCGCGACGCTCGCCTCGCAGCCGGATGCGGTGTCCCCGATCAAGTTCCACAACTCTGTGCACAACGCCGCCGCGGGCTACTGGACGATCGGCGCGGGCGCGATGGTGCCGGCGACCTCGCTCAGTGCCTACGACGCGACGTTCGCGCAGGCCCTGATCGAAGCCTGCGTGCAGCTCGCGACCGGCGCGGAAGCGGTGCTGCTGGTCGCATTCGACGCGGCCTCGACCGGTCCGCTGGCCAAGGTCCAGCCCAGCGCCGGCCTGCTCGGCGGAGCGCTGGTGCTCTCACGCGGCGACCGCGGCCCGCGGCTTAGCCTGTCGCTTGGTGACGGCACGGTCGGCGAGCCCGCCGGTGCGCTCGCGTCATGCGCGCCGCACAATGCGATGCGACCGATGCTGCCGTTGTTCGACGCCCTCGCGGCTGGAAAGCCGCACTGCACGCTCCGGGCCGGTCCGGGCCGTGTCCTCGACGTGGAGATCCTGCATGGCTGAGCCGATCAGCGCCCGTGACGTCGCGATCGTCATTCCCGCGCTCAATGAAGAGCTGCGGATCCGCGACGTCGTGGAAGGCGCGCTCGCGCACTGCCCCAACGTCATCCTCATCGACGACGGGTCGGACGACGCGACGGTCGAGCGCGTGTCGGACCTGCCGATCACCGTGATCCGCCACGCGACGCGCATGGGCAAGGGCGCGGGCCTGCGTGACGGTTTCGCCGAAGCGATGCGTCGTGGCTTCCGCGGGGTGATCAGCATGGACGGCGACGGCCAGCATGCGGCGGAGGACATCCCGCGCCTGCTCGACGCGGCCAACGTCTATCCCGATCACATCGTCATCGGCGCGCGCCTGCGCAAACGCGCGCGCCAGCCCACGTATCGGCGCATCGCCAATGAATTCGGCGACTGGGGCATCGCCTGGGGCTGCGGCTTCCGCCTTGCCGACTCGCAGAGCGGCCAGCGCTTCTATCCGGCCTCGGTCTGCGCGCTCGGCGTCGGCGACATTCCGGGCGAGGACTTCGTCTACGAGGCGCAGATGCTGATCTCGGCTTCGCGCAAGCTCGGCGTACGCTGCGTGTCTGTGCCGATCGAATCGCGCTACCAGGCCGACACCGGCCCGGTGAAGTTCCGCAAGAGTCACTTCCGCCCGCTGCGCGATCTATGGCGCATCACCTCGCACGTGGTCGTGCAGGTGTTCGCTTACGGCAATGTGATGGCCGAATACCGTCGCACGCGCAGCAACCCGGTGATCATCCACGACCCCAGCGGCGAGTTCGCCCCGAACGCGGTCGCCGCACCGGCACACAGCGGCTGATCATGGATACCACTATCGACTCGGATGTCGTCATTCTGGGCGGCGGCCTCGCCGGCCTGACGCTCGCGCTGCAGCTCAAGCGTCGCGACGACTCGCTGCGCATCACCGTGCTCGAACGCCATCGCCACCCCGTGCGCGAGGGCGCGTTCAAGGTCGGCGAATCCACCGTCGAGATCGGCGGCCACTATTTCGCCCACGTGCTCGGCCTGCGCGAGCACCTCGACAGCGCGCAGATCCGCAAGTTCGGCTTCCGCTTCTTTTTCAGCGACGGCGAGTTCGAACTCGACCGCTGCACGGAGCTCGGCGTCAGCCGCCTGCTGCCGACCATCTCGTGGCAGATCGACCGCGGGCGCTTCGAGAATTTCCTGACCGATCACGTGCGCGCGCAGGGCATCGACGTGCGCGACGGCGCGATCGTGCGCAACTTCGACCTCGCCACCGACGGCGCGCCGCACAGCGTGCGCTACGAATGCGACGGCGCGACGCATGAACTCACCGCGCGCTGGGTCGTCGATGCCTCCGGTCGCGCGGGGCTGATCAAGCGCAAGCTCGATCTCGCCGAGACCAATGCGCACAACGCGAACTCGGCCTGGTGGCGCGTCTCGGGCCTGCTCGATCCGCGCGACTGGTCGATCGATCCGGACTGGCTCGGCCGCTGCACGCCGCCCGATCGCTGGCGCTCGACCAACCACATGTGCGGCGAGGGCTACTGGTTCTGGCTGATCCCGCTGTCGTCGAACCAGCATTCGGTCGGCATCGTCTGCGACGGCGACCTGCATCCGCTGGAGACGATGAATACGCACGCCAAGGCGATGGACTGGCTGCATCGTCATCAGCCGCGCGTCGCCGCGATGCTGGAATCGGGTACGCACGAGCTGCAGGACTTCATGTTCATGCGCCACTTCTCGCATGGCGCGAAGCAGGTGTTCTCGGGCGATCGCTGGGCGCTCACCGGCGAGGCCGGTGTCTTCCTCGACCCGTTCTATTCGCCGGGCAGCGATTTCATCGCGATCTCCAACACCTACATCACCGAGATGATCCTGGCCGATCGCGCGCGCAAGCCGATCACCGCGATGGCCTCGCTGTACCAGCAGCTCTACTTCTCGTTCTACGAGAACACGATGACGCTGTACCAGGATCAGTACCGCCTGTTCGGCGATGCGCAGGTCATGCCGCTGAAGGTGATCTGGGACTACACCTATTACTGGTCGCTGCTGGGGCCGCTGTTCTTCTCCGGCTACCTGACCTCGCCGCAGGTACTGGGTCAGTTGCGCGCGCTGTTCGGCGAAGCGCGCACGCTCAATCTCGGCATGCAGGCCCTGCTGCGCAGATGGGGCGAACTCAATGCCGCGCGCGGCGACACCGCGCCGCTCGACGGCCGCCTGCTCGACCAGTACAAGATCCCGTGGTTCTACGAACTCAATCGCCAGCTCGGCGACCCGCTCGAGCCCGACGCGTTCGTCGCGCGCATGCGCAGTGACATCGCGCGCATGCACGACCTCGCGGCGGAGATGCTGCTGCACGGGCGACGCGAACACCCGACGCTGGGCGATGCGGGCCTCGAACTCGTGCTCGGCGGCCACCCGGCACCGGCCGAGCCGTTGCTGTCGCCGGTCTGGTACGCGGAAGCCGCGACCGCCGATGCAGCCGCGTAGCGCGGGTCAGCCGCCGGACGCCTGCTCCGGCACGTAGATCGCGATCGCGTGCGCGAGCTCCTTGGGCGGGTTGATGCCGAAGCTGACGCCACCGCTCGAGAAGCCGCCACCGCCGTGGTAGTTGCCGCCGCCCACGCCCACGCCGACACCGCTTCCCGAAGACACCTGCGCGCGGTCCTGCAGCAGCACACCGTTCGCGCCGAGCTTGGCGGCCTCGGTGCGCAGCTTGAGCATCAGGCTGTCGGTGCGGTTCTGCGCGCCATAGGTGAAGTCGCCGCTGCTCGCGTCGAGGATGGCGATCTCGACATAACGCGTCTGCGGCGCGGAGAGATACAGGCGCACCTGCTCGACCGGGATCGGCGGACGCGGATCGGAAATCATCACGTGCGAGGCACTGGCACACGCGGTGAGTGCGAGGGCAAGCAGCGCGGGAATGAGCGGGCGCAGGGTCATGGCAGCGGCCTCCGTCGGTTCATCCCATCTTGCCCCGTGCCGATGAACCGTGCGTGCACCGTCCGTCCCACCCGTCAGTCCATTGGCGGGGCGGCCGCCGCGACGGCGCTGCCGACCGGGGCATCGAAATTGGTCTTCAGATAGGACGCGACCATGTCCGCCAGCCGCGCGAGCATGAGCTTGTCGGCCGCGCCCAGGCTGTAGCCGGCGGCGATGGAGTTGGCGTGCTGCAGGAACTGCGGTTCGGCGACGACTTCGCCGGTCGCCTTGTCGACCAGGCGCAGTTTCACCAGCGCCCACGAGCTGCCGGCGAAGCCGCCGAACAGCACGCGCTTGCCGCCCGTGATGAAGCGGATGTCGGCGACTTCGGGCTGGATCAGCAGCGTGCGCGGCTCGCCCTGTACCGGCGTCGCATTACGCGGCTCGATCAGGCGCGGCACGCGTTCGCCGACGTCGACATCGAGGTACTGGCGCGCGACGACGTTGCCCTTGTGCGTCTCGAGCCCCGGTGCGAGCGTCACCGGCTGCAGCTCGAAGCGGTCGAAGTGCGACAGCGCGATCGTCGGCGGCGGATTGCGCGCGGCGGGATCGATCGCGGGCGGCGAGGCGATCACCGGACCGGCAAGGAGAAGGGCGAGCAGGACGACGGAGGCGCGGCGACGGAACATCGGAAGGCTCCGGCCGACACGGCGCGGCCTGGGCGATCGATGTAACAGCCGCCGCTTCACGACGGCGTCGACGAATGCGCGGGCGTGCGATGAAGGCTCAGCTTCGTCGCTGCGGCGTGAGGCGTTACGCCATGCCGCCGTTGATGCCGATCACCTGCCCGGTGACGTAGCCCGCGTCGTCGCCGCAGAGAAAGCCCACCAACGCGGCGACTTCCTCGGGGCGACCCGCACGCGCGGCCGGCACGATCTGCTTGATCGTCTCGATCGGGAACGCGTCGTTCGCCATCGTGCCTTCGATCACGCCCGGCGCCACCACGTTCACCGTGATGCCGCGGCTCGCCATCTCGCGCGCCAACGACTTCGACGCGCCGTGCAGCGCCGCCTTCGCCGCCGCGTAGTTGGCCTGCCCACGGTTGCCCGTGACCGCCGCCACCGACGAGATGCTGACGATGCGGCCCCAGCGCCCGCGCGCCATCGGCAACAGCAAGGGCTGCGTCACGTTGTAGAAGCCATGCAGCGACACATCGATCACCCGCGTCCATTGCTCGCGCGACATGCCCGCCAGCGGCGCGTCGTCGTGGATGCCGGCGTTGTTGACGACGATCTGCACCGCGCCGGCGTCGAGCAGGCGCGCGATCGCCTCGCCACTGGCGTCGGCATCGGCGACGTCGAACGCCACTGCCTCGGCCGAGCCGCCGTCCGCGCGAATCGCGTCGACCACCGCCTGCGCCCGCTCCAGTCGCCCATTCGCATGAACGATCACGTGCGCGCCCTGCGCGGCGAGGCGTCGCGCGATCGCGCCACCAAGGTCGCCGCTGCCGCCGGTCACGAGTGCGCGTCGAAGGGTCATGTGCGAAATCCGTGTGAATCCCGCGTCATTGTCGCGTAGTCCGTGGCGGGCGTCGCAAGTCGCGGGCGCCTAGGTGTTTCTGCTTATTGCGCCTGAACACGGCGCCCGGAAAATGAATGCGACGCCCGGGAGACCGCCGCCTATGTCCGAACGCCAGCGCCAGCGCGACCTCGATACCTACCGCATCGTCGACTCGCTGCCGGAAACCGCCTACGACGACGTCGTGCGAATCGCCGCACGCATCTGCGACGCCCCTGTCGCGACCATGTCGCTGATCGATCGCGACCGCCAGTGGTTCAAGTCGCGCGTCGGCATCGAATCGACGGAAACCTCGCGCGAGGTGGCGTTCTGCGACCACGCCGTGCGCGAACCGCAGCTGCTGATGGAAGTGCCCGACGCCATGCATGACCCGCGCTTCCGGGACAACCCGGAAGTGACCGGCGGCATCGGCATCCGCTTCTACGCCGGCATGCCGCTGGTCACGCCGAACGGCACCGCGGTAGGCACGGTCTGTGTGATCGACCGCCGCCCGCGCGAACTCGACGAAGGCCAGCGCGACGCACTGGCGGCGCTCGCACGCATCACCATGAACCTGCTGGAGTCGCGCCGGCAGCTGCTCGAAGCCGAGATCACCGCCGCGCTGCAGCCGCCCGCACCGGTCGATGGCGCGCACCACGGCGCGTCGCACTACTCGGTGGTGATCGTCGAGCTGCAGGGCTATTCGCGCGTGGTGTCGCAGCGCGGGCATCGCATCGTCGAGCAGACGCTGCAGCAGTGCAGCCAGGCGCTCGAACGCCTGCTGAAACCCGGCGAAGCGCTGAATCGCGTGAGTGGCGCGCCGGAATTCGTGCTCACGCTCAATGGCGACGTCGACGCCGAACGCCTGCAGGCGATCGAACGCGTCGCCAATGCATCGGCGACCATGCTCGGCACCGATGCGGTCGCCGCCGCGGCGTCCAGCATGTCGCCGAAGGAAAGTCCGCTCACCGTGTTCGGCCGCGCGGACGAGGAGCTGACGCGTCGCAAGACCGAGCGTATCGATGTGGCCGCTGCGAGCGTCGAACCGGCATTGATGCGCCACTGACATCACTCAGCCGCAGCGGAATCCGCCTTACGGATGGATCACCGCGGCGCGGCCTTCGGCGATGACGTCGCCGGCGTGGCGGATCACGAACGCGTACTGCGCGCCGGTGTCGCTGTCGACCAGCAGCTCGGCTTCGCCGTCGAGCGGGCCGTCCAGATCATCGATGCGATCGCGATGCAGAGTGACGCCGCGGAGCGCGACCAGCAGCCCGGGCCGCGGCGCGAGCCCCGCGGCCTGACCGAGCAGTCCGCCGTGCACCGCCATCGCCTGCGCGCCGTACTCGGCGAGGTGCACCGCATGCAGGCGATCGCGATGGCGCAGCGGATGCGCGGCATCGACGTGGTCGAACGCCTGCAGTGCGATCCGGCGTTCGTCCGCCTCGACCACACGCTGCCACAGGCACATGCGTCCCTGGTGCGGGATCAGCAGCGTGATCGCCTCGCGCGACTGCGGCAGCGTGGTCACGCCGTGCGCTCCACGCTGTCGTGGCGGACGATCAGCAACGCGAGCACGAAGTTCGATCCCACGCCGATCGCGACCGGCAGACCGATCGCACGCAGTACTGGGATCGTCGACAGGCCGAGCAGCAGGAACACCAGCAGCGTGGTCAGCGAGCAGACGATGATCGCGTGCAGGGCGCGCACCTGCTCGTCGGGATCGTCGCCCGCGTGGTCGAAGAACAGCGCGTAGTCGAGGCCCAGCCCCGCGGCGAGAATCAGCGCGACCAAGTGGAACAGGTTGAGCTCGACGCCGAACACGCGCAGCACCGCGAGGATCAACAGCGTGGTCAGCGCCATCGGCGCGAGCACGCGCAGCACGTGACGCGGCGTGCGCAGCGCGACGAACACCGTCGCGATCAGCAGCACCGCGGCCAGCGCAAGCGCCCACAGCACGCGGCCGCGATACGCGGCGACCAGCGATTCCGAGGCGTCCTTGAGGTCCATCAGCTGCGCGCCGGTGCCCTGCAACTCGCGTGAGACCACCATCGGATCGTTGAGCCCGGTCAGCGTGACCAGCGCCGTCGTGCCGCCGGGGCGCTGCAGCATCAGGCCTTCGACGGCGCTTGCGAGCGGCGTGCCGTCGAGATCGGCCGGCGTGAGCGGCTTCGCGCTGCGCGCGGTGGCGACGTCCTCGACGAAGCCTTCGAACGCGTCGGCCACGAACGGACTCGACGCGAGCGCGGTGCCAAGGTCGTGGCGCAGCGTGGCGTCATCGGGAAGTCGCGCCTGGCGCGCGCGCTGCGTCGCGGCGCTCGGCACGTAACGCGCGGCGAGGTCGTAGCCGGCGATCGCATGTTTCGCACGCAACGCGTCCAGCGTCGGGATCAGGCGTTCGCTGGCCTGCAGCACGGACTCGACGTCGCGACCCTCGATCGTGACGAGATAGCGTACGTCCGGCGCGCCGAGTTCGTTGCGCAGCTGCGCATCCTGCTGCAACGCCGCGGCCGGCACCGGCGTGAGCTTGGACAGGTCGTTTTCCCAGAACGCGCCGGGTGCGAACCTCAGCGCGGCGAGCAAGACTGCCGCCAGCACGAGACCGGAAACGACGCCGAGCCGCGGCCAGCGCGCGATCCGCGCCCACAGCGCACGCAGACGCCGCGAATCCGCGACATCGCGCGGCGCGGGATCGATCAGGCCCGGCAGCAGGAAGCGTGCGGCGATCGCCGCGCTGCCCAGACCCACGATGGTGAACACCGCGAGCTGGCGCAGGCCGTCGACGCCCGATACCAGGAACGTCATGTAGGCGATGCAGGTCGACGCGACGCCCGTGCCGAGCGTCGGCCACAGCGCCTTCGCGCTCGTCCACGGCGAGAGACCGGGACGCTGGTGGCTGAAGAGATGGATCGGATAGTCCTGCGCGACGCCGATCAGGGTGAACCCGAACGCGACGGTGATGCCGTGCACGCCGTCGAACGCGAATGCGACCGCGGCGAGACCGGTAAGACCAGCAGTCGCGAGGGGCAGGCCGCCGAGCAGCGGCGCCTTCCACGAGCGGTACGCGACCCACAGCAGCAGGAAGAAGCAGATGGAGTCGACCGTGCCGATCAACCCGGCCTCATGCTGCGTGCGTCCGGCCACTTCCACCGCGAACGCGCCGGGGCCGGTCATGACGAGATGCGTCGGCGTCTTGCCGCGCACCGCATCGAACGCGGCATGGATCGCGCCGACCGCGGCTTCCTGGCCCTTGGGATCGAAGCCCGCGGCCGTCGTCTGCACGGCGAGCAGCGCGCGGGACGCATCGCGGCTGACCCACACGCCATCGGCCTTCTGCGGTGACGCGGCGGGCTCCCACTGCGAGGCGAGTTTGAGGATCTCCAGCGTGGGATCGCGTTCGATCACCGGCTCGATCATCGACGCCATCGGCGAGCCGAGGTCGGCGACGCGCTGCTGCAGTTCGTCGCCCAGCGTGGCCGCGCCGAGGCCGCCGGTGGAGGGCGCATCGGAAAGCAGATAGCGATATGGCCGGAGGCGTTCGGGAATCGCGGACAGGTCCGCATCCCCGTTCGCGACGAGCGCGATGCCCTTCGTCGTGCGCAGCTTCGCGGCGAGTGCGTGCGACTGCGCGGTGCGCTGGTCGGCGGTGCCCCCATCGATCGCGAGCAACAGCAGGCGCGAACCCGGGCCTTCACCGAGCTCGTCGATCAGGAAGTGCTGCGCCGGCGTCTGCGGCGCCGGCATGAACTTGCGCAGGTCGCCACCGAGATCGAGCGTGCGACTCGCGGCCCAGCCCAGCAGCGCGAGCAGCGCCAGCCAGACGAAAGCGAGAAGAAGGCGAAGCCGCGGTGTGAGACTGCGCCCGTCGCTCATCGCGTCGCTGCGCCGTGGCACAGCGTGGTGAGCGATGCGGCGTCCGCGACGCCACTCGCCGACTGCGCGGCGCCGGCGAGCAGCGTGCGCTGCAGGTCGCCCTTGGCGGGTGTCGTCTCGATGCAGCGCAGTTCCGCGCCGCGGCCGTACAAGGCGATCGTGCGCACATAGGTCGCCGTGCGCTTGTCCTTCGGCGTCAGCTGCAGTGTCCACTGCTCGCGCGAGCCGCTGCTGTCGATGCGGAACGCGCGTTCGAGCTGCGTGCGATCACCGCTCAGCAAAGCGCCGAAGCTCGATTGCAGGCCCGCCAGCTGCGGCGCGCGATCCAGGGAATACGTATGCGACGACGTGCCGCGCTTGATGGTCACGCTGCCGGCGCGAATGGTCGAGGTCTCCGCGTACGGCAGGCGCACCTCGCGCACCAGTGTGTCGTCGTTCGGTCGGGCGTATTCGCCTTCGATGCGCAGCGGCGCCTTGAGCAGGCGCGAGCCGTGGAGCTCGACGAACTGCGTGCGCATCGGCGCGGGGCGCGCCAGCTTGGACAGGATCCAGCCGGTCTCGATCTCAGGCGATGCGGCGTGGACCGACGGCATCGCCAGCGTCAGCAGCAGGAGCGGAAGCAGGGAGCGTCGCGGCATGGTCGGTCTCGCGCCAGAAGTCGAAGAAGTTGAACCAGTTGTACGGGGACTGTCGTGCGGTCGCTTCGAGGATGCCGGCATAGCGCCGCACGCAGTCGGCGATCACCGCGGCGCGGTTATGCCGGTCGGCGACCAAGCGGTCGCTGAACATGGTGAAGTCCAGGTCGTAGCGGTTGCCGCCGCGGTACAGGCCGAACGCGGTGCAGACCGGCAGTTTCAGCATGGCGGCGATCATCCACGGTCCGGTCGGGAACGACGCCGTGCCGCCCATGAATGGCACGTCCAGCGTCGGTGCACCCGGTTGCGCGCGGTCGACCAGCAGCGCCACGAGCGCGCCTTCGTCGGTCGCTTCCTTGATCGCGAGCAGCACCGACGGGCCATCCATGCCGCCGTCGATGATGTTGGCGGCCAGTTCCGGATTCAGCGCGTCCAGCAGCGTCTGCATCGCCACGTTGTGCTTCTTGTCGAGGACCACGCGGATCTTGGTCTGCGGGCGGCGCGTGCCGAGCACGCGCATCGCGTCGAAGCTGCCGAGATGCGAGCCGACCAGCAGCACGCCCTGCCCGCGATCGAGCGGTTCGTGCAGTTCGTCCAGACCCGTCGTGCGGATGTCGAAGCGATCGAGTTCGCCGCTGAGCAGGAAGACACGATCGAGGATGGTCGAGGCGAACGTGTGAATGTGCTTCGCGATGTCGCGCGTCGTCGCCGGGCGACCGAGTGCGCGGGTGAGGAAGCGTCGCGACGCTTCGCGCTCGAACGGACGACGCAGCAGGAAGTACAGCGTGATCGGATGCAGCAGCGCACGTGCGACGCTGCGGCCGCCGTAGCGCCCGATGCTGCGGATCAGCCAGATCGCGAACCAGCCGCCGCCTTCGGGGCGTTCCTTCCAGTTCGTGTTCACGGCGCGCCACCGGCGACAACGTCGCCACTGGCGAGCAGCACGTCGTCGCGCATCACCCTGAAACGCCAGCGCGGCGCGGCGCCGTCGAGTTCGATGCGCGCGACTTCACCCGGATGCAGCGGTTGCAGGAACTTCACCTGCGGCAGACGCACGCCGTGCAGCGGACCGGCGTCGGCCTCGATCGCTTCGACCACGCGATCGAGCAGCACCACCCCCGGCACGATCGGATGGCCCGGGAAATGGCCGGGCAGGCACGGGTGCGCGGGGTCGATCACGAACTGCATCGTTCAATCCTGCGCCATCAGCGCCATGACGGCGTCGCGGGCGCGGGTGGCGAGCTGTTCGCGCGCTTCGCCGCCGGTGCCTTCGGCATGGATCGGCGTGCCGATGCGCAGGCGGATCGTGCCCGGGCGCACGCGGAAGCTGTACGGCGGCAACACCGCGCCCGCTCCCGTCATCGCCACCGGAATCACCGGCACGCCGGTCGACAACGCGACCTGGAACGCGCCCGCCTTGAATTCGCCGACGCGACCGCCGGTGTTGCGCGTGCCTTCCGGGAAGATGCACAGCACGTGGCCGGCTTTCACGATCTCCGCCGCCGCACGCAGGCTCTTCACCATCGACGCCCGGCTGCCGTCGCGTTCGATGAAGCACATGCCCATCGCCTTGGCGTACCAGCCCACGAACGGCACGCGCGTCATTTCCTGCTTGAGCATGAAGCGCAGCGGCACCGGCACCGCGCGGAACAGCGCACAGATGTCGATGATCGACTCGTGCGTCGCCACCAGCACGCAGGGCTTGGACCAGTCGACGTTCTCGACGCCGCGCACGTCGACGCGCGCACCGGCGCCGCCGAGCAGGCCGGGTGCCCATAGCCACGACGCCATGCGCAGCGGCACACGCGCACTGCGGGTGATCGCACGCACGAGCAACGCGAGCGAGATGCAGCCTGCCGTCCACAGCAGCGTGAACGTGAGTTGCACCGCGTTGGCAACGAGCCACGCCGCGCGCAGCGGCCAGGGTTCGACGAGGGTCAGGGATTCGGTGGATGCGGACATGGGTCGCTCAGCGGATGACATCACGCCAGAACGCGGGGCCAAGCGCGGTCAGGCGACGGATGAATTCGGACAGTGTCTTGTAGGGTCGGTCCGGAAAAAGGCGGATGCGCACGATGTACTCGACGACCATCAGCAGGCCGGCAACGCCGTAGTCGAGCAGGTTCGCGAACCATGACCACACGATCTGCGGCACGGTCACGATGGGCGCGTAGCCGAGGCGCACCAGCAACCCGTCCGGCACCGCGATCACGCCGAGCACGCAGTTGGCGAGGCCGATGCCGGTGAGCACCACGGCCCACAGGCGCGTGAGGTTACGCGTATACGTCTTGAGCGGCGGCGCGAGATCGGCGGGTTTGCAATCCTCGAGGCCCGCGACGATCCGGCTGATCAGCGGCACGCGCCCCTCGCGCAGCGTCCGCGCGAAGAACCACGCGACCAGCCACGGGAACAGCACGGGCGGCAGCAACAGCGCGACCGGCAACGGCACCGTCTTCTGCGCGAACCACAGCACGAGCGCCGATACCGCGACGGTCAGCCACGCCCACGCGCGACGCTGGCCGAGCGGCACGACCAGCAGGATCAGCACGATGTCGAGGAGCGCGAGGGCGGCGAGCCGCGGATCGTGCGCCGCGCTCGCGGCATGCGCGAGCAGCGGGTACGCCGCGCTGAGCAGCAGGCGCGCGAGCGCCATGTTCATGTCAGGCCGCGCGGTTGGCCTGGACGTGCTCGCTGAGCGCGCGCAGCGAACCGAAGATGCGACGGTTCTCGTCGCTGTCCGAACGCAGCTGGAAGCCGTAGCGCTTGCTGATCGCGAGCGCGAGTTCGAGCGCGTCGATCGAATCGAGGCCCAGGCCGTCGCCGAACAGCGGCGCGGTCGGTTCGATGTCGGCGGCGTTGACGCCTTCGAGGTTGAGGCTCTGGACGAGCAGTTCGGCGAGTTCGGTTTCGGCGGCAGTCTGGTTCGACATCGGGTCTTCCGTTGTTTCAGGGCTGGCACCATCCGACCGCCGCGGCGCGACCGCAAGCCGTGAACGGTTCAGTTCCGTCGCGACGCGGCGCGCCCGGTATCATCCGGGGCATGAGTGAGGTGCGAAATTGTGCCATCGATGCCCCCGAGGCATGTGATGTGCTGGTGGTCGGCGGCGGACCGGCGGGCAGTACGGTCGCGACATTGCTGGCGCGGGCTGGATGGTCCGTGACCATGCTGGAGAAGGCGGCGCATCCGCGCTTCCACATCGGCGAATCGTTGCTGCCGATGAACATGCCGATCCTGGAACGCCTGGGCGTACTCGAAAAAGTGCGCGAAATCGGCGTGCTCAAGCGCGGCGCGGACTTCCCCGTCGAAGGCGGCCGCTACAACGTCTTCCATTTCGACCATGCCCTGCGCGGCAGCAGCGACTTCGCGTTCCAGGTGAAGCGCGAGGAGTTCGACCAGATCCTGTTCGAACACGCGCGCGAGGCCGGCGTCGATGCGCGTGAGAACACCAAGGTCGGCAAAGTCGAGTTCGGCGATGACGGGCGTCCGGTACGCGTGCATGCGACGGGCCCGGACGGCGCGTACTCGCTGCGCCCGAAGCTGCTGGTCGACGCCACCGGTCGCGACACGCTGCTCGGCGGCGCGCTGAAGTTGAAGAAGCGCAACGATCGGCACCAGTCGGCCGCCGTGTTCAGCCACTACCGCGGCGTCTCGCGTCGCGAAGGCCCGGACGCCGGCAACATCACCGTGTATCGCCACGCGCACGGCTGGATGTGGTTCATCCCGCTGCGCGAGGACGTGATGAGCATCGGTGCGGTGTGTTCACCCGAATACCTCAAGGAACGTGGCGGCGACAGCGAAGCCTTCCTGATGCGCACGATCCTGTCCGTGCCGGAAGCCGCCGAGCGTATGGCCGGCGCCGAACGCGTCGCGCCCGTGCACGCCACCGGCAACTACGCCTACGAATGCACGCGCATGCACGGGCCGGGTTGGCTGATGGTCGGCGACGCCTACGCGTTCGTCGACCCGATGTTCTCGTCGGGTGTGTTCCTGGCCATGCACAGCGCCGAACAGGGCGCCAAGGCGGTCGACGCGGCGCTGCGCGAGCCCGCGCGCGAAGCGTCGATCTTCAAGGCCCTGCAGAAGGAATTCGACACCGGCATCGACGAGTTCAAGTGGTTCATCTACCGCTTTACCTCGCCAACGATGAAGCACCTGTTCGCGAATCCGCGCGACGTCATCGGCGTCGAGCGTGCGGTGGTGTCGATGCTCGCTGGCGACGTGTTCGACGCGCGCCCGGTGGTGTGGCGCCTGCGCATCTTCCGCCTGATCTATTCGCTGACCGCGCTGTCGATGGTCCGCACGGCGGTGCGCAACTGGTTCGCGCGTCGTCGCCAGGCCCGCATGGGCTTCGAAGGCGACACGCTGCAGGGCGCGCCATGACGCTGCCGCTGTCCGTGGGCGCGCCGGCGCTGTCGATGTCCTATTCGCACGAGTCGCTGGACGTGTTGCTCGCGTCGCGCGACGTGCTCGCCGTCGTCGCCTTCGGTGCGAACGCACCCATGTCGGACGATCCGCGCCTGATCCGCGTGGCACTGGAACCGCTGGGCGACGCACCGCTCGAGGTCTGGCGCACGTCGGGCCACGTCGCCGCCGGTCGCATCGACGACCTCGCCTACGCGCACGACGGCACGCTGCTCGTCGCCGCGATGGACGTACCGGAAGTCGATGGCGACATCCGCGCCGCCGCCGAGCACGCCTATGCCGCGCTGCGCAGGCGCACCGCCGACCTCGGCTATCCGCACCTGCTGCGCATCTGGAACTACCTCGACGACATCACCGTCGGCGAGGGCGACGAAGAGCGCTACAAGCATTTCTGCGTCGGTCGCGCCGACGGACTCGGCGAAGCGTTGTCGACGGCAACGTTGCCGGCGGCGACCGCGATCGGCCGCGTGCGTTGCACCGGGCGCCTGCAGGTGTACTGGCTCGCGTCGCGCACCGCCGGCACGCCGCTGGAAAATCCTCGCCAGGTCAGCGCCTACCGCTACCCGCGCCAGTACGGCCCGCAGCCGCCGAGTTTCGCGCGCGCCATGCTGCCGCCGGCACCGATGCCGCTGCTTCTCTCGGGAACCGCGGCGATCCGCGGCCATGAATCGCTGCACGCCGACTGCCCGGACGCGCAGCTCGACGAAACGCTCGAGAACATCCGGTCGCTCGTCGGCGTCGCACGCACGCGTCGACCCGACCTCGCACCCCAACTCGGCGCGGAAACACTGCTCAAGGCCTACGTGCGCGAGGCGGACGAGATCGCGCAGGTCGATGCCGGCCTCGCCGCGCGTGCGCCGGACGCACCGCGCGTGGTGCTGCATGCACGCGTGTGCCGGCGCGAACTGCGCCTCGAAATCGACGGTTGCCACGGGTGAGATGACGCGATGGGATTGATCAGCCTGTTGTGGGGCATCGGCATGCTGCTGTGGATGCTGCTGGCGCTGATTCCGCTACTGGGCGCGATGAACTGGCTGGTGATTCCGTTCGCCGCGTTCGGCGCGATCCTCGGTGCGATCGGGTTCGCGCTGACGCGTCGCGAGAACCGTGGCCGCGCGAAGGCCGGACTCGTGATCAACCTCGTGGTGATCGTGGTCGCGGTGATCCGCCTCCACCTCGGCGGCGGGCTGTTCTGAGCTAGCGCGCGGTCGCAGGCCGCGCGCCGAGCAGCGCCTGCGTGTGGGGATGCGTCGGCGCGGCCAGCACGTCGCGCGTCGATCCGGTCTCGACGATGCGACCCTGCTCCATGACGGCGATGCGCTCGGCGAGCTGCGTCGCGCTGGCGAGGTCGTGGGTGATGAACAACAGCGAGAGCCGACGCTCGCGCTTGAGGCGATCGAGCAGCTTGAGGATCGACAGCCGATGATGCGCGTCGAGCGCGGACACCGCCTCGTCGCAGAGCAGCAGCGCGGGATCGTTGGCGAGCGCACGCGCGATCGCGATGCGCTGGCGCTGCCCGCCGGAGAACTGATGCGGGTGGCGATCGAGCATCGAGGCGTCGAGGCCGACGTCGTGCAGCAGCGCGGCCGCATGCTCGCGCATCCCGTTCGCGTCGCCCACGCCATGCAGCCGCAGCGGTTCGGTGACGAGATCGAGCACGCGCATGCGCGGATCGAGCGATGCGTAGGGATCCTGGAACACGACGCCGATCGCGCGACGCACCTCGCGCAGCGCGCGCGGCGTGAGGTTCAGCAGGTCGACGACGCGGCCGTCGTGATGCAGGCACACCTCGCCTTGCGCACCCCGCGTGAGACGCAATAGCGCGCGGCCGAGCGAGCTCTTGCCGCTGCCACTCTCGCCGACCAGCGCCAGCGCCTCGCCGCGATGCAGGACGAGATCGACGCCGTCGAGTGCATCGCGCGTGGCGCCGGGATACCGAAGGCGAAGGCCGCGGGCTTCGAGCACGACGTCCGAAGGCGCGTCATCGTGTCGTTCTTCGGTGTGGTCGGCACCCAGCGATTCGCTGGCCACGAGGTCGCGTGTGTAGGGGTGTTGCGGCTGCGTCAGGACGTCGCGCGCGTCGCCCTGCTCCACCACGTCGCCACGTCGCAACACCAGTACCTGCTGCGCGTGCGCGGCGACCAGCGGCAGGTCGTGACTGACGAGCAACACGGCGAGGTCGTCGTCGCGTCGCAGCGTGTCGAGCAGCTGCAGGATGTCGCGGGCGATGCGCGCATCGAGTGCGGAGGTCGGCTCGTCGGCGACCAGCACGCGGGGGCGCGTGGCGAGCGCGAGGGCGATCGCGATGCGCTGGCGCTGCCCGCCGGAGAACTCGTGCGGATAGCGGCGCAGTGCGGAGGTCGCATCGGGCACCTGCACGCGATCGAGCAACGTACGCGCCTCGACACTTGCTTCCGCTTTCGACATGCCGCGCACGACGCGCAGCGTTTCGACAAGTTGCGCGCCGACGCGCTTCAGTGGATGCAGCGCCGCCAGCGGATCCTGTGGCACCCATGCGATGCCGCGCCCGGCGAGGGCCTGGTGCGCGGGGGAACGGAACGGGATGTCGCGACCTTCGTAGCTCAGCCACGCCGCCGAATGAAGCCCGTGCGGAAGCTGGCCGAGCAGCGACTGCACGGTCAGGCTCTTGCCGCTTCCGCTCTCGCCGACCAGGGCGGTGCATTGGCCGGCATGCAGTTCGAGCGAAAGCAGTGCAAGCAGGCGGCGATGGGCGTTGTCCACGCGGAGCCGGGATAAATGCAGCAGCGGCGCCGTCATGCGGCGGCCTGCGGACGCGTGCGCACGTCGAGCCAGTCGCGCAGGCCGTCACCGAGCATCTGGAACGCGGCGAGCGTGGTCACGAGGAAGGCGGCGGGAAACAGCAGCGTCCACGGTGCGCTGTCGAGTTCCTGCACGCCGTCGCTCAATAGCGAACCCCAGCTCGCACCGGGTTCGTCGATCGACAGACCGAGGAAGCCGAGGAAGCTTTCGACCAGGATCGCCTGCGGCAGGATCAAGCCGAGGTACACCATCGCCAGCGGCAACAGGTTCGGCACCACGTGCAGGCGCAGGCGCTGCGCGAAGGTCGCGCCCATCGCCTCGGAGGCGAGCACGAACGGTTCATTGCGCAGGCGCGCGGCTTCCGCTCGCATCACGCGCGCGAAGTCGATCCAGACGTAGCCGCCGATCGCCGCGAGCAGCAGCGTCAGCGAGCGGTCGAACAGTGTGAGCAGCAGGATGACGACGAGCAGGAACGGGATCGCGCTGACGACGTCGAGCCCGCGCACCATCAGGCGTTCGACGCGCCCTCCGGCAAGGCCCGCCACGGCGCCATAGGTCAGCCCGATCAGCAGCGCAAGCACGCTCGACAGCACGCCGATGCCGAGCGACAGCCGGCCGCCCGCGAGCGTGCGCGCGAGGACGTCGCGACCGATCGCATCGGTGCCGAAGCCGTGGCGCGCGACACCCGGCGCCACCGACAACGCGTCCCAATCGGGCGTCTGCGCATCGAACGGCAGTAGCCACGGCCCGACCGTGCACACGAGCGCCTGCACGCCGAGGACGGCGAGACTGACGCGGACCAGCGGCGGAAACGGGGAACGCACGGCGCCATCGTAACGGCCCGGTCAAGGCGTCATGCCGGCCGGGCATGAGGTGATGCTGCGCCGCCCTTTCCGCCCGCGGGCGCGCCTCGGCAGATTTCCCACATGGTGACTGGGAAATGCTGACGATGAAGGCCAAGTACGCGATGCGCGCCCTGAGCGCGCTCGCGCAGGCGGACGGCGCGCGGCTTCAGGCGCGGGCGCTCGCCGAGCGCAGCGGCACGCCCGAGAAATTCCTCGAGGCGATCCTGGTCGAGCTGCGTGACGCCGGGCTGGTCGAGAGTCGTCGCGGTCCAGCCGGCGGGCATGCGCTGGCGCGCCCGGCGACGCAGATCATGCTCGGCGACGTGATCCGCGTGATCGACGGCCCGCTTGCTCCGGTGCGTTGCGCCAGCGTCACCGCCTACCGCGCCTGCCCCGAATGCCCCGAGCCTGAGGCCTGCGCGTTGCGCGCCGTGATGCGCGACGCCCGCGACGCGCTGTCGAACGTGCTCGACGCGGTGAGCGTCGGCAGCCTTGCGGCGAACGACGCCCGCACGCTGGAGATCCCCGCATGAGCACCACGCCCTTCCCGCAGGCGACGCCACGGCGCGATCCGCCGCGCCTCGCCATTCCCGTCACCGAAGCCGAGGAAGCCGTGCTCGCCGCCCTGCGCGAACTGCATTTCGGCTCGGTGGAAGTCGTCGTGCATTCCGATCGCATCGTCCAGATCACGCGCAGCCAGAAGCTGCGGGTGGACGGACGCTGACCCCATACGCGCCGACCGGACCACCGGACGCGCGACCAAGAACGTTCGATGCGCACCGCGCGCGAAACCACCTCAACGGAACGCCTCATGACCGCACGTCCCACTCTTCTCGCCGTCGCGTTGCTCGCCGCCACCGGCGTCGCGCATGCGCAGCAACCGCCCCCCACCGTCGACCAGCTGGCCGAGCGCCTGCGCGTGCTCGAGCAGAAGCTCGGCGTGCCAGCTGATGCCACGTCGTCTGACGCCTCCGGCGAATCGCTCGCCGATCTCGACCAGCGCCTGAAAGTCATCGAACGCCAGCTCGAACTGCAGGCCGAGGACGCCGCCAACAAGGCCGCGAGCGCGTCGACGCTCACCGTCAGCGCGGCCAAGGGCGTCTCGTTCAAGTCGCCAGCGGCCGACGGCGTCGAAGTGAAGCTGCGCGGGCTCGTGCAGGGCGATGCGCGCGCGTGGATCGACGACAAGGCGCTGCCGCAGAACGACGGCTTCCTGCTGCGCCGCGTGCAGCCCATCCTCGAAGGCCAGTTCGGCAAGCTCGTCGGCTTCCGCGTCATGCCGGAATTCGCCGGCGACAGCGCGACGATCGCCGACGCCTACATCGACCTGAAGTTCGACCCGCGCGCCACCGTGCGCGCCGGCAAGTTCAAGGCGCCGATCGGGCTGGAGCGCCTGCAGTCGTCGGGTGCGACGACCTTCATGGAACTCGGCTATCCGTCCGAGCTCGCCCCCAACCGCGACTTCGGCGCGCAGCTGCAGGGCGAGTTCACCAACGGCCTGACGTACGCCGTCGGCGCGTTCAACGGCGCGCCGGACGGCCGCGACGCGCCAACGTCGAGCAATCCCGACTCCAAGATCGAGTACGCCGGCCGCGTGTTCTGGGAACCGTTCCGCGAGGACGCGAGCGCACTGTCCGGCCTCGGCTTCGGCATTTCCGCGAGCACGGGCGACGCCGTCGGCACCGGCTCCAACGTGCTGCCGCGCTACCGCACGCCGGGCCAGGTGCAGTTCTTCGGCTACCGCGCCGCGGTGCTCGCGAACGGCGAACGCCGGCGCTGGTCGCCGCAGGCGTACTACTACAACGGCCCGTTCGGGCTGCTCGGCGAATACATCGAGTCGAAGCAGGACCTGCGCGTCGGCACGACGTCGGCCACGCTCGACAACCGCGCCTGGCAGCTCGCCGCGAGCTGGGTGCTCACGGGCGAGGACGCGTCGTATCGCGGCGTAACGCGGCCTAGCCATCCTTTTAACGTCGACGGCGCAGGCTTCGGTGCAGTGGAACTCGCGGCGCGCATCGGCGCCCTGGAGATCGACGACGACGCCTTCCCGCTGTTCGCCGACCCGAATGCGGCCGCACGCCGCAGCCGTGCGTGGACGCTGGGCGTCAACTGGTACCTGACCCAGAACCTCAAGCTCGTCGCCAACTACTCGGAAGCGGACTTCGACGGCGGTGCCGCCGCCGGCGCCGATCGCGAAACCGAGAAGACCTTCTTCACCCGCGCCCAAGTCTCCTTCTGACCGCCGAGGCCTCCCCCATGAAGACCTTGCTCCGCACCGCCGTGCTCGCCGCGACGCTGATCGCCGGCGCCGCGCACGCCAAAGACCTGCAACTGCTCAACGTCTCCTACGACCCGACACGCGAGTTCTACGCGGACGTCAACACGCGCTTCGCCGCCGAGTGGAAGCAGAAGACCGGCGAAACGCTCGACATCCGCGCCTCGCACGGCGGCTCGGGCAAGCAGGCGCGTTCGGTCATCGACGGCCTCGAAGCCGACGTGGTGACGCTCGCGCTTGCCGGCGACATCGACCAGATCGCCGCGAACGCCAAGCTGCTGCCGGCGAACTGGCAGACGCGCCTGCCGCACAACAGCGCGCCGTACACGTCGACGATCGTCCTGCTCGTGCGCAAGGGCAATCCGAAGGGCATCAAGGACTGGGGCGACCTGGTGAAGCCCGGCGTGTCGGTGATCACGCCGAACCCGAAGACCTCGGGCGGCGCGCGCTGGAACTACCTCGCCGCGTGGACGTACGCCTCGCAGCAGTTGCGCGATGGCGACAAGGTCGTCGACTGGATGTCGAAGCTGTTCAAGAACGTGCCGGTGCTCGACAGCGGCGCGCGCGGCGCAACGACGACGTTCGTCGAGCGCGGCATCGGCGACGTGCTGATCGCGTGGGAGAACGAGGCGCTGCTGACGCTTTCGCAGCCGGGCAATGCGGGCAAGTACGAGATCGTCGTGCCGTCGGTGTCGATCCTCGCCGAGCCACCGGTGGCGTGGGTCGACAAGAACGTCGCCAAGCACGGCACGCGTAAGCAGGCCGAGGCCTACCTGCGCTTCCTGTATTCGCCCACCGGCCAGCAACTCGCGGCCAAGCACTTCTTCCGTCCGATCGACACCACCGGCGTGGCCGCCGCGGATCTCGCGCGCTTCCCGAAGGTCAAGCTCGTGACCATCGACGGCGCGTTCGGCGGCTGGAAGAAGGCGCAGGCGCAGCACTTCGCCGACGGCGGCTTCTTCGACCGCATCTATCGCCCGTGACGCTCGCGGCCGCCGCGATCGAAGGCCCGACGCCGCGCACGTCCCGACGTGCGCGGCGCTCGCCGTTGCCGGGCTTCGGGCTGAGTCTTGGGCTCGGCATGGCGTGGCTGGGCGCGGTCGTACTGCTGCCGTTGCTCGCGCTCGCGGTGCGCGCGGCAGGCCTGGGACACGACGGTTGGCTGCGCGCGATCCACGACGAACGCGTGCAGCAGGCGCTGAAGCTGAGCTTCGGCGCATCGTTCGCGGCGGCGGTGGTCGCCTCGCTGGCCGGCGTGTTGATCGCGTGGGTGCTGGTGCGTTATCGCTTTCCCGCGCGGCGCCTGCTCGACGCGCTCGTCGACCTGCCGTTCGCGTTGCCGACCGCGGTCGCCGGCATCGCGCTCACCGCGATCTATTCGCCGAAGGGCTGGGTCGGCCAGTACGCGGAGACGCTCGGCTGGAAGATCGCGTACACGCCGATCGGCATCGTGATCGCGCTGGTGTTCATCGGCCTGCCGTTCGCGGTGCGCACGGTGCAACCGGTGCTGGAAACACTGGGCCGTGAGCAGGAAGAAGCCGCGGCGTCGCTGGGTGCGTCGCGTTTCACGACGTGGCGTCGCGTCGTGCTGCCGGAAGTGCTGCCCGCCGCGCTCACCGGCTTCTCGCTCGCGTTCGCGCGCGCGCTCGGCGAATACGGCTCGGTGATCTTCATCGCCGGCAACCTGCCGTACAAGACGGAGATCGCGCCGCTGCTCATTACGATTCGCCTCGAGGAATACGACTACAACGGCGCGATCGCGATCGCCGCGCTGCTGCTCGTCGCCTCGTTCGTCTGCCTGCTCGCGATCAACGCGATTCCGTCGCTGTTCGCGCATTCGAAGGGAGGCCGCCGTGTCTGAGCGTCATCCCCTCGATGCACCGGCATGGATGCGCTGGCCGCTGATCCTGCTCGCGTTCGTGCTGATGGCCGCGCTGGTCGTGCTGCCGTTGCTGATGGTGCTGAGCGCGGCGTTCGGCGACGGCTTCCGCGCGTGGTGGTCGGCGCTGACCACCGACGACGCGATCGCCGCGCTGAAGCTCACGCTGTTCACCGCCGGCATCGCGGTGCCGCTCAATGCCGTGTTCGGCGTATTGCTCGCCTGGGCGGTGACGCGCTTCGACTTCCGCGGCAAGCGCGTGCTGCTCGCGCTGATCGACCTGCCGTTCGCGGTGTCGCCGGTCGTCGCCGGTCTGTGCCTCGTGCTGCTGTTCGGTTCGCATGGCTGGTTCGCGTCGTTCCTCGAGCAACACGACCTCAAGATCCTGTTCGCGCGTCCCAGCATCGTGCTGGCCACGTTGTTCATCACGTTCCCGTTCGTCGCGCGCGAGCTGATCCCACTGATGCAACAGCAGGGCGCGGACGAGGAACTCGCCGCGCGCTCGCTCGGCGCGGGCGCATGGACGATGTTCCGTCGCGTCACGCTGCCCAACATCAAGTGGGGCCTGCTCTACGGCGTGCTGCTGTGCGCGGCGCGCGCGATGGGCGAGTTCGGCGCGGTGTCGGTGGTGTCGGGCCACATCCGCGGGCTGACCAACACGCTGCCGCTGCACATCGAGATCCTCTACAACGAGTTCGACAGCACCGCAGCGTTCGCCGCCGCGTCGCTGCTGGCCGGCCTCGCCCTCGTCACGCTCATCCTGAAATTCTGGCTGGAGTCCCGCCATGGCGACGCCCTCGCTCGCCCTACCGTTCGCCACTGACCTCGCGCCCGCCGCCGTGAAAACCGCCCGCGCCACCGGCACGCGCCTCACCGTGCGCGGCCTGTCCAAGCATTACGAAGGACTGGCCGCCCTCGACGCCGTCGACCTCGACGTCGGCGCGGGCGAGCTCGTCGCGCTGCTCGGGCCCTCGGGTTCCGGCAAGACCACGCTGCTGCGCGTGATCGCCGGCCTGCTGCAGCCGGACGCCGGCGGGGTGCATTTCGACGACACCGACGCGACGCGGCTCTCATTGCGCGAACGCGGCGTCGGCTTCGTGTTCCAGCACTACGCGCTGTTCCGGCACATGACCGTCGCCGAGAACATCGCGTTCGGCCTGCGCAGCCGGCCGCGGTCGCGTCGCCCGTCCAAGGGGGACATCGCGCGGCGCGTGCAGGAGCTGCTCGCGCTGGTGCAGTTGCCCGAGCACGGCGGTCGCTATCCGGAACAGCTGTCCGGTGGACAGAAGCAGCGCATCGCCCTTGCGCGCGCGCTTGCGATCGAGCCGCGTGTGCTGCTGCTCGACGAGCCGTTCGGCGCGCTCGATGCCAAGGTGCGCGTCGAACTGCGGCGCTGGTTGCGCCGTTTGCATGAGCAGACGGGGCAGACCACGCTGTTCGTTACGCATGATCAGGAAGAGGCATTGGAACTTGCCGATCGCGTGGTTCTGCTGCGCGACGGGCGCATCGAGCAGGTGGGCACGCCGGCGGAGATCTACGACACGCCCGCGTCCGCATTCGCATTCGATTTCATCGGGCGTGCGTCGACGATCGACGGCGAGGTGCGCGACGGCCGCTTCGGCGACGGGCACGCGATCGCCGCGTTGCCGACGGACAGCGCCCCCGGTCGCGCGCGCCTGTACTTCCGGCCGCACGATGCGGCTTTAGCCGATGCGGGCTTCGCCGGGCGCGTCACCGACATCCGCCGTCTGGCGGGCGTCACCACGCTGGAGGTCGCGCTGGCGCGCGGCGGGACGGTGGAGGTGGACGTCGCCAACGATGTCGCGGTGCCGGAGCGCGGCGCGGCGGTGCATGTGAAGCCGCGGCGGTACGGGGTGTTTCCGTACTGACGGGTCGCGGGCGCGTCGCGGTGGCGATGCGCGGGCGCGGTGACCTCGTTCGCTCCTGCCGCGTGGGATCGAGGTCTTCGCCGGGTCGCGCAGATGGGGGCGCAGCCCCTGGAGAGGCGACGCGGCCCGACGGCAGGACGCAAGCGGGTCGCATCCCGCGCGCCGGGGCATTCAGCGTCTCGCATGCCGGTGCCTCCGCGGCGGAGCGTAAACTGCGCGCCATGAGCTACCCCTACGTGCGACCGCGGCGGATGCGCCGCGACGAGTTCTCGCGCCGCCTGATGCGCGAGACGGTTCTCACCGCCGGCGACCTGATCTACCCGGTGTTCGTCCACGAACTGTCCGGCCGCGCGCCGATCGCATCGATGCCCGGCGTCGAGCGGCTGTCGGTCGACGAACTGCTGCGCGTCGCCGAGCAGGCCGTCGAGCTGCGCATTCCCGCGCTCGCGCTGTTTCCGGTCACCGCGCCGGAGGCGAAGTCGCTCGACGCCGCCGCCGCGTGGGACGACGAAGGCCTCGTGCAGCGCGCGGTGTTCGCGCTGAAGTCGCGCTTCCCCGAACTCGGCGTGATCACCGACGTCGCGCTCGACCCGTACACCTCGCACGGTCAGGACGGCCTGATCGACGAGAACGGCTACGTGCTCAACGACGAAACCGTCGATGCGCTGGTGAAGCAGGCGCTGAGCCACGCACGCGCCGGCGCCGACATCGTCGCGCCCAGCGACATGATGGACGGCCGCATCGGCGAGATCCGCGCCGCGCTGGAGATGGACGACCACATCCACACGCGCATCCTCGCCTACAGCGCGAAGTACGCGAGCGCGTTCTACGGCCCGTTCCGCGACGCCGTCGGCAGCGCGACGGCACTCGGCAAGGCCGACAAGAAGACCTACCAGATGGACCCCGCGAACAGCGACGAAGCGCTGCGCGAAGTCTCGCTGGATCTCGCCGAAGGCGCCGACATGATCATGATCAAGCCGGGCCTGCCCTACCTCGACATCGTGCGTCGCGTGAAGGATGAATTCGGCGCGCCCACGTTCGTGTATCAGGTGAGCGGCGAGTACGCGATGCTAAAGGCGGCATCGATGAACGGCTGGCTCGACGAGAAGAAGGTCGCGCTCGAGGCCCTGACGTCGATCAAACGCGCAGGTGCGGACGGCGTGCTGACGTATTACGCGCTGGATGCGGCGCGGTGGATGCGCGAGGGCGCGTAAGCCACTCCTCCTGCACGTGAGGCCGCCTTCGGGCGGCCTCGCTGTTTGTGGCATCGCGCTTCGTTCGGCGCTGCAGAGCGATGACATGATGCGGAACGTAAAAGATGTCGCGCGCGTCAATTTGGACTGCACGCCTTGCGCAACGAGTCAGCGCTACTACGAGCGTTGTACGTGCGACATCGACAACCGACTCAAATCGTAAAGACCCCAAAGGGGCGGCCGACACGATGTCGGCCGTCGCCACCCGAGCCATGGATGGCGAGTGTGGCGATCGCGAGGAGTCATCCGTCGCGAGCTGTAGATTCGTCGAGAAAGGTGCTTTCTTTGGTTATCTTTCTTTGCACCAGCAAAGAAAGTAACTCGGCCGCGTCAGCGGACGAAACGCCCTTGCAGTTTCCAGTCGATAGACGAAATTGCCTTGCACGCGGACGGCGTCATGTCGCACGCAGCTACGCATGTCGCCAAAACATCACCCACAACTCCCATCCCCCCTCACCACCGGCGTAAGCACCCGATAGATGTCGAGCTTCCCCGCCTTCGGTGACGGCGCCGCACCGCTGATCAACATCTCCACCGGACGATTCCAATCGATCGCCGGCGCGAGCGTCCACGCATCCGCGGTATTGAACGCCACCGCCATCGGCACGGCGTCGCCATACGCCTTCGCGCGACACGTCGCGACATAGAGGCGGATCGGCTTCGACTCGACATCTGCGGATCGCGCGAACACCAGCCCGTCGCCATCCCCGATCCACGTGCCATCGAATTCATCGGCGTCCGTCGCGATCCCCGGAACGGTCTTCGCATCGACGAACGCCTTGCCGTTCCACGTCGCCACGAACAGGTCGTGACGACGCGCGCCGGGTTGTCCGTCGCTCGCGAACAACAGGCGGCGACCGTCGCGACTCGGCGTCGGCGCCCATTCGTCGCCGCGCGTGTTGACGCCCGGGCCGAGGTTTTCGGCAGCGCCGATCGCCCCATCCGCCGCGACCGGCGCGCGATAGAGATCGTCGCCGCCTTGCCCGCCGACGCGATCGGAGAAGAAGTAGAGCCAGCGCCCGTCCGCGCTGAACATCGGATCGAATTCCTTGGCGGGCGTGTCGAGTTCGAGCGGCTGCGGGTTCTGCCAGCGGCCGTCGATGCGACGCGCGCGCCAGAGGTCCCAGCCGCCCGGTCCGCCCGCGCGATCGGGGCTGCCCCAGACGATCATCGAGCCATCAGGGCTGACCGTCGCGCGGATCTCGGTGTCGCGCGTGGACACCACGCCCACGCCTTCCATGCCCCACGGCGCGAACGCCGTGCAGGGCATGGCGATGAACAGTGTGGCGAGGACCACGGCGACGCCGCGGGATCGGTGGTGTACGGTGCGCACGCGTGGAATCCGGCAGCCGAGGACCGATGCACCGTAACCGATTCGCCGTGTTCGGCCACCCCGTCGCGCATTCGCGGTCGCCGTTCATCCATGCGGCGTTCGCGGCGCAGTGTGGCATCGACCTCGAGTACACCCGCGTCGATGCGACGCCCGACGACTTCGTGCAGGCGCTCGCAGATTTCGCGCAGGACGGTGGCCGCGGCGCGAACGTCACCCTGCCGCACAAGAATGCGGCCGCGATGCTGTGCGCGACGCGCAGCGAACGCGCCGAGCGCGCGGGTGCGGTGAACACGCTGGTGCGTCTCGACGATGTCGATGGCGCAGCGAGGTGGCATGGCGACAACACCGACGGCGTCGGCTTGGTGCGCGACCTGCGCGATCGCCACGGCGTCGCGCTCGAGGGCGCGTGTCTTCTGCTGATCGGTGCGGGCGGTGCGGCTGCGGGCGTGGCACCGGCCTTGCTCGATGCGGGCGTCGCGACGCTGGCGATCACCAATCGTTCGACGGATCGACTGTCGGCGCTCGCCGAGCGTCTTGCGGATCACCGCGTCGTCGCCTCGCCTTGGTCAATGCACGCGTCACTCGACACCGATGCGACGCCCGATACGCGACCCATCGACATCGTCATCAACACCACGTCCGCCGCGCGCAGCGATGCGGACGTGACGTGGCCGTTTCCCGCCGCATTGTCGAACGGCTGGACCGCCGTCGACCTCGGTTACGGCGACACGGCGCGCGCGTTCCTCGACGCCGCCACGCAAGCTGGCGCCGCCACATGCATCGACGGCCTCGGCATGCTGGTCGAGCAGGCTGCAGAAAGCTTCCGCCTGTGGCACGGCGTCATGCCCGACACCGCGCCGGTCTACGCCGCGTTGCGCCACGATCGCGATCGCACGTGACCGCGTTCGCGTGTCGCGCCGGCTGCGCGGCCTGCTGCATCGCGCCGTCGATCAGCTCGCCGATCCCGGGCATGCCGCAGGGCAAGCCTGCGGGCGTGCCCTGCGTGCAGCTCGATGCGCATCTGCGTTGCCGCCTGTTCGGCGACCCGCGACGGCCGGCGGTGTGCGCGTCGCTGCAACCGTCCGCGTCGATGTGCGGCCTCGATCGCGACGACGCACTGCGCAGGCTCGCGCGCCTCGAAACGGACACCGCGCCTTACTGATAGGTGCGGCCGCGCCAGCGCAGCCAGCCGTCCCGATGACTGCCGTGCGGATCGCGGTGGGTCCAGTGCAGCGCACCGCCTTTCGGATTCCAGACGTAGTCGCCGCGGAAGTCGACGCGGTCACCGACGGCGAGCCCGTCCAGTCGCGGCGCCAGCGCGATGTTGTGCGCGACCAGCACGGTGGTGCCGTCGTCGAGGCGCAGCAGGAAACGCTGGTGCGGGTTGCCTTCGCGGTCGTCGGCGAGCATACGCACGACCTCGCCATGACCGTCGACCGGCGCGTCCTGCGCATGCGCACGGACGGCGGCGAGCACCGAATCGCCGGTCGACGATGCGTCCCGCCCGCGTGGACGTGGCGCGCGTTCGGCGTCCGCCGCGTCCGCATGACCGGGCACGGCCGCTGGCGACGACGGCGCGCGCGAAAGCGGTCCACGCGCGGCGACCCAGGCGGCGCCGGCGGCAAGCAACAGCGTGACGAGGGTCGCAGGTCGACGCACCGTAATCTTCCGAGTCGCACCATCGGGCCGCAGCGGAGCCCGTTCTGCGATGCATCGTGCCATCGTCGGACGCGTCGCGTTAACAACGTAAGCGGCACAATGCGCCCCCGCCCGACGAAGGCGGCGCTTTACACAGGGGACCAGGCCGACCGGCCCTCACCGCGTTGCCCCCCGAGGAACCCGATGCACGAGCACCCCCGCAACCTCCGCGCCGTCGACCCCTTGGATCGCGTGATCGAGATCGATCCGAGCTGGCTCGATTTCGGCCCCGATGATCCGTTGGACGCCGCACGTTGGATCAATCCGTGCGCCGCCTGCGGCGAAGAGGCATCGCTGGAGTTCAACGGCGAGCGCTGGCAGGTGACGTGCACTTGCGGCCAGTGCGGCGGCCCCGGCCAGCTGGCGGCGATCGCCGCGGTGAACTGGAACAAGTCGCCGCTGTCGCGGCATCCGCATTACGAGTCGCTGCCCTTCTTCGCACTCGAGGGCCTGTCGGTGCCGCGCGCCCGCGAGAAGCTGGGCCGCATCCGCGAATACCTCGAAGAGCAGAAGCGCCGCTGCGAACGCCGCATCCGCGAGCGCGAACCGTTCGGCCACCGCTACTTCCAGCGCATCCGCGCCTACCTCGCCTGGACGATCTACGCCCAGGGCCTGCTGCGCGAGACCGAGAACGCACTGTTCGACGACGTCGCGCAGACGGCGCCGCGCGTCGCCTGAGGCGAGCGCCGACCGGGTCGCGTTGCGTCGATCCCGACGCACGAGCGTTCGTCCAGACCACGATGGCCCGCCGCGCGATCGCGGCCGATGCGCTCGCGCTACAGCAGCCCGTCGCGCTTCACCGACAGATACTTCTCGACCAACGCAGCGGGCAACTGCGCGCAGGTGACGTCGAGCACGAGCACGCCGTGGCTGCGCAGCGCGTCATGCGCTTCGGCGCGGCGCGCAAGGTATTGCGCCGTGGCGCCGGCGGTGAGTGCGCCGGGCAGGTCGCCGACGTCGGCGGCCAGCGCGGTGTCGAGCGCGGCTTCGCGCAGGCTGGCGATGCAGACGAGATGGCGACGACGCAGCAGCTGCACCGCCGCGAGCACGTCGTCCATGTCCTCGTCGCGCAGGTTGGTGACCATCATCACCAGCGACCGTCGCTGCTGACGCAGCGCGATTTCGGTTGCGGCCGCGAGGAAGTCGGTGGCGACGGGTCGCGGTTGCAGCGCATAGGTCGCGCGCATCAGGCGATCGATCGCCGCGGCGCCGCGCTGGGGCGGCACCCACGCGGCATCACCGCCGCTGGCGAGCAGACCGACGCCGTCGCCCTGCCGCAGCGCCAGCCACGCAACGACCAGCGCGGCGTCCAGCACGTGGTCGAAATGGCTCATCGCGTCATCGCGCGCGAGCAGTCGGCGACCGGTGTCGAGCATCAGCATGACCTGCTGGTTGCGCTCGTCCTGGTACTCGCGCGAGATCAGGCGACGCGTGCGTGCCGTCGCCTTCCAGTCGATCTGCCGCATCGAATCGCCGACGCGGTAGTCGCGCATCTGGTGGAAGTCGGTGCCCTCGCCGCGACGGCGCTTGATGTGCGCGCCGACCAGTCGCGATGCCTGGTCGGCACTGAACATCGCGAACTTGGCCAGCGGCGCGAAATTGGGGAACACGCGCACGTGCTGCGCGCGGCCGACGACGACATCGCGCCACAGCAGGCGCCAAGGTGACCGCACGCGCAGTTGCACGCCGTCGAAGTTGAAGTCGCCGCGTTCCTGCGGCGTCAGCCTGTAGTCGATCGAGGTCTCGACGCCGCGTCGCAACTCGATACGACGCGGCAGGTCACGCACGCGCCAACTACCCGGATGCAGGTCGAAGACGTCGGCCGTGAACCGACGCGGCACGACGTCGTCGAAATGCAGCGTGACACCGGTTTCCACGCCGACCGGCCAGGTCTCCGGCATCTCGCGCCGCACGTTCGGCGGGCGCAGCCGCAACAGGCCGAGCGCATCGACAACCGTCAGCGTTCCGAGTGCGATGCCCGCCCACACCCACGCGTCGCGATCGACATACGACAGCAGCGCCGCCGCACCGATCGCCGACCACGCGGCGAGCAGCACGAACAGCGGCGTCGCAGGACGCGGAAGCCGGGTGCGCGAAGCACTCACTGGCGCGGTGCTTCCACGCGCGCGAGCAGCGCCTTCAGCACGGTGTCGGTGGACTGGCCTTCGAGTTGCAGCTCCGGCGACAGGCCGATGCGATGGCGCAGCGCGGGCAGCGCGACTTCGCGCACGTCGTCCGGCGTCACGAAATCACGGCCGGACAGCACCGCCTGCGCCCGCGCGCAGCGCACCAGTGCGATCGAACCGCGCGGCCCGGCGCCCAGCGCGATGCCGGCCCAGTCGCGCGTGCTCGCCGCGATGCGCACGGCGTAGTCGACGATCGCGTCGTCGACGTGCAGCTGCGCGGTCGCGTTCTGCATGGCGACGATGTCGTCCGGGCCGAGCACGCGCGGCACGCTGGAGAGATCGAACGTGCTCGCCGCGCCGCGGCTGACGTCGGCCACCATGCGCACTTCGTCCGCACGCGACGGATAGCCGATCAGGACCTTGAGCAGGAAGCGGTCGAGCTGCGCTTCGGGCAGTGGATACGTGCCTTCGTGTTCGAGCGGGTTCTGCGTGGCCAGCGCCATGAACGGTGGCGGCAACTGGAAGCTCTGGCCCTCGATCGTGACCTGGCGCTCGGCCATCGCTTCGAGCAACGCGGCCTGCGTCTTCGCTGGCGCGCGGTTGATCTCGTCGGCGAGCAGCAGGTTGGTGAACACCGGGCCGCGACGGATCGAGAACGTCTCCGTCTTCGGATCCCACACCGCGTGGCCGCTGATGTCGCTGGGCATGAGGTCGGGCGTGAACTGCACGCGCGCGTGCTGGCAGTCGATGGCCTGCGCGAGCGCGCGCACCAGCAGCGTCTTGCCGAGACCGGGCACGCCTTCGATGAGCACGTGGCCGCCGGCGAGCAGCGCGACGAGGATCTGTTCGAGCACGTCGGGCTGCCCGATGAAGGCGCCGGACACCGCGTCGCGCAGGCGCGCGGCGGACTCGGCGAGCGCGTCGCCGGTGAGCGGGGTGGCAGCGGTATCGGTCATAGCCGGTTTCTCATGCGGACAAGAGTGGCGATGCGCGTGACGAGCGCTTTCGCGTCACGCGGATCGGGAGGAGTTAGGGCGTCGGTGACCTGCGCTTCCGACAGGCCGGTGCGCTCGACCAGCCGCAGCACCTGCAGGTGGCCTTCGAGCGCGGCCGCCTGCGGATCGCGGCGGCGCAGGCGCGCCTGGAACGCATCGAGCAGCGCCGCGTGCAGCACATCGGCGCTTCCGTAGCGCCACTGGTGCTGGCCGCTCGCGGCGACGTGTTCGAGCAGCGAGCGACGCTCGAGCGCCGGCGACGGAATCTGCGGACCGAAGCGGCGCATGCGCGCCCACAGCCAGCCTGCGAGCAGCAGCGTCAGCGGCAGCCACACCGGCCAGCCGCGACGCAGCATCATCAGCCACAGCGACGGCATGTCGCTGCTGTGCACCAGATGCACGACGCCGTGCACGTCGCCGCCGGAGATCAGCTGGTGGGCGAACGCCGCATTGGCGCGACGTTGCAGGTGGTCGGTGTCGAGGAATTCCAGCGAGCCGACCACGTCGATGCTGCCGTTGCCGACGCGCACGCGTGCGAGCACGTCGCCCTCGTCATCGCCCAGGTGCTGCGCGGTGCCGGCCGGCGGGTCGAAGCGTCGCGTGCTGCAGAGCTCGTAGATCGCGGTGTCGCCGTCGCCCACGCAGCCGCCGGTGCCGCGACGCACGCGCACGCCAATGTCATCGAGCAGCGGCACCGCGATGTGCTTGTCGTCGCCGCGATCTTCGGCGTGACGGACGAAGGCGCCGAACGCGGCATCAGCCGCCGGCACGGCGACGATGAGATGACCGCCGCGACGCACCCAGTCGAGCAAGGCATCGCGCGTCGGTGTCGCCAGGCTGCGCAGGTCGCCGTCGTACAGCACGGTGTCGTTCGACGCCGGGTGCATGGCGTCGAGCGATAGGCGGCGCCACGTGTGTGCGCGACGGCCGTCCTTCTCCAAGGCGACGCGCAGGCCGAACAGCGGGTTGGTCACCGCCTCGCCGGTGCGCGGCAGATCGATCCATTCCTCGCTGCGTTCGTAGGTGTGCAGCCACCACGCGACGATCGCCGCGACCAGGCCCGCACCCAGCACGATCAGCAGGAGGTGCAGCCGCTTCATGCGCGCCACCCGAACTGCAGCGCGGCATCGCCGAGCACGGTCTCGAATTCGTCATTCGACGGTAGGCGTTCGGCCCAGGCCGCGTACTGCCACAGGCGCACGACGCGCGCGAAGGCGCGGCGCGGCGAGTCGGGCAATGCCTGCGACGCGCGCAGGCATTGCGATTCGGTGGCGCCCGGCGGCAGCACGCGATCGGTCGCACCGAGCATCGCCTCGACCGCCGCGCGGTACAGCAGCGCCAGCGCATCGCGCGCCTGGCCCGCCGCCCACAGGCGTCGCACGCTGCTGACGATGTCCGGCGGCAGCGGCTCGGGCTCCGCGATCGCATGCTCGACGGCGGCCGCCGGCGCGACGCGCGGCTCGCGCACGATCTCGCGCAGCGACGGCCACCAGCGATACAGCAGCCACGCGATCAGCAGCACCAGCGCGCCGGCCAACGCCCACATCACGCCTTCACCGGCGACGCCGATCGCCTTGCCGAGGCCGACCAGCCATTCCGGCAGGCGACGCTGCCTCGGTTCATCGGGCTTCGGCGGATGCTTGGGCTTCCACGTCGACACCTTGCGCTGCGGATGCAGGCGTGGATCCTGGAAGGCACGATCGACCGCCCCTTCGAAGCGCGTCGCGTCCCGGTATTCGCTGCCGAACGCACGCTGCAGCGCGCTGGTGTCGTGCACCGGCAGCGGACACTGCGCCATGCGGCCCTCGGCGGCGGACGATGTGCGCGGTGCGAGAATCGCGCATGCCACCAGCATCAGTGCCGTGCTCGCCGCGAGCAGGCGCCCACGCAGGCGGCGGAACGCGAGTTCGATGTCCCAGCCTTCGATCTCGGTGCGACGGTTGAGGTACTGGCCGAAGCCGCTGCCGACGTAGAACGGCTCGAGCACGCACGTCGCCGTCCACACCAGCGTGTTCTCGATCAGCAGCAGCCACGCCGGCGACTCGCGCAGGTGCAGCCACAGGTTCTGGAAAGCCAGCTGCACGAATTCGTTGGGAATGAACATCAGCGCGAGCGCGGCGAAGCCGAACACCAGCGCCGCCTCGAAATTCGCGAACACCAGCAGGCACAGCGACGCCACGCCGTAGGCCGGACCGGCGAGCACGCGGCGTCGCGCGCCGGCCTGCGCGGCCGGGCCGCCTTCCAGCACGTCGACGGGCATCAGCAGCGCGCGCGCAGGACTCAGGCGGCGCCACATCAGGTAACCGAACATCGCCCGCGTGCCGCCACGAAACGCGTTGCGCAATGTCGTGCGCGTGCCCGGCACTTCGCCGAACACCGCGCGCGACAGCACGAACAGCGGCACGCGGTCGAAGAGCGGCTTCAGCCACCACATCACGAACATCGCCACCGCCGGCTTGCCCCACAGCCAGCACAGCGCATTGACCACCGCGAATGCGGGCAACGTGCACGCCAGCCACGGCCGCCAGATCGCGCGCGCATGACGACGCACGAGCGCGGTGCCGAGTTCGATCGCCTCCCACGACGAACGCGGGCGCAGCGCCACGGTGAGATCGTCGATCCTCATGCCTGCGGTCCTTCGAGCTCGCCCGGCAACAAGCCGCGACCGCCGCGCCACAGCCACAGGCCGACCAGCGACCACAGCATCGCGGCCACCGAGTACTTCACCGCCGCCGGCATCCAGCCGATCGACGACCAGAACGCTTCGAGGAAGGCGGCGATCACCAGCATCGCGAACACGCCCGCGCTGAGCAGGGCGCCACGGCGTCCGGCTTCGATCAACGCGTCGATGCGCCGCTGCTGTCCCGGCGCGAGCATGCGCAGGCCGATCTGCAGACCGGCGCCGCCGGCAATGACGATCGCGGTGAGCTCGAACGCCGAATGCCCGCAGACGAAGCGCCAGAAGGGATCACCGCGACCCACGGCCTGCAGATGACCGGCAACGCCGCCGATGATCAGGCCGTTCTGCAGCAGCACGAAGATCGAGCCGATGGCGGCGAGTGCGCCGCTCGCAAACGTTTTGAACGCGATCGAAATGTTGTTGAAGATGTAGAAACCGAACATCGCGATGTCGGTGCCGCTGTCGCGACCGAGCTTGCGCGCGGCGTCGGCCGGGTCGTACATCGATTCGAACTGCGCGAGCATTTCCGGCGGGAAGATCGCCGACGACAGATCCGGATCGATCTGGATCGCCGCGAATACGAGAATGCCCGGCACGTACAGCATGATCGCGGCAGCGAGCATGCATCGCCATTCCTCGCGAACGAGACGCGGGAAACCGCCGAGGAAGAACGCCGCCACACGACGCCACCGCGGTGCCGGTGTGCGATACAGCACCGCGTGGCCGCGCTGCATCAGCGCCTGCAGGCGCGCGGTGACCTGCGTGCTGTAGCCGCGTCGAGCCGCGAGCGCGAGCTGCTGGGTCAGGCGGCGGTAGCGTGCGGGGATTTCACTGTCGGGAATCGCGCCCGCATCGCGCGTCGTGCGGGCCCGGCGCGCACTGTCGCCGCGCGTGTCGAGCCAACGCTCGAATGCGTCCCATTCGGCGCGGTGGCGGGCGACGAAGGCGTCCTGCTTCACAGTCGACGCCCCAGCAGCCAGGCCGCGATCGCATATAGCGCTTCGGCCGCGCGCGACCCCCGCGCCTGCACCAGCGGCGCCGCGAGATCGGCGAGTTCGTCGCGACGCGCAACCGTCAGTGCCGGCGCGCGTTCGGCGAAATCGACGATCGCCGCCTGTTCCGCCGGCTGCAGCGGCACCCGCGGCGGATGCGGTACTACGACCGGGGCGGCATCGCTTGACGTTTCGGGCAGCAAATGCACGACCAGCGTGCCCGCGACCATGTCACCCAGCCGGCGCGCGGCGGGATCAGCGAGGCAGGCGACGAGGCCGAAGGCGTAGCCGAACGGCAGCATGTCGACGACGCGCAGCAGGTTGCGGGTGAACGACGCACGCCAGCCGATCGGCGCACCGTCGGCGGCGATCACGCGCAGGCCCAGCGCGCGCTTGCCGGGCGAGCGCCCGTCGAGCAGCACTTCGCAGGCGACCGGATAGAACCAGTACAGCAGGAAGGCGACCACCATCATCACGCCCGCACCCGCGCCGCCCAGCAGGCCGAGCACCATCGACAGCGCGAGCAGTACCGCAACGCGGATGGCGAAATCGATGGCCCACGCCAGTGCACGCGGCACCGGACCGGCGACCGGCAGATGCAGCGCGACGCCTTCGGGCGTCACGACGTCGTGGTGGGTGTCGAGCAGCATGCGCGGGACGCGGACGAGCGGATCAGGCGTCGATGACGATCGTGTCGGCAATCTGGTCGTGCAGGCAGCGACGGTCCTCGCGGAAGATCATCAGCACATCGCCCAGCGACACCGCCAGGCCGAGCAGCGGATGCAGCAGCGAACAGGCGCGCGAGAGCAGCGAGATCGCCATCGAGCGCATGAAGAGGATGCGCCAGAAGCTCACCGGGCTGCCGTCGCTGCGCACGATCCGGATCTTCATGACCTTCTTGCCCACGGTCTGGCCGTACCGGACTAGCAGCACGATGTTCCAGATTGCGATGCCAAGGATCATGGCGACAGCGATGAGAATGGCAGTCGCCGCGCCGGTCGACAGCCCATGCATGCCGAGCATGTTGCGCGAGAACTGGCGGTAGCCCGCGAAGACGAACAACAGCACCGGCACGATGACCATGCCGAGGTCCACTAGCTGCGCCAGCAGGCGCGACGCGCGGTCGGCCAGCACCACGTCACCGGCGTCATGCGTGCGGTCGGCGAGGGTCGCGTAGGGCGCCGCGTACGGCGAGCGCTCGATGCCCGGTGGCGCTGGCGGCGGCATCCCCGCCGCGCCATCACGCGCGATCGGCGTCGCGATCTCGTAGGGCCGCCACTCGCGGCCCGCGTCCTTGTCGTGCGTCATGCCCCCACCCCGCTTTTCCCCGGCAGCGACTTTACCGGGCGGCGTGCGCCTCAGCCAGCGCCGAGATAGCGGTCCTTGAGTCGCACGTAATGCTGCGCGGAGTAGTACAGCGCTTCGACTTCCGCATCGCTGAGCACACGCACCATTTTCGCCGGATTGCCGAGCCACAGCTCGCGCTCGCCGACCACCTTGCCCGGCGGCACCACCGCGCCTGCACCGACGAAACCATGCTTCCTGACCACCGCGCCGTCGAGCACGATCGCGCCCATGCCGATGAGCACTGCGTCCTCGATCGTGCAGGCGTGCACGATGGCCTTGTGGCCGATGGTGACGTCCGCGCCGATGCGCGTGGCGAAACCACCGAGCTTGGCGTGCGGGCCGTCGTGGCTGACGTGCACCACCGTGCCGTCTTGGATGTTGGTGCGATCGCCAATCCGGATGAAGTTGACGTCGCCGCGGATGACCGTGCCCGGCCACACGGAGACGTCGTCGCCGAGCACGACGTCACCGATGACGGTCGCCGCCTCGTCGACGTAGCAGCGCGCGCCGAGGGTCGGAAGGTGTTCGAGATAGGGTCGGATCGCCATGCGCGGATTGTAGGCTGTCGGCTCCTGCCGCCCGCCGACCCTGCATGAACGCGATGAACTCCGAGTTCGCTGCCACGCATGCCCGCCTGCTTGCGGCCTGGCGCGGGCGCAAGCCGGACCTCGCGCAGCGGCGCGCCGATCTGCAGCGGCTGCGCGAGGAATTCCGCGCGCGCCAGTCGACGATGGACGCCGCGATCCGCGCCGACTTCGGCCATCGCTCCACGCACGAGAACCTGATCGCGGAAACGCTGATCGTGCTCGCCGAGATCGACCACGCGCTCGCGCACCTGCGTCGCTGGACGCGCACGCGCAGCGCGAAGGTCGGCTGGCGGCTGTGGCCGGCGCGCGCACGGGTGCGGCCGATGCCGGTGGGTGTGGTCGGCATCATCTCGCCGTGGAATTACCCGGTGAACCTTGCGCTGGTGCCGCTGGTGAGCGCGATCGCGGCGGGGAATCACGCCTATCTCAAGCCGTCGGAGCACACGCCGCGCACGAGTGAGTGGCTGCGCGACCTCTTGGCCGCAGTGTTTCCGGACGATCGCGTGGCGCTCGCGCTCGGCGGCGCCGACATCGGCGCCGCCTTCGCATCGCTGCCGTTCGACCATCTACTGTTCACTGGCTCGACCGCGGTGGGCCGCAAGGTGATGGCCGCCGCCGCACCGAACCTCACGCCGGTCACGCTCGAGCTCGGCGGCAAGGCGCCCGCGATCGTCGCGCCGGATTTCGAGATCGACGTCGCGGCCGCGCGCATCGCCACTGGCAAGTGGTTCAACGCCGGGCAGACCTGCATCGGCGTCGACTACGCGCTCATCGACCGCGGTCGTCGCGATGCCTTCGTCGACGCACTGAAGGCGCAGCTGCACGCGCGCTATGCCGACATCGCGAGCTCGCCCGACTACACGCGCATCATCAGCGACGCGCAGTTTGCGCGTCTGCGTGCTTACGTCGACGAAGCACGTGCGGCCGGCGCGACGGTGATCGCGCCGTTCGGCGACGGCGATTCGGCGACGCGCCTGCTGCCGCCGGTGCTAATCATCGATCCGCCGCCGACGTTGCGCGTCATGCGGGACGAAATCTTCGGCCCGATCCTGCCGGTGCTCGGCTACGATACGCTGGATGACGCGATCGCGCGCGTGGCGTCGCTGGAACGTCCTCTGGCCATGTATCCCTTCAGCCATTCGCGTGCAACCATCGATCGGCTGGTCGACGGCACGCTGGCGGGTGGCGTCACCGTCAACGACACGCTGCTGCATTTCGGTGCGCAGGGCCTGCCGTTCGGCGGCATCGGCCCCAGCGGCATGGGCGCGATCCATGGCCAAGCCGGCTTCGACACCTTCAGCAAGTTGCTGCCGGTATTCCGGCAGCGTCGCTTCGCGGTCACTGATCTGCTGAAGCCGCCGTATTCGAAACTCGATCGCGTGATCCGCTGGCTCGCACGCTGAGGCTCACGCGAAGGCGCGGAACGCGTCGATCGTGCGCGCGACGCCGTCGTCGCCGACATCGAGATGCATGACCAGACGGATGGTCGGCAGGTAGCCGGTCGAGATCACGATACCGCGCTCCCCGAGATACGATTTCAAGGCGGCCTGGCGATCGACCGGGATGTCGACGAACACCATGTTGGTATGCGCATGCGCCGGCAGGCCGAGCGCGGCGAGTTCGCTTGCAAGCGTCGACGCACGACGATGATCGTCGGCGAGCCGCGCGACGTGGTGGTCGAGTGCGTACATCGCGCCGGCCGCGAGGATGCCGGCCTGCCGCATGCCACCGCCGCAGACCTTGCGCCAGCGCTTGGCACGTTCGATGAGATCGCGCGTGCCCGCGAGCACCGAGCCCACCGGCGCACCCAGGCCTTTCGACAGGCAGACCGACACGCTGTCGAAGTGCTTCGCGATCTCGCGTGCCCGCACGTTCGACGCGACCGCCGCGTTGTACAGGCGCGCGCCGTCCAGATGCAGGCCGAGGCCGCGTCGATCGCAGAGCGCGCGCGCCGCCGCGAGGTAGTCCATCGGCATCACGCGTCCGTGCCAGGTGTTTTCGAGCGCGAGGATCCTGCTGCGCGCGAAATGCGGATCGATCGGCTTGATTGCGCGTTCGACGGCGTCGAGCGGCAAGGTGCCGTCAGCGGCGTGGGGAATCGGCTGCGGCTGGATCGAGCCCAGCACCGCCGCGCCGCCGCCTTCGAACTTGTAGGTGTGCGCGTCCATGCCGACGATGTATTCGTCGCCGCGCTCGCAATGCGCCATCAGCGCGATGAGGTTGGCCTGCGTGCCGCTGGGCGTGAACAGCGCCGCCTCGAACCCGAGCTCGTCCGCGACGCGACGCTGCAGCGCGTTGACGGTGGCATCCTCGCCGTAGACGTCGTCACCCACGTCGGCGCGCAGCATGGCGTCGCGCATCGCGGGCGTGGGACGGGTGACGGTGTCGCTGCGCAGGTCGATCGGGGTCATGGCGGCGGCGTGTGGAAGTCGGACGCCGATGATGCCAGTGCGGCGCGCCCGTGCGGCTAGACTTCCGCCATGAAAATCGCCAGCTGGAACGTCAATTCGTTGAACGTGCGCCTGCCGCACCTGGAGCAATGGCTCGCCGGCGCGAGGCCCGACGTGGTCGCGCTGCAGGAAACCAAACTCGAAGACGCGCGCTTTCCGGATACGGAGATTGCGGCGATGGGCTATCGCAGCGTGTTCTCCGGGCAGAAGACCTACAACGGCGTCGCGATCCTCGCGCGCATGGCGTCGCCCGGCGGTGGCGTCATCGACGACGTGCAGATGGGCATTCCCGGTTTCGAGGACGAGCAGAAGCGCGTGCTCGCGGCGACGGTCAACGGCGTACGCATCGTCGACGTCTACGTCGTCAACGGGCAGTCAGTCGGCACCGACAAGTACGCGTACAAGCTGCGCTGGCTGGACGCGCTGCACGCGTGGGTGCAGGCCGAACTCGTGCGCTATCCGGACCTCGTGCTGCTCGGCGACTTCAACATCGCGCCCGACGAACGTGACGTGCACGACCCCGTCGTGTGGAACGAGGATCACATCCTGACCTCGCGTGCCGAGCGCGACGCGCTCGACCGCCTGCATGCGCTCGGCCTGCACGACGCATTCCGCGCGTTGAATCCGGCGTCGAGGGAATTCAGCTGGTGGGACTACCGCCAGTTCGCGTTCCGTCGCGGTCTCGGCCTGCGCATCGATCTGACGCTGGTGTCGGAAGCCCTGCGCGCGCAGTGCGTTGCCGCCGGCATCGATCGCGAACCGCGCACCTGGGAACGTCCCAGCGACCATGCGCCGGCGTGGGTGCAGCTCGCGCCACGCGCGTGACGAAGCGACGCCACGCAAAAGAAAAGGCCCGCGAATGCGGGCCTTTTTTCATTCCGACGGGTGCTGATTAACGCACGCGGCCACGACGGAACAGGTTGACGATGGCGAGCAGGACGACGGCGCCCAGCAGCGACATCAGCAGACCCGACAGCGAGAAATCGCCGTTGTTGATGCTGCCGGCGTTGCCCATGACCATGCCGCCGATCCAGCCGCCAAGGAACGCGCCGATGATGCCGACGACGATGTTGAGCAGCGCGCCCTGCTGTGCATCGGTGCGCATGATCATGCTCGCGATCCAGCCGATGATGCCGCCGACGATCAGCCAAATGATGAAGCCCATGGGTGTTCTCCTATCCAGTCAGAGGGTGAATTCGGCACCCCTCGTACAGGGGGCGAGTGAAGTCTGGAAAGGCGGCTGTGACGGCGGCGTATGAGAACAGCCGCTTTTCCGCGCGATTCGTCGCGCAGTGCGTGGGCGTCATGTGAAGCGCAATGTGCCGTTCAGCTGTGCAGCAATGCGAGCACCGTCGCGCGCGGCAACTTGCCGGTCTCGTTGCGCGGCAATGATGCGATGCAACGCAATCGGCGCGGCAGGAACACGGGATCCATCTGCTGGCGTAATGCACGCAGGATGTCGTCGGACTTCAGTGTCGGCGCGACCGCGAGTGCGGCGATGCGGCAAACGCCGTGTGCATCGGCATCGAGTTGCACGACCACGCCATCGAGCACGCCCGGCACGCTGAGCAGCTTGCGCGTCAGATCGCCGAGCGATGCGCGCTTGCCCGCGATCTCGAGCAGGTCCGCATTGCGACCGCGCAGGCGGAACCGTCCATCGGGCAACAGCTCGACCAGATCGGCGAGCGCGACCGGTGTCGCCAGGTGCGGCGCGTCGACGAGCGTGCCGTCGGGTTGTGGCGCGAGCGTGACACCCGGCAGCGTCGTCCACGCATCGTCGTGTGCGGTGCGACGGCGCGCGAGGATGCACGTTTCGGTCGAGCCGAACATCTCGCGCACTTCGCAGCCGAACGCGGCTTCGGCGGCCTGCGCGAGATCCTGCGGCAGAGGCGCGGTGGCGGAGACGATCGCGGCGATCGGCGGCATCGCGAACGACGGATCGTCCCCATGCGCCTGCACGAGTGCGCGCAGGTGCACCGGCGTGGTGACCAGCACCGGCGGGCGCGGACAGTCGGCGACCGCGCGCGCGACGTCCTGCGGAAAGAACGGGCGTCCGCCATGCACGGCGACATCGCCGAGCAGCGGCAACATCACCGAGGTCTCCATGCCGTACATGTGCTGCGGCGGCACGGTCGCGACCAGCGGCGTGACATCGTCGCGCGCGAACAAATCGTCCATCGCCGCGAGGTTCTGCATCGTGCTGGTGACGAAACTCGCGAGCGTCTTGAGATTGGGTTTGGGCTGGCCGGTGCTGCCGGACGTGAAGCCGATCAGCAGCGTCGCGTCGGCGTCGATCTCGAGCGGCGCACCGTCGAGCTCGGCGAGCTCATCCGGCAGACGCCAGAAGCCGGGCGGTGCGGGATCGAGTGGGATGTCGCCGATGCAGATGGAATCCGGGTGGTCGGCGCGCACGGTGTCGACGACGGCCGGCGCGCGCGAGGGCGGTAACAGCGTCACCTGTCCGCGCAGTGCTGCCGCGCACAGCGCGACGATGAAGCGGTAGCGGTCTTCGCAGAGATTCACCGCGTAGCCGGCGGACGGCAGCGCGGCGGCGACGGCACGCACGTGGCGTTCGAACAGTGCGCGGGTGACCGGACGGCCGGCATCGAACGCGACCACGCGCGACGGCGCGCCGGTGACCAGCGCCTGCAGGCGGCACGCCTGCTCCCGTTCCGTTCCGATGACCGCCGACATGCACCCGACCTGACGCCTTTCCCCCGCCGTACTTTACGCTGCGGGCCCTGTCCGGTCAGCCAAAAGGCCCTGCGTGTCCGCCGTCCGCTCCTTCGGCCCGGTCCGGGTCGTCGATCTCGTCCACCCCGCCGGCGTGCCGGCCGAGGTGCTGGTGCGCGACTGGCTGGCGGGCGAACTGGGGGTCGAGGCGGCGACGCTGGCGTTCGATCGCGGGCCGCACGGGCGTCCGCTGCTGCAACGGGCGGGCGTCGACTGCAATTGGAGCCACAGCGGCACGCGGCTGGCGATCGCGCTCGGCGACGGCGTGCGGGTCGGTATCGATATCGAATCGCCGAAGCCAAGACCGCGCGCGCTGGAGCTGGCCCGCCGCTACTTCCACGCCGACGAGGCCGATGCTCTGGAGCGTCTGCCGGCCGAACTGCGCGAAGCGGCCTTCCTGCGCCTGTGGTGCGCCAAGGAAGCGGTGCTCAAGGCGCAGGGCCGCGGACTGGCGTTCGGGCTCGACCGCCTGCATTTCGACCGGCTGGACGGCGTGCCGCGTCTGGTCACTACCGATGCCGAGTTGGGCGCCGTCGCGACATGGCGGGTCGAGCCCTTGGCGATCGACGGCCTGGTCGGAAGCGTCGCGTGGCGGCCGTCGACCGCCGGCGATACGACGGCCTGACGCACGCGATGGGGGACGAAAGGCGAAGAAGACTGCCCGTTGGCCGCAGATTCGTCGCTCTTGACGACCAATGCCCAATGCAGAGGGGCAACAGGCTCGGCGGAATTCGTCCGCGCGCAGAGGCGGGCTGGATCAGTCGCGCTGCGACTGGACCGCAGCGCGCCCCACCACCACCAGATGCCGCTCGGCCGCCAGCCCCGGTACCCGCAGCGGATGGCTTTCCCGCAGCACCCACCCCGCAGGCAGCTGCGCCAGCTCGTCCGCCGGGTAGACGCCCTTCATCGCCAGTAGCACGCCATCGGGCGCGAGCAGGTGGCCGCCCAGCTCGAGGATCAAAGGAATCGTCGCCAGCGCGCGGGCGGTGATCGCCGCGTAGGCGCCGGGTTCGTCGACCGCCTCGATGCGCTGGTCGACGACGCGCGCGTCGGCCAGGCCGAGGTCGCGGATCGCCTGTCGCATGAAGCGCGCTTTCTTGCCGGCGCTCTCGACCAGCGTGACCTTCAGCCCGGGCTTCACGATCGCCAGCGGGATGCCCGGCAGGCCCGCACCGGTGCCGAGGTCGGCCAGCGCTCCGCCGGAGGCGACGAGCGGATCGACGAAGGCGTGCATCGCCAGCGAGTCGAGCAGGTGCTTGACCACCATCTCGCGCGGGTCGCGGATGGCGGTGAGGTTGTAGGTCGCGTTCCACCGGACCAGCAGCGCCAGGTAGGCCAGCAGGCGGTCGGTGTGGACGGGATCGAGGCCGAGGTCGGCCAGGCCGGACGCCAGCAACGGGCGCAGGTCGGGGGGCAGGTCGGACGACATCGCGACAGTATGACCGGCGGCGCACGCGGGCGACCCCGGGCCCGTGATGATGCGTCTTCACGGGCATACTATGCGGTCCGGACCGGACGCCGACCGCCGCTGCAGCGCAGCGGTGATCCGCGACCGACTCCGCGTCATCCAAGCCCAGCAGGGGAACGAGCCGAATGGCCCGCATCATCGCGATCGCCAACCAGAAGGGCGGCGTCGGCAAGACCACGACGGCCGTCAACCTGGCCGCCGGCCTCGCCCGTGCGCCGCAGCGCGTGTTGCTGGTCGATCTCGACCCGCAGGGCAACGCGACCATGGGCTCGGGCGTCGACAAGCGCGCGATCGAAGCGTCGATCACCGAAGTGCTGCTCGGCGAAGCCACGGCTGCGAGCGCGATCGTGCGCACCGCCGAAGACTTCGACCTGCTGCCCGGCAACATCGACCTCACCGCCGCCGAGATCCAGCTGATGGATCGCAGCGAGCGCGAACAGCAGCTCAAGGCCGTGCTCGAACCGCTGCGCGCGGACTACGACTTCATTCTCGTCGACTGCCCGCCGGCGCTGTCGCTGCTCACGCTCAACGCGCTGACCGCGGCGGATTCGGTGATCGTGCCCATGCAGTGCGAGTACTACGCGCTCGAAGGTATTTCGGCGCTGGTCGAGACCATTGAAGCCATTCGCGCGCGTTTGAATCCGAAGCTCGAGATCGAAGGCGTGCTGCGCACCATGTTCGACGTGCGCAACAACCTCGCGAACGCGGTGTCGGCGGAGCTGATCAACCATTTCGGCGACAAGGTCTTCCGCACGATCGTGCCGCGCAACGTGCGCCTGGCCGAAGCGCCGAGCCACGGCCAGTCGATCGTCGGTTACGACCGCGCGAGCCGCGGCGGCGTCGCGTATCTCGGCCTTGCGGGCGAAGTCGTGCGTCGCACCAAGGAACGCGAGCTGGCCGCAAAGAAGGCGTTGAAGGAGGCCGCGGCATGAGTTCGGCGAAGAAGCGCGGCCTCGGCCGCGGGCTCGAAGCGCTGCTCGGTCCCAAGGCCGCCGCCGAGGCGCCGCAGATCGTCGAAGCGCAGCCGGGCGATACACTGCGGCAGCTGCCGGTCGACGCACTCGTTGCGGGCAAATACCAGCCGCGTCGTCATTGGGACGAAGCCAAGCTCAACGAACTCGCCGAGTCGATCCGTGCGCAGGGCGTGATCCAACCCATCGTGGTGCGCGAGATCCGCGACCACGGCGGCAAGACCTTCGAGATCATCGCCGGCGAGCGTCGCTGGCGTGCGTCAAAGATCGCGGGCCTCGCCGAGATTCCGGTGGTGGTCCGCGAAGTCGACGACCGCACCGTCGTCGCGATGGCGCTGATCGAGAACATCCAGCGCGAAGACCTCAATCCGCTCGAAGAGGCGCAGGCATTGCAGCGCCTCATCGACGAGTTCGACCTGACGCATGCGCAGGCGGCGGAAGCCGTGGGCCGCTCGCGCGCCGCGGTGTCGAACCTGCTGCGCCTGCTCGAGCTTCCGCCGGACATCCGCGTGCTGGTGGAGACGCGCGCGATCGAGATGGGCCATGCGCGTGCGCTGCTCCCGCTGGCGCCGCAGGCCGCGATCGCGCTCGCCAAGCAGGCCGCCGAGCAGGGCTGGTCGGTGCGCGAGGTCGAGCATCGTGTGCAACAGCTGATGGCGGGCCAGGTCCCGGCCGGTGCGGGCAAGCCGCGTGCGGCGGCGGCCAAGGCCAAGCCCACCGCCGACATCGTCGCGCTCGAGCGCGAACTCGCCGAGACGCTGGGCACCAAGGTGGCCGTGCTCAACGGCCGCGGCAACAAGGGTCGCCTGGTGATCCACTACAGCGACCTCGAATCGCTGGACGGCGTGCTCGAACGCCTGCGCGCGCGCCGCGAAGACTGACGCCGTGACGGCCGCGGCCGTCACGGAACTATCGGCGACAATCCCGCTCCAACCGGCGCGTCGCCTTTGCCGCATGGACGTGGCCCCGCATCCCCCGAGAGTTCCATGACCGCTTCCCTGCCGCTCTCCGTCGTCGTGCCCGTCTTCAACGAGGAAGGCAACGTCGCCTCGCTGGTGCGCGAAATTGTTGCTGCACTGCGCGGCGTCACCGACTTCGAGATCGTCTACGTCGACGACTGCTCGAAGGACGGCACCGTCGCCGCGCTGCAGGCGCTGAAGGCGGAAGCGCCGGAGCTGCGGGTGGTGCGTCATATCAAGAACAGCGGCCAGAGCACGGCGACGCGTACCGGCGTGAAAGCCGCGCGCGGCGCGTGGATCGCGACGCTCGACGGCGACGGCCAGAACGATCCGGCCGACATTCCGAAGCTGCTCGCCAAGCGCGATGCGTCCGGCCCCGAGGTGAAGCTGTTCGCGGGCTGGCGCGTCAACCGCCGGGACACGGGCAGCAAGCGTTGGGCGTCGAAGGCGGCGAACGCGATCCGCTCGCGCATGCTGCGTGATTCGACGCCGGACACGGGCTGCGGCATCAAGCTGTTCGAACGCGATGCGTTCCTCGACCTGCCCTACTTCGACCACATGCACCGCTACCTGCCCGCGCTGATGCAGCGCGCCGGCTGGCAGACGGTGAGCGTGCCGGTGAACCATCGCCACCGCGCGAGCGGCGTGTCGAAGTACAACAACCTCAATCGCGCGCTGGTCGGCGTCAGCGACCTTCGCGGCGTGTCGTGGCTGATCAAGCGCTCGCGCGTGACCCGCGTCGAGGAGGTCTGAGCATGACCGGCGACGTCATGAACAGCCCGATTCCGTGGCTGATGTGGACGGGCCTGCATGCGTCGCCGTGGAAGGTGATCGGCCTGGTCGGTGCGGCGATGTTCGGCGGTCGCTGGCTGGTGCAGTTCATTGCGAGCAAGCGCGCCGGCAAGCCGGTGATTCCGCGCCTGTTCTGGTACATGAGCGTGGTCGGCTCGCTGATGACGCTGAGCTACTTCCTGTTCTCGCAGAAGCAGGACTCGGTCGGCGTCATCCAGAACCTGTTCCCGGCATTTACCGCGGTGTACAGCCTGATGCTCGACATCCGCCATCGCGGGTGGAACCGGGATCGCGCGTCGCACTGACGCGACACGCGCAAGGGTCGGCGACTCAATCCCAACGCGTCGCGTTCTTCGGAAATCCCGGGCGCTGGACGCGCACGACGCAGAAGCGCTGACCGGTCGGCGCCTGCATCACCACCCAGCGCTCCAGTCGCGACACCACTTCGGCACCGAGCGCTTCCAGCCGCGCCACCTCCGCCGGAATGTCGTCGGTTTCGATGTCGATATGGACGCGGCTCTCGTGCTCCACGCGCTGGACCTGCACCAGCGGTTCGTCCGGCGGCGTCTCGAGCATGCGGTAGTTGCCGCGCGTGCCGGGGTGGTCCGGATCGACCGCGCGGCCGAGGGCGTGCGCCCAGAACTCGGCGGCGGCGTCGATGTCCGCGGTGCGGCAGTCGATCAGCAGTGCGCACAGGCGCGAGTGGTGCATCGATGTTCTCCAGTCGGGGATCGCGCGGTGGTCGCCGGCGGGTCTGTCGCGCGTCAGGGTGGCCGCGATGTGGTTACGGATGTGATTCGATGCCGTGCAGCGCCGGCATCTTGGTCCATGCGTGCTGGCGCTCGGTGTAGACCGCGACGGTCGGCGGCGGGATCGTCGGATCGGCGAATGCGCCGCCGGCGATGACGACGAGCCCGGGATCGCGGTCCATGGTCCACCACACCGTGCTCCCGCACCGCGGGCAGAAGCGGAAGTCGAGCGCGCGCCCGCTGTCGGCGGTCCGACGGTGGCGCGCGGCCTCACCCGTCGGCGTGACCTCCTTTTCCGGAAACCGCACCTGCCAGCCGAACGGCGCGCCGGTGCGGCGCTGGCAGGCATCGCAGTGGCAGATCGAGACGCGCACGGGCTCGCCGCGGCAGGCGATCGCGAGCTGGCCGCAAGCGCAGGCGGCATGACGGACGACGGCAGCGTCCATGGGGATCTCCTCGACAGTCAAAGGCTGAGCCTAGCCCGGTGCGGCGGAGGGTCGCTCCGACGGCCCGGAAGCGGTCTGGTGCCCACCCTTCGCCACGGGCGCCGCGAGTCCGTGCGCAGCCGCCTCAGCAGGCCGGCAATCGCCTGTTCGCCCATGGGTAGCCGGGATGCAGTCCCGGTCGCGACGAGGCTGGCGATCGCGGGACGCCCATCGCATAACGCGGGTCGCGCCCGAACGATTTGCCCGCCCGGCGCGACCGGTTCATCTGTAAGTGCTTGCCCACAAAGGCTTCGGCCGCCATAATGCGCGGCTCGCTGCGTCCGCCGGCCCTGTGCCGGGCCCGGACGTCGACCGGAAAGCGCGTTTTCCGTCGCCAGCGAATCGCCCGCCCCGCGGGTCCCGCCTGAATCGCGCGATGCGTTCCCAATGGAGCGCGTCAGGGCCGCCGCCTCCCTGGCCAAGGGAAGCACTCATACCTTTCGAGGTGCGTATGTCCAAAGTCTGCCAAGTGACCGGCAAGCGTACGGTGACCGGTAACAACGTCTCCCACGCGAACAACAAGACCCGTCGTCGTTTCCAGCCGAACCTCCACGAGCGCCGCTTCTGGGTCGCTTCGGAGAACCGCTGGGTCCGCCTGCGCGTTTCCGCCAATGCCCTGCGCACCATCGACAAGAACGGCATCGACGCCGTCCTCGCCGATCTCCGCGCACGCGGCGAAAAGATCTGAGGAGTAGACGACGATGGCTTCCAAGCGCGACAAGATTCGCCTGATTTCGTCGGCCAACACCGGCCACTTCTACACGACCGACAAGAACAAGAAGAACACTCCGGGCAAGATGGAGATCAAGAAGTTCGATCCGGTCGTGCGCAAGCACGTGATCTACAAGGAAGGCAAGATCAAGTAAGCCCTTGGCCGAACGATCGAGCTTCGCGAAAAACCCGCCGAAATGGCGGGTTTTTTGTTGACTCAGGGCGGGCGTGGTGACGCGCGGCATGGGCGAGGGTGCGTCGGGATGTCGGTCCGTTCTTCGCCGCGCCTGACTCCGTCGCCACGTGTTGCGATCGATGGCGTGCTGGCAGAGCGAATCTCGGTCTGGGTCACGGGTGCGCTGCAACGCCTAATCAACCGTCAGTGCTTGCGCGGCCCTTTCCGTCGCTCGGCGTACTCCGGCAGCACTTTCTCGGTCGGCCCGAGCGACGCGACGCTCAGGCGCAGCCCGGCCGCACCGAGCGCGCTCCTCACCTCGTGGAAGGTGGCCCATTCCGGCATGTCGCGCAGCGCACTTTCGACCAGCGTCAGGTCGCCCGTCTGCTTGCAGGTACGGAAGTACTCGGTCAGATCAGCGGTGGAACGCAGGTAATCCGCTATGCGGCGGTTCTCGTCCATGGCGGGCGGTCGCGTGTCGGCGGACATCCAACGCTACGCCCGCCATGTCGCGAGCGTGTCGACGCCGCGTGGAGGGTCGCCGGCGGACCGGCTCAGTACTGCTTGAGCATCGCCTCGGCGTTGCGGCGGTCGATGACCGTCGTGACGCCGGGCTGCGGCACGGGTGGTCGCTCGTAGAGCGTCACGCGATTGCGACCCGCGACCTTTGACCGGTACATCGCCGCATCGGCATGCGCGATAAGCGCCTCGTAGTCGTAGCCCGACGCGGCCGTCGTGACCACGCCCACGCTCGCCGCCACCGGCTGCCCGCAACCCGCCTCGCTCGCGTCGATCGCCGCGATCGCACGACGGCAGGCTTCGGCCGTGCGCATCGCCGCGTCGGCGTCGCAATCGACCAGCGTCATCGCGAACTCCTCGCCACCGATGCGCCCGAACAGATCCTGCTCGCGGCAATGCAGACGACCGACGCGCGCGACTTCACGCAACACCCAGTCGCCGGACGAGTGCCCGCACTGGTCGTTGATCTGCTTGAAGTGATCGAGGTCGAAGAGCAGCACGCACGCGGGGCGCTTGCGTTGTGCGCACAGGGCGAGTGCAGCTTCCGAACGTGCGCGGAAGTGGCGGCGGTTCGAGAGCCCCGTGAGTCCATCCGTCTCGGCAAGCGCACGCAACGACCCGTGCATGCGCCGCGCGCGCCAGCCCCAATAGCCGACAGAGGCAACCAGCACGAGGAGGAGCGCAATGGCGAGGCGGGTGTTCCAAGCCGATGCATTTGCCGCTTTCTGCTGAAGCAGAAGCAGCTGGTTCTGACTTTTCAGAAGCGCAATGGACTGGTTCTTCTGGTTGAGCTCGTACTGCGTGAGTCGAAATGCGTACTCGCGCGCCCGGACGTCATCCAAGTACGCCTTATCAGCCTCCGCATACTCGCGATACTGCCGCAGCGCCTTGTCGAGCTGACCGCGTTGCAGCGCAACTTCGTACAGGACGCGGTGCGCAGTCACACTGGCGGCAGAGGCCGCGCCCTTGTCGTCGAGCGACACGATCCGATCCGCATGCTCGACAGCCGCGGCAGCGTCGCCGCGTGCCAGCATGAGGTCGGCCAGAGTGCTCCTCACCTCAGAGATCAGCCGCTTGTATCCGGTGGACTCCACTTCCGGAAGGCTGCGCTCGAGCAACGCAACGGCATCGCTGCCGCGGCTGTTCTTCGCCCAATAGCGCGCCAAGGTATTTCGAAGCAGATTGACTGCAATGGTTTCGCGCTGCACGGAGCAGTCGCGTATAGCGTTCTGCAGGCCGCTTTCGTCGACAGTGCCGTCGATCAAATAGCGGGCCTCGTAACGGATGTGCTCAGCGATGCACCGCGTGCGCGGCGTTGTCTTTCGCGCAAGCAGCGCCTGGGCGTGCTGGAGTGCAAGCGCCGGGCGACCGAACTGGATAAACATGGTGCCGGCGACTTCATCACCGAGGTCCCGAGTCTCCGCGGAAACACGGCCAGCGAGCGCTGAGGTGCTGTCCAGATAACGCAGGCCAGTCACGAAATCACGTGTCAACGCCGCGCTGTTGGCGATCAACAGACCGGCGCGATACTTCACGTCCGGCTCTACCGCTTCATCGAACAGATGCCCCAAGTCTTCATTAGCGCTCTGATAGTCGCCGCGTATGACCCGCTGATAGTTCTCCAGCAGCCTCAGATGCTGGCGCTCTGTTGACGTTGCCTCGGAGCGTCGGGCTTCCAGCTGTGCGAGAAGCGCGCTAAACCGTTGCGGGTCGGTCGCCCGCACACCGTCAGCCTGCACTAACGCCTCGGAAAAAGGCGCTGCGCAAGCGCCAGAAGCTGACAGCAACGCTGCCAGCCCCAGTGCAATCGCGACAGACGACCCTCGCATCGACAGTCTCCACGGAGCGGCCCTGCCGTCCGTAAGGCCCCAGCATAGCGGTTCAGGCCGCGTCGGGCTCCTGCCGGTCAGGCTCCGTGGGTACCTCGTCTGGGACGTCATCGGGGAGCGGCTCGCGGTCGGGAGCACTTACATAACCGATCAAACGCGTCCTCAGGCCGCAAATCGCCGCCAAGGCGGCCTCGTCGGCGGCAAGAAGTGCCGCTTGAACGTCGACGGGCAATAAGGAGAGCTCCTTGTCCGCCTCCCCTCTTCCCACGGTTCCCCGTCCAGCACGTTCCAAGAACTCGATCACGTACGACATTGCCCCCTCCTCGACATGTCCAACCAGGCAGCGCGGAGCTCCCGGTGGCGTGACATTAACCCAGCGGTGCGACATTTGGTGGGCACGGAGCCTTCGCGCTATGCATCGCGACTGACCGGCGATCGGTCCGCTGGATCGGGTAGATCGCACCGCTCGCGCATCCAGCGGTCTCGGGTCAAGAGCCAGCGGCTATCGCCGAGTCGTTCACTGTCCTGACGCTCCAGGTTAAACGGAGCCAGCAACCTTCCGATGACGCCGGCCCGTGTCGATTGGCTGCTTGCATGCACGAGTTCGACACGCATTTCTTCAAATGCGTGGAGCAGGAGGCGACGGATCGTCGCTGTTCCGATCCCTCGTTGCCACGCGCCGGGTAGCAGCATCACGCCAAATTCCGCGGAATTCCCCTCGCGCAGCAGTGCAGCGAGTCCGACACCGTGGCCGTCGGTCAACGTCTCGATCACCCACGCGCGGTGGCCCGGCTTATTGCTACGGTTGTGGGCTACTACTCGCGACAATTGCGCGTCGATCGTTTCGCGATCGAGCGGCTCACCGATCGCACGCATAACGTCCTGTGAGGAATAAAGCGTGCGGTAGAGATCACGATCGCCCTCGTCGACAAGCCTCAGCCGGGTTGCATTCCGCATGCGCGTCATGCCCCCTAAGCGTCGTTTGGAGCGGTCTTACGACGCGCGCGGGCCCATGCTTCGCGGGTCAACCTCCAACGCGCCCGGCCGGTCGCTGCCGCGATTCGTTCGAAGGGGAAATCGCTCAGCAGGCGGCGGGAAACACGTTCGCGGATCCCGTCCTTGCTTTCGGCGACTACTTCGTCAAGTGACATCGCCCGGAAGCAATGGTTGATGACACGCCGCAAAACCGGTCTGGAATAGTTGCCGGTCCACGCCTCCGGCGTGAGGAGCAAGCCAATCTCTCCGGAAGCTTCGCTTCGGACCAAGGCAACGATCCCGACTTTTTCACCCGCCCTCTCGACGGTCCAGAATCGGTGGCCGGGCGAATCACCGGCGTTGTGCGTACAGGCACGAACGAAGGCATCGTTCGCTTCCTCGACCGTCAGAGGCGGCCCGACTGACTCCATCACCTGCGGGCATGTGTAAAGACGGCGAAACAGGTCAGCATCAATGGGGCGCAGGCGGCGCAACGAGGCTGTCCGCGATGGCGTGCAAATGGCTCCCATGGCCTATCCGGCATCAAATCAGTCGTGCGCTAGGGAACATGCCCCCAGCGCGAGCTGGAGGCATGAGTCCTTCATGCCACCAGCGCGGCCCCAGCGCAGAGGCCGCTCGAGATGTCGGGCACCATGATCATGCACGGCAGCGTTGCCGGCGCTTTCAACTCGCTGCGGGCGGCCGCAATGTCGGCGACCTCGACATCGCTGGAGCAGATCAGGCGTCGTTCGGATGAAACTGGCCCCAGGGCCAAGCCTTCCAATGCTTCGATGACAGCATTCACTGCGCTTCCTCCATGCGGGTGTCGTCTTTGACGACGACGAGGGTCGGCCGCCCACGGCGGCCGGTTCGGCTGCCGTTCTCGATAGCCTCGAGTGCGGCGAGCATCTTCTGATCGGGGGCAAGGCGACGGGCCGGTCCGATCACCAAAGTCGAATGCATGTGCAGTTCGGCGCTCGCCAAGGCATTCACCGGCATTCGATCCATGCGTGGCTGGTGGGTGGCAATCGTCGGTGCTTCGTAGACGATGACTTCGTGCTGCGCGGGATAGAACGTCGACAGCTTTTCCACGAGTAGGTTGCGATAAGCCGACGTGGTGGAGTAGCGCGTAAAGCTGCGATCCCCCGCGAGCGCGACCTGCCAGAGGACTACGTAGCCGGCGGTATCGACCGGCCGGTCGCAGCAGAGAAACTGCGTCGCCTCGAAATGCTGGCAACCGAAGCGGCCCGGATCGATGCCGAGATCCGCGTAAAGACAATCTTCCGCGGAGATACCGGGCTGCATTTCGGCATCGAACCCTTCGCTGCGGGCGACTGCAATGGCGTCGTGCGCGACCTGCGCGAACACGCCGGGATGCCCGTAGAACGCCGCGCACACGCGTCGACCGGCGCGCACTTCGGCGAGGATCGCGCCGACCATCTCTTCGTACGTCGTGCGCCGGTTCTTGCCTTCGGCGTAGTAGGGCTGAAGGCTGCGCACGTCGGGATGCATCTCCTCGACCCAGCGCTCGACGAGTCCGTCGGAGGCGAGGACAAAGACGACGTCGGCCTGTTCGATCGTGTTGCGCGAGCGCGGCGTCAGGTGGGCGCCGAGCATCATGCCGAGGCCCACGCAGGCCAGATATCCCGGACGGGACTGTTCCATCGTCACGCGTCTGCTCTCCCCTGTTGCGGGGAGGCTAGCACGCGACGATGGGGCGTCAGGCGCCGTCCACCAGCACGTCCGCGTCGCGCTTCTCCACCACCAGCACCCGTGCCTCGCCCTGCGGAATCGCGCGATGGACGACACCGTCCCGCGCCGACCAGACGTCGCCCGTGCGCAGCAGGGTGTCCTCGACCGGAGCGCGATCGTGGGCGCGCCACTGCATGAGCACTTCGCCGTCGAGGACGACGAACAGCTCGTCGCCGTCGTTGACGTGCCAGGGGTAGGCGGCATCGGTCCAGTGGATGTGGGCGGCGAGCTCGCCGAAGTCGGCGGCTGGCACGGCGCCCCAGGGGCGGGACGTCGTGACTTCGGGACCGCGCAGGACGCGCGCGGTCATGGGCAGGACGCCGGACGCAGGGCGGGCCGCGTCGCGCGACGGCGGGCGACGTCGGCCGGGTCGCGGCGACGGCGCGTCTGCACGGGCCAGCCGGCCAGCGAGACCGGCCCGGCGGTATGGGCCCCGGCGAGCAACGCGGCGAGGGTCTTGAGGAATACGGAACGGCACATGGCGGCACCTCCTCGGATGGGCGGCCAGTCTCGCGCGGGCACGATGGATTGATAATCCGCCCGATCGTGGCTTCTTTGTTTCCACCTGCACACCAATAACGCCCTGCGACTGACCGAGCGCCTCGCCGACATGGCCGTGTTCGCCGCCGTACTCGACGCCGGTGGGTTCACCGCGGCGGGCGGGCGGCTGGGCCTGACCAAGGGCGCGGTGAGCAAGGCGGTCGGCCGGCTCGAGCGCCACCTCGGCACACGCCTGCTCAACCGCACGACGCGCCGGGTCGCGGCAACCGAGGCCGGCGACGCGCTGCTCGCCTACTGCCGGACGGTGGTGCAGCAGGCCGATGCTGCCGAACAGCACCTGGGCGTGTTGCGGGACGTGCCCCGCGGCCTGCTCCGCATCACCGCCACGATCAGCTTCGGCGTCGCTCGTGTGTCGCCGCTGCTGACCGGCTTGGTTGCGCGCCATCCGGACGTGCAGGTCGCGTTGCGCCTGGACGACACCGTCGCGGACCTCGTCGGCGATCGTTTCGACCTCGCCATCCGCATCGGTCGCCTGCCCGACTCCGGGCTGGTGGCACGGCGTCTCGGCGCGATCCACGGCTCGGTGGTGGCGTCACCCGACTACCTCGCGCGTCGCGGCACGCCGCATACGCCCGCCGATCTCGTCGATCACGACTGCCTGCGCTACGACGAACACGCGCGCACCTGGTCGGTGCCGGGGCTGGAGTTGCCGATCGGACGCGGCATCGCGGTGGACAACACGCTGGGCCAGCTGCAGGTGGCGCTCGCCGGTGGCGGCCTCGCGCTGCTCGCCGACTACATCGCCGAGCCGCACGTGCAGAGCGGCGCGCTGGTGCGCGTGCTCGCCGACGACGTGCGTTCGCGCATCGATGTGCATGCACTGCATCCGTATGCACGCACGCCGCCACAGAAGGTGACTGCGGCGATCGCGTATTTCGCGGAGTGTCTGGCGACGTAGGAAATCGCCAGTTAGCCTTCAATCCGGCAAGCGGCTGACGGCACGCTCCAAGCCATCGGCGCAGACGGCGACATCAACCACAGGCGCGCAGAAGCAATCGCTCAGCGTGCCTCCGTCTTTCCGGATCAGTTGCTCGAATGCCCGGTAGTCGGCGAGGCACGCAAGTGCAGGATCGTTACCTCCGGAAGCCGTTCGTCGTATTCAGTTGATTGCGCCTGCGTCGTCAAGTACTGCGCGATAAGGGGATGGGTTTTTGAGAATGTTTGGTTCGGATCGCCATCCAGCGCGCCGCCATGGAGAAACGCAACATCACTGTTGCTGCGCTGAATCCGTACGATCTCCTTCATTTGCTCATCTTCCGACCGCGGCACCAATGCATAGATCTCCCACATTGGGGACCGTTGCCTCATCAGAGCGTACGCACCTGGCCAATACGGCACCGCCAAGAAGCTGCGTCCAGCTGGCTTGATGTCGGCGACGTGATCTCTTATCGCATCCACTTCATTCGCGCTGGCGACCTGCAATTTCAGCGTCTCGCCGACGACGTCATGGTCGGCCCAATGCCCCGTCCTTGCCTGCCAGCCGGGCCGCTCGGGAACAATCAGCAGCGCCGTGAACACCAGGATGATGAAATGAATCGCAACTCGCACGCTCCGTCGCTCGTAGGGGTAGAGCGCTACCGCGATCAGACATGGCGCAATCGATTGCGCCAGATGGCCGATATCCGCGCGGGAATAGGCGAAATGAGCGTACGGAACAGCAAGGATCGCGGCAGCCGCGGCAACCGGTGACCTCGACTGCAGCTCCCGCCGAGCCGCGAATCGAACGCCCAGCACCAGCACGGGCAAAGCCAAGAGCATCAGGAACCCGGTGCCAAGTAGGAAGCGACGAAATGAAGTCCACCCCCCAAAAGGATCGTCACTAAGCCACGGCCAAGGTACGGGAAGCGGAAGGTTCGTTGCGCCACGCTCGAACATGATGGAAATAGATCGCAGGAACGGCTCTGCCAAGCCGTGCACTCCGACCAAGGCCAACAACATGGGCAGATACCCGATCGCAACACCTGCCGCGAAGCATGTGGCGCGAGAGGCCAAGCCTGCATATCCCCCTTGATGCGCGTAGGCAAAGAGAAGAATCGATCCGATTAGCCCATAGACACCATGATTTCGGCCGACGATCGCAGCAGCACCGACCACGATACCCAGCAACACCGTAGCGACGCGCGACTGGCTGCGCAGCCATCCGGCCGCGGCCGCAATCAACATGATCGTGGTCGATGTGTCGTAGAGCTTATGCCGCGGGTACATCCACAGCACCACGATGAGCCCGGTAAGAAGAAGCGTTGACCACTCCAACAGTTTCGTTGTGCGTACCACTGTGAAGAGCAGTGCGGCGACAGCGAGAAGCTGGAAGCTATCCGAGGCCAGGCGGACGACGGTAATGCCATCGGAATGCAGGATCGAAATAAACGCCGCGGCCCAGTAATAGCGAGCTGGGTCGTAACTCTGGAAGTCGCGGATGGGGACTTCACCGAGCGCTACGCGCTGAGCGCCATACCAGAGATATCCCTCATCCCATAGGCTCAACCCTGCACTCAGCTCAAGACAGCAGATCGTTCCCACAAGAACGATTGCCACGAGGATTGCTGACTTGCCCGTGGGGAGACGCATTTTGGAAGGGCCCGAGGGAATTGCACAGGTTGGTTCCCGCGCCATCACAAAATTGCCGTCTTGTTGCACGTCGAATCCTCGATGAGTCTAGGTGTAGCGCCACAACGCGAACGCATGATCCGCGCTGAATTACGTGCCACGGGCGAAGTTCCTATACCTGCCCGTAGCCAGCGACCAGCGCATCGACGACGGACGGATCGGCGAGCGTCGACGTATCGCCGAGCTGATCGGCCGCGCCTTCCGCGATCTTGCGAAGGATGCGTCGCATGATTTTGCCCGAACGCGTTTTCGGCAGGCCCGGTGCCCACTGGATGCGGTCGGGCGTAGCGATCGGACCGATCTCGCGGCGCACGGTCTGCACCAGCGCGACACGCAATGCATCGGTCGCCTCGACACCCGCCTTCAGCGTGACGTAGGCATGGATGCCCTGGCCCTTGAGGTCGTGCGGATAGCCGACCACCGCGGCCTCGGCGACATCGTGATGCGCGACGAGCGCGCTCTCGACTTCCGCGGTGCCGATGCGATGCCCGCTGACGTTGATGACGTCGTCGACGCGACCGGTGATCCAGTAGTAGCCATCGGCATCGCGACGGCAGCCGTCGCCGGTGAAGTACATGCCGGGATAGGCCTTGAAGTAGGTCTCGATGAAGCGCGCGTGGTCGCCATACACCGTGCGCATCTGCCCGGGCCAGGAATCGAGCAGCACGAGGTTGCCTTCGGCTTCGCCCTCGAGCATCGCGCCGTTCGCATCGACGAGTGCGGGCTGGATGCCGGGCAACGGCAGCGTCGCGGAGCCGGGCTTCAATGGGGTTGCACCCGGCAGTGGCGAGATCAGGATGCCGCCGGTTTCGGTCTGCCACCACGTGTCGACGACCGGGCAACGCGCATCGCCGACGACGTCGTGATACCAGCGCCAGGCCTCCGGATTGATCGGCTCGCCCACGCTGCCGAGCACGCGCAGCGAGGCACGCGACGTGCGCTTCACCGGCGCGTCGCCGTCGCGCATCAGCGCGCGGATCGCGGTGGGCGCGGTGTAGAAGATCGTGACCTTGTGGCGGTCGATCACGTCCCAGAAGCGCGAGGTGTTCGGGAAATTCGGCACGCCTTCGAACACCACCGACGTCGCGCCGTTGGCGAGCGGGCCGTAGACCACGTAACTGTGGCCGGTGATCCAGCCGACGTCGGCGGTGCACCAGTAGACGTCGTCCTCGCGCAGGTCGAACACGGCTTCGTGCGTCCAGCTCGCCCAGGTCAGGTAGCCCGCCGTCGTGTGCAGCACGCCCTTGGGTTTGCCGGTGCTGCCCGAGGTGTAGAGGATGAATAGTGGATCCTCCGCGTTCATGGGCTCGGGTTCGCAGCTGTCGGGCTGTCCCTCGACCACCGCATGCATCCAGCGATCGCGTGGCATCTGCATGTCGATGCCGGCGCTGGTGTGGCGCACGACCAGCACCGTCTCCACCGAATTCGTGCCGGGCAGTTTCAGTGCCGCGTCGACGTTCGCCTTGAGCGAAATGCGCTTCCCACCGCGAAGACCCTCGTCGGCGGTGATGACGAGCTTGCTGCTGCAATCGGCGATGCGGTCGGCGATCGACTGCGGCGCGAAGCCGCCGAACACCACCGAATGGATCGCGCCGATGCGTGCGCAGGCCAGCATCGCCACGGCGGCGTCGACCGTCATCGGCATGTAGATCGTGACGCGATCCCCCTTGCGCACGCCGAGATTACGCAGTGCATTGCCGAGCCGGCAGACGCGCGCGTGCAGCTCGTGGTAGCTGACGCGCTGCGCGGGCTGCGACGGATCGTCGGGCTCGAAAATCAGTGCGGTACGGTCGCCCTTCGTCGCGAGGTGGCGATCGAGGCAGTTGACGCTGACGTTGAGCTCGCCGTCCGCGTACCAGCGGATGCGGAAGTCGTCGTGCGCGAAGCTGACGTCGCGGATGCGCGTGGGTGCGCGGAACCAGTCCAGACGCTGCGCCATGCGGCCCCAGTAGCTGTCGGGATCCCGACTCGCCTCGTCGCGCATCTGTTGCGCGGCGGCGGCGTCGATGCGCGCGCTGGCGGCGAGGTCGGTCGGCACGGGAATCGTCTCGGACGACATGGGCGGCTCCTCGGAAGACCTGCAGAGTGTGCCGCAGTTACAGCGCGCGCACCGCGCGCCGGGCGCGTCGCAGCTCGAGCACCGACGGCATCAGGCCGAAGATGATCGCCGTGACAACGATGGTGGCGATCACCGCCGTGGGAAACGCCGGCGCACGCATGCGCCACGACCAGTCGGCCTCGGCGCCGTCGACCAGGCCATGCAGCGCAGGTGCGTGCAGCAGCGCGAGCAGCGCGAGTGCGAGCCAGGGCACGGCGTCGAGGGCGACATGGATCTTCTGTTCCAGCGGCCCGATGTGGCGCACGCGGTCGGCGAAGCGGGCGTCGCGCCACGACGTCCAACCGTGCACGGTCACTGCGGCCGTCGCGATCAGGAACACCGGTGCGGTGACGTCGAAGAACAGCACCAGCAGCACCGGAATGCCCATCTGCACGCACATCGCCACGTGCATCCATGACTCGTGAGTGCCGGTGTGGCGTTCGATGCGGTCGCGCCAGTGCACGAGCACGTCGCCGACACCGGCCGCCAGCCACAGCGGGTAGATCACCGCGCCCAGTAGCATCCACAACCACGACGCGGGCACGAGCCCGGCGACGGTGGGGTCGCCGCTCATGCGGCCGAGTTCCGAGGCGCGTGCGTCATACGCCGAATGGGTAGGTTTCGGGGACGCCGCCTGCGTGCGGTCCCTCGAGCGCGTCGACGGCGTGCGTGGTCTCGAACCAGACGTAGGCATCGAACTGGCGCGGCAGCGAGACCTCGGCGTAGTGGCTCCAGCGCTCGGTATCGGGCCGGTAGATCACGCCGATGAAGCGTTCGAGGCGCTCCGCATCGAGCTCGCGACGCAGCGCCACATCCGCGCCGCGCAGGTGCAGCACGCCGCAGGGCTCGCCCGCATCGAAGAACTGCTGCTCGACGCTGCCCGTCATCGACGGTTTGACCTGCATGACGCGCATGGGCGAATCCCAGTCGCTCGCGGCGGCCACAGTGCCGGTATGGGTGCCGAAACCGATCAGCGCCGCGTCGTCGCCGAAATGCTCGCGGCAGAGCTGCCCGAGGTTGAACTCCCCGCGCTCGCGGCCCATTTCGGTGAAGCGCGCGTCGCCAATGTGCGAATTGTGCGCCCAGACCACCGCGCGCGAGGTCTCGCCGCGTGCGCGCAGCACCTGCAGCAGCGTTTCGGCCATGTGCGCGTCGCGTACGTTCCAGCTCTCGGCGGCGCCGCGATACATCGCACGGTAGTAGTTCTCCGCATTGGCGACGAGACGCGCGTTCTGCTCGGCCTCGAACGCGTCGGCGCCGTCGCGGCGCGCGAACTCCAGCCGCTTCTCCAGCATGTCGCGCAGCATCGCGACCACCGCCGTCTCGCAGCGCGCGTGCTCGTGCGTGAGCGCGGCGAGCCCGTAGTGCGCCGGGTCCTTCGCCCACGGCGTGAGGCAGGCGTAGCGCTCGCGCGCGAGCGCGGCGGTCGCGGGGTCGACGTCGTCCAGATAGTCGATCACCGCGCGCATCGACGTGCTCAGGCTGTACAGGTCGAGCCCGTAGACGCCCGCGCGATCACGCGCCTCGCGCGCCTCGTTGAAATGGCGCATCCAGCGAAACAGCGCCGCGACTTCCGCATTGCGCCACATCCAGGTGGGAAAACGCGCGAACGGCGGCGGGCCTTCCGCATTCGGCGCGCGGTGGCGCACGTGGCGATCGATCACCGCCGCATCCGGCCAGTCGGCCTCGACGGCGACGATCCGGAAGCCGTGGCGCTCCACCAGCCGCTTCGTGATCGCGGCCCGCGCGCGATAGAACTCCGATGTACCGTGACTTGCTTCACCCAGCAGCACGACGCGGCAGTCGGCATAGCGGTCGAAGGCTTCGGCGAACGCAGGGTCGTCGATGTCCGGCAAGGGCTCGATCGCATCGCGCAACCGCGTGGGCAGACCGGACGCGGGCGGACGTCGCTGCGACGCCGGTGCATGCGGCGTGCGTGCGGTGGAAGGCGCCTGGTCGACGTGGCGGTGCATGGCCGTCGCTCGCAAGGAGGCCTCGACGCTAGCGCGCGCGTCGTCGCGATCCGATCAATCACCACGGCCGCCGCAACGCTGCGTAGGCACCACGACGACGCCGGATGCGCGCGGCAGTCCTAGCATCCCCGCTTTCCCCCGCAAGGAGCCGGACATGATCGACCTGTACTACTGGGGCACACCCAACGGCTACAAGATCCGCCTGTTCCTCGAGGAAACCGGTCTCGCGCATCGCATCGTGCCTGTCGACATCCGCGCCGGCGAGCAGTTCACGCCCGAGTTCCTCGCGATTGCGCCGAACAACCGCATTCCCGCCATCGTCGACACCGCACCTGCGGACGGCGGCGCGCCCATCTCGCTGTTCGAGTCCGGCGCGATCCTGCTCTACCTCGCCGAAAAGACCGGCCGCTTCATTCCGCAGGACCTGCGCGGCCGCGCCGAGGTGCTGCAGTGGCTGTTCTGGCAGATGGGTGGCCTCGGACCGATGGCCGGGCAGAACGGCCACTTCAACGTCTACGCGCCCGAGAAGGTGCCGTACGCGATCGACCGCTACACCCGCGAAACCGCGCGCCTGTACGGTGTGCTCGACAAGCGCCTGGCCGATCGCGAGTTCGTGTCGGGCAACGAGTACACGATCGCCGACATGGCGATTTATCCATGGATCGTCCCGCACGAAGCGCACAAGCAGAACCTGGACGACACGCCGAACCTCAAGCGCTGGTTCAAAAAAATCGGCGCGCGCGAAGCGACCAAGCGCGTCTACGAGGATGCGCAGGCGTCCTACGCGACGCCGATGACGGACGAGGAGCGCAAGGTGCTGTTCGGGGCGCCGGCGAAGTAAAGGGGCGCCTGCCGAGCGCGATGCGTCTCCACCGACTCGCAATGAGATCGGCGGCTGTCTTCCAGGCACTGGAAGCGCGAAGGGAATCGTGAAGACCCCGAAGGGGCGGCCGACACGATGTCGGCCGTCGCCACCCGAGCCATGGATGGCGAGTGTGGCGATCGCGAGGAGATCGCACGTCGCGAGCTGTAGATCCGTCGAGAAAGGTGCTTTCTTTGGTTACTTTTCTTTGCACCAGCAAAGAAAGTAACTCGGCCGCGTCAGCGGACGAAACGCTCGTGCTTCGAATATGGCCCACCGCGAGACGCAGGCGGACACCTCGACCTACAACGACAACGACAACGACAACGAACTCTCGAAATCGCGTCGTCGACCACCGACCGGATCATCAAACGCCAATCGCTTCGCCAGCAACGCAAGCGACGCCCCCTCAGCGGTGACGACGCCGCCATACAACGGATCATTCGCAATCGCCGCCCCGAGGCCCGCCATATGCACGCGCAGCTGGTGCTTCCGCCCCGTCACCGGCTCGAGCGCATAGCGCCACAGACCTTCGCTCCGTTCAACCACATCGATCCGGCTGTGACTGTTCGCCACCCCGTCGACCTCCCGCATGGTGTGAAACGGCACGCCCCGCTCGATCCGACTCTCGCGTACGAGCGGAAACGCGACGCCCGGTAACGCCGGCGCGATCGCCTCATACCGCTTTCGAATCGCGCGATCGCGAAACAGCGCCGCATACGCATCCCGCGTGGCCGCCCGCAGCGAAAACATCACCAGTCCCGCCGTATCGCGATCGATGCGATGCAGCGGGACGATGTCCTCGACGCCGAGTCGCCGCACCATCCGCGCGAGCAACGTATCGCGCACGTAGCGCCCCGCCGGCATCACTGCCAGACCGTGCGGCTTGTCGACCACCGCGATGTCGTCGTCGACATGCACCAGCGTTTCGACGCCGCCGCAGACCGGCTCATCGGGCACTTCGCGGTAGTAGAAGACGTCGCCGCCGACCGACAACGCCGCGTCGGCGTCGAGCGCGCGGCCTTGGGCATCCAATACACGCCCGCGCCCGAAGCGCGATCGCCAGGTCGTTCGATCGATCGACGGAAACCGCGCACACAGCGCCTCGAACACGGTCGCGCCCTCACCCGGCCGCAGCTGCACCCGGCTCGCGCCGACGCCATCGATCGCCGGCGGTTTCATTCAGCGCTGCGGCGGTGCCGCGAGTTCGCGTGCATCGAGCACGCCGTCGTGATTCACGTCCTGCTTCGCGAATCGCGCCGCCAGCGCGGCGCGATGCTCGGCGAGCGACACCGGCTTGCCACGCCCGCCCGGCAATTCCGCCTGCGACACAACGCCGTCGTGGTTCGCATCCATGCGCTCGAACGCATAGCCCATCCACGCCTGGAACTCGGCGAGCGACACGCGGCGATCGCCGTCGGTATCCATGCGCGACAGGTAATCATCCCGCGACGTCACCGGCGTGCCGGCGATCGCGGCGCCCGCAAACGACGAGGCCGCGCAGATCAGCGCGGCCCCGAGGTGGCGAATGCCGTGGCGCATGTCAGTGCGCGGACGCGAGCGCATAACCCTTCATGCGCGCCGAGAACTGCTGCAGCGAGGCGATGCCGCTGGCCTCGGCCTCCTGGCACCAGGCCTGCAGACGCGCGAGCGTGGCCTTGGCGTCGTGCGAGCGATCGTCGAGCACCGCGGCGAGACGCGCGCGGTATTCGGCGACGGTGGCAAGCTTCGGACGCTCGGCGAGGAACGCCTGCAGGCGTGCCTTCTTCTCATCGTCCAGCCAGCGGCCGCCATCGGCGAGGCCCTTGCGGAGCTTGCGCGGCAACATGCTGCGCATCTTCGCGCCGGCCGCCGCGGCTTCTTCGCGCAGCGCGGGCAGCGTGACGCCGCGGTAGTAGTCGGTCATCGCCTGGAAGCGGATCGCGAGCAGCGCCTTCAGCGTTTCGCCATCCGGCATCGCGACGTTCGGGCGCACGTCGAGCGACGGCGCGACGCGCAGCACCTTCGCCAGGCCCACCGCCTCCAGCCCGCGCAGCGCGAACCAGCCGATGTCGAACTCCCACTTGCGCAGCGCGAACTTCGCCGACGACGGGAACGCGTGGTGGTTGTTGTGCAGCTCCTCGCCGCCGATCCACACGCCCCACGGGGTGAGGTTGGTCGCGGTGTCGGTGGTCTCGAAGTTGCGGTAGCCCCACCAGTGGCCGAGACCGTTGACGACGCCCGCGGCCCAGAACGGGATCCACGCCATCTGGATCGCCCACACGGCGATGCCCTTGAAGCCGAACAGCGCGAAGCTCAGGAACAGCAGGATGGTCGGGCCCATCGTCGCGAACGGCGTGTAGAGCTTGCGCTCGATCCAGTCGTCCGGGCAGCCCTTGCCGTACTTCTCGATGTCCTCGCGATTCGCGCGCGCGTCGCGATAGAGCTCGACACCGCGCCAGAACACGGTCTTGATGCCCTTGATCTGCGGGCTGTGCGGATCCTCTTCGGTCTCGCACTTGGCGTGGTGCTTGCGATGGATCGCCGCCCACTCCTTGGTGATCATCGACGTCGTGAGCCAGCACCAGAAGCGGAAGAAGTGCGCGAGCACGGGATTGAAATCGACCGCGCGGTGCGCCTGCGAGCGGTGCAGGTAGAGGGTGACCGTGAGGATGGTGATCTGCGTGGCGACCAGCAGGTAGACCAGCATCGATCCCCAGCCGAACTGCAGCAGGCCGCCGGCGAGGAAATCGGTAAACGCAACGGACATCGAAGGGCTCCGGGGGAAAGCGGCCGTGGGCCGTGCCGCGAGGCGGCTCCCGAATGATGACACCGCTTCGTCGCCCGCGATCGTGACCGGGCCCGCAGGCGACGCGGGCGTTCATCTGCACCCCGACGGCGCATGCACAGGCGTATGACTAGGGTGCGCGTTCCCCCTTCACGACCGACCCCGCGCATGCGCATTGCCCAGATCGCCCCGCTGTACGAAGCCGTTCCGCCTCGCCTGTACGGCGGCACCGAGCGCGTGGTGGCGCATCTGTCCGACGCCCTGGTCGCCCGCGGGCACGACGTCACCTTGTTCAGCTCGGCCGACGCGTGCACCCGCGCGACGCTGGTGCCGGTGCGCGACCAGGCGATCCGCCTCGATCCCGCGCCGCTCAAGAGCGACCTCGCCGCCCACCTGTCGATGCTGCACGAGGTGCGCAAGCGGGCGGACGACTTCGACGTGCTGCATTTCCACGTCGACATGGTGCATTTCCCGCTGTTCGAGGACATGGCCGCGCGCACGCTGACCACGTTGCACGGCCGCCTCGATCTCAAGGATCTGGCGGGCTGCTACCGCCGCTGGTCGCAGTTCCCGCTGGTGTCGATCTCGAAGAACCAGCGCGAACCGCTGCGGGCGGCGAACTGGGCCGGCTGCGTCCATCACGGCTTTCCGCCGGAGCTGTACCCGTACAGCGCCGCCGCAGGCGGCTACCTCGCGTTCCTCGGCCGCATTTCGCCTGAGAAGCGGCCGGACCGGGCGATCGCCATCGCGCGTGCGGCCGGCATGCCGCTCAAGATGGCGGCCAAGGTCGACGACGCGGACCGCGCCTACTTCCACACCGTGATCGAACCGCTGCTGCAGGGCCCGGGCGTGGAGTTCATCGGCGAGATCGGTGACGCCGACAAGCCGGCCTTCCTCGGCAATGCCGCCGCGCTGCTGTTCCCCATCGACTGGCCGGAACCGTTCGGCCTGGTAATGATCGAAGCCATGGCCTGCGGCACGCCGGTGATCGGCTGGCGCTGCGGCTCCGTGCCGGAGGTGATCGACGACGGCATCAGCGGCCGCATCGTCGACAGCGAGGCCGAAGCCGTCGCCGCGGTCCGCGATCTCGCGTCGCTGCCGCGCGCCGCCGTGCGCGCGGCGTTCGAGCGGCGCTTCACGGCCGATGTGATGGCCGCGAACTACGAAGCGCTCTACGCCGACCGCCTGCTCGACACCGCCACCGCCGGCGAGGCCGTCGTCACCCCGGCACTGCTCGAGCGCGCACAGACGGCGCGCCTGCGCGCCTGACGCCATGGCGGAGGACAGCGGCAGCGGCGCGGCGCTGTACGCCAGCCACGTCATCAAGGACGGGGACAGTTTCCTCGTCGCGAACGGGCTGGGTGACGTCGAAGCGGCGGCGCACGGCCTGTTCCGGGACGACACGCGGCTGCTGTCGCGCTACGTGTTGCGCCTGGGCGATTCGCCGCCCGCGCTGCTGAGTGCGACGGTCACGCGCGACAACGTCTACTTCATCGCGCATCTGACCAACCGCGCGCTGCCGCCGCTGGGCGGCGTCGAATCGGCCAAGGGTCTGGTGCACCTGCAGCGCACGCGCTTCCTGCACCACGAGCGGCTGTACGAGCGCATCGCGCTGCGCAGCTACAGCGCCGAGCCGGTGCCGCTGCCGGTGACGATCGAGTTCGACGCCGACTTCGTCGATATGTTCGAAGTGCGCGGCTGTGAACGGCCGGCGCGCGGTCAACTCGATGCCCCCGTGGTCGGCGACGACAGCGTCCGCTTCAGCTATTACGGCCTCGACGGCCGGGCGCGCACCTCGGTGATCGCGTTCTCGCAGGCCCCGCAGGTGCTCGACGCGGGACGGGCGACATTTCTGATCGACCTCGCCCCCGATGCCCGCATCGACCTGTACATCGAGGTCGGCACCGAGCCCGATGCGACGCCGTCGCGCGCGCGTTTCCGCCATGCGGCAGGGCTCGCCCGCAAGCGCATGCGCGCGCGCCAGCGGCGCGGTGCACGCGTGACGTCGACGGGCCCGCTCTTCAATGCCTGGCTCAAGCGCTCGCGCGCCGACCTCGCGCTGCTCACCAGCGAACTCGAGAGCGGTCCGTATCCCTACGCCGGCATTCCCTGGTTCTCGACACCGTTCGGTCGCGATGCGGTGATCACCGCGCTGCAGACGCTGTGGCTGGATCCGGGGCTCGCCCGCGGCGTGCTGTCGTTCCTCGCGCGTCGCCAGGCCACGGACACATCGACGTTCCGCGACAGCGCGCCCGGCAAGATCATGCACGAGACGCGCAAGGGCGAGATGTCGGCGCTGGGCGAACTGCCCTTCGCGCTGTACTACGGCGGCGTCGACACCACGCCGTTGTTCGTGCTGCTCGCCGGCGCGTACGAACAACGCACGGCCGACATCGGCTTCATCAATGAACTCTGGCCGGCGCTGCTCGCCGCATCCGCATGGATCGAACGCGTCTGCGACGCGAACCCGCTCGGCCTGCTCGACTACGCGCGCGGCGAGGACAGCGGCCTGTCCAACCAGGGCTGGAAGGACAGCGAGGATTCCGTCTTCCACGCCGACGGGCGATTCCCGCGCGGACCGATCGCGCTCGTGGAGGTGCAGGGCTATGCGTACGCGGCGTTGCGCGAACTCGCGCGGCTTGCACTCACGCGCGGCGACGTGGCGCATGCCGATGCATGGGCCGCGCGTGCCGAACGCCTGCGTCGCACCGTTGAAGAACGGTTTTGGATGGACGACGAGCAGTTCTACGGCATCGCGGTCGACGGCGATTCGCAGCTGTGCGAGGTGCTGTCGAGCAATCCCGGCCACCTGCTCTACGTGGGCCTGCCCGATGCCGCGCGCGGTGAAGCGGTGGCGCGGCGCCTGCTCACTCCGATCTTCTACAACGGTTGGGGCATCCGCACGCTGGCGTCGGGTCAGCCGCGCTACAACCCGATGAGCTACCACAACGGCTCGGTATGGCCGCACGACACCGCACTCGCCGCCGCCGGCATCGCGCGCTACGGCCTGCGCGATGGCGCGATGACGCTGCTGCGCGGCGCGTTCGAATCGGCGACGCAGTTCGACATGCGCCTGCCCGAACTCTATTGCGGTTTCTCGCGCGCGCAGTCCGGCATGCCGGTCGCGTATCCCGTGGCCTGCCTGCCGCAGGCGTGGGCGGCGGGCTCGGCCTTCATGCTCGTGCAGGCCTGCCTGGGCGTGAGTGTCGACGGCTATCGCGGCGAGATCGTCGTCGACCGTCCGCGCCTGCCGCCGGGCATCGACGAGGTGCGCCTGGTCGATCTCGAGATCGGCAGCGCGCGCGTCGATGTGCAGTTCCGGCGCGTGCGCGACATGGTGGCGGTGTCGGTGGAAGGCGACGACGCGCATCGCGTCGCCCTGCGCGTGCGCCAGGACGCCCGTCGCTAGACTGGGGCGATGCCCGAACTGCCCGAAGTCGAGACCACGCGACGCGGCCTCGCGCCGCATGTCGAAGGCCGCCGCGTCACCGGTGTGACGCTGCGTCGGCCCGACCTGCGCTGGCCGATCCCGCCGGAGGTGTCCAACCTGCTGCCGGGCCAGCGCGTGGATGCGGTGCGGCGTCGCGCCAAGTACCTGCTGCTCGACACCGCCGCCGGCAGCGCACTGATGCACCTCGGCATGTCGGGCTCGCTGCGCGTGCTGCCCGCGGACACGCCGGTGCGCGCGCACGACCACGTCGACCTCGCGCTCGATTCCGGCCGCGTGCTGCGCTTCAACGATCCACGCCGCTTCGGCTGCCTGCTGTGGCAGTCGCCCGGCGAGACGCACGAGCTGCTGGCCGGGCTCGGCCCGGAGCCGCTGTCCGACGCCTTCGACGGCGACTGGCTGTTCCGCCTGTCCCGCGGACGCACCGCGCCGGTGAAGACCTTCCTGATGGACCAGGCGGTGGTGGTCGGCGTCGGCAATATCTATGCGGCAGAGGCGCTGTTCCGGGCCGGCATCTCGCCGTTGCGCGCGGCCGGCAAGGTGTCGCGTGAGCGCTATGCCCTGCTCGCCGACGCCGTGAAGGCCATCCTCGCCTACGCCATCGGCCGCGGCGGCACCACGCTGCGGGATTTCATCAGCCCGGACGGCGCGCCCGGCTACTTCGAGCAGGAACTGGCGGTGTACGGTCGCGGCGGCGAACCCTGCCGCACCTGCGGCCGGCCGCTCAAACAGGCGGCCATCGGACAACGCGCAAGCGTCTGGTGTCCGGCCTGCCAGCGCTGACCGCCGGTCGTGCGCGGCGCGCCTCCCATGCCTTCCGGCCCACGGTACCCCCGGGGGCCGGGCGTATAGTTCCTAAACGGAGGACGCACGCCATGACGGACGCCGCGGACATCACGAACTGGCTGGACGCCGCGCGCGATGGCAACCGCGAGGCGCTCGATCGCGTGCTGGGCACGCTCTACGACGAACTGCACGCCATGGCGCGTCGCCAGCTCGCCGGCCAGCAGGAACAGACCCTCGACGCGACGGCGCTGGTCCACGAGGCCTACCTCAAGCTCATCGGCAGCCACGGCGCGCAGTTCGGCGACCGTGCGCACTTCTTCGCGTATGCGGCCACGGCGATGCGCAGCGTCGTCGTCGATCACGTGCGCCAGCGCCTCGCGCAGAAGCGCGGCGGTGGGCTGGAGCGCGTCACCTCGATTCCCGAAGACGGCGAGGGGGCGATCCGTCTCGACGAAGACCTGCTCGCACTCGACGGCGCGCTCGACAAGCTGGCCGCGGTCGATCCGCGCCTCGCCCAGGTGGTCGAGCTGCGTTATTTCGGCGGCCTGTCCGAACTCGAGATCGCCGCGCTGCAGGATCGCTCCGAACGCTCCATCCGCCGCGACTGGCAGAAGGCGCGCATGTTCCTGCTCGCAAGCCTGGAAGGCGACGAGCAGGCGGCCTGATCCGTCGCGTCGCGCGGTCGCTGATCCATGGACCCGGCACGCTGGCTGCGCCTGTCGCCGCATCTCGACGAACTGCTCGAACTCGAGCCGTCCGAACGCGATGTGCGGCTGAGCCAGATCGCGAATGACGACGCCGCACTCGCCGCGGACCTGACCAAGATGCTCGCGCTGGAAGACGGCAACGCCGGCTTCCTCGCCGAACCGATCGTCGTTCCGAAAGCGCTGCTGAGCGAAGGCGGCGAGGTCGGACCGTATCGTCTGGAGAAACTGCTCGGCGAAGGCGGCATGGGCCAGGTGTGGCGCGCCTCGCGTGCGGACGGCCTGTACCAGCGGCGTGTCGCGCTCAAGCTGCTGCGCCCGGGTCTTGCCGACGAAACGCTGCGCCTGCGCTTCGCCCGCGAACGCCAGATCCTCGCGCGTCTCGCGCATCCGCACATCGCGGGGTTGCTCGACGCGGGCGTCAGCGCGGAAGGCGTGCCGTACCTCGCGCTCGAATACGTCGAGGGCGAGCCGATCACGCGCTACTGGCAGCGCCTGGACGTGCCGCTCGATGCGCGCCTGCGCATGTTCCGGCAGGTCTGCGCGGCGGTCAGCCATGCGCACGCCAACCTCGTCGTGCATTGCGACCTCAAGCCGTCGAACATCCTGGTGACGCAGGACGGCCAGGTGCGCCTGCTCGATTTCGGCATCGCGAAGCTGCTCGACGGCGCCAGCCCGCGCGGCGACAACACGCGCACCGGCACGCGCGCGTTCACCCTGCACTACGCCGCACCGGAACAGATCCGCGGCGCGCCGGTCACCACGATGACCGACGTGTATTCGCTCGGCGTCGTCCTGTACGAACTGCTGACCGGCACCAAGCCGTATCGCCTGAAGCGCCAGAGCGATGCGGAGTGGGAGGAAGCGATCCTCACGCACGATCCGGTGCGGCCCTCGCAGATGCTGTTGCGTCTTGCGGAAACGAAGCAGGGTGTCGAACGCCAGCAGTTGCGGCGCCGTGCACGTCGCCTGGTGGGCGATCTCGACAACATCGTGATGCGCACGCTCTGCAAGCCGCCGGAGCAGCGCTATCCGTCCGTCGAAGCGCTGAGCGAAGACCTCGCGCGTCATCTGGACGGCCGCCCCGTGCAGGCGCGTCCGCAGGGCCTGCTCTACATCGCGCGCAAGTACCTGCGCCGCCATCGCTGGGCGCTCGCGGGCACGACTGCCGCGATCGCCTTCATCGCGATCGCGGTCGGCGTGACGTGGCGACAGAGCCGCGAAGCCGTCGACGAAGCGCAGCGCGCGCAGGCGATGCGCGACTTCATCGCCGGCGTGTTCGAGAAGGCCGCGGAAACACGCGATGCCGGCGCGGTCGACCTGCGCACGCTGCTCGATGCGGCCGTCGAACGTGGCGACCGCGAACTCGCACGCGAGCCGGCGTCGCAGGCCGAGCTGTTCGGTCTCGTCGCGCGCCTGCGCATGGGCCTGGGCGACTATCCACAGGCCCTGGCGCTGCTCGAACGCCAACGCGGCCTGATCGAACACAACACCGACATGCCCGAAAGCCTGCGCATCGAAGCCAGCGCGCTGCGCGGCGACGTGTTGCGTCGCACGGGTAATCCGCGCGGCTGCGTGGCCGGCATGCGTCCGCTCGTGCCGCTGGCCGAGCGCCGGCAGCGCGCACTGCCGACGCCGGCGTCGGAATTCTTCTCCCAGCTCGGCCGCTGCGAACGCGCGCTCGGCGATCTAGGCCGCGCGCACGACCTGTTTGCACGCGCGCTGACGCTGCGCCAGTCGGTCGATGCGCCGGGGTCGGCGGTGGCGGAAATCGAAAGCCGTCTCGACCTCGCCACGCTGCAGGTGGACCAGGGCGAATTCGACGACGCGCTCACCACGTACCGCGAGGCGCGCGAACGTCTCGACGCCGAAGTCGGTGCGCGCCACCCGCTGCAGGTCGACATCGGCCGCCAGATCGCGACGGTCGAGCGGCGTCTGGGTCATCCCGGCCGCGCCGAGCGCGAACTCGTCGACACGCTTGCGACGGCGCAGGACGTGCACGGCGCGCAGCATCCGATCACCTTGCAGATCCGCCGCGAACTCGCCGACGTGCTGATCGACCAGTCGCGCTACCGCGACGCCGCGCTACCGCTGCGCACGCGGCACGCCGAACTCAGCGCGCGCCTGTCGGCGAACGATCCGGAGCTGCGCGACAGCCACCTGCTGCTGGCGCGCGTCGAATGGCAACTCGGTCGCCTGCCTGCCGCGCTTTCGTCACTGCAGACGGCGCTCGCGATCGATCGTCATCGCGGCGAACCGGAGGCGATCGCCGAAAGTCTCGCCGCGCAGGCGCAGGTGTTGTACGAAGCCGGACGCAGTGCGGAGGCGCGACCACTGCTGGAGGAAGCGCGCACGCTGCGCGTCGATCGCCATGGCGCGGCGGATGCGTCCGTCGCGGACATCGATCGCAGACTCGGCGATGTCGACGCTGCGTTGGGTGACGCGCGTGCGATTCCCGAACTCAGTCGCGCGCTGCATTTCCTTCGCCAGGGTTACGGTCCACGCGATCCGCGCACGCGCCTGGCGCAACTATCACTCGCGCGCGAACAGGCGTTGCAGGGCGATCCCGTCGCACTCCGCCTGCTCGACGTGCTCGCCGCGTCCGGCAAGGGCTACGTGCGGCCGCAGCCGTTCGCGTGGCGCGCGGCCGGCTACGCGGATGCGGTGCGCTGTGCCGGGCGTCCGCGCTCGGCGGGGGCACGCCATCTCGATCATCTGGTCGAGGCCGTGCGCGTCGCACAGCCCGACGGCAGCGTCACCCTGCGCGAACTCGAGCAATTGCGCCGCCAGTGCCAGCGCCCGGCCGTGCAGGTGCACGGTGACCTCGGCTGAGCGTCAGGTGCGCTCGAACGGCAGCGGCACCTGCATGGGCTCGATCGTGGCGTCGCCGCGCATCACCGACTTGAACTGCGCACGGGACACCGAAACGTAGCGCTCGTTGCCGCCGATCTCGACCTGCGGGCCGTCCTGCACCGCGCGGCCGTGTTCGTCGACGCGCACGGTCATGGTCGCCTTCTTGCCGGTGTGGCAGATCGTCTTGATCTCTTCGATCTCGTCCGCCCAGGCGAGCAGGTACTGGCTGCCTTCGAACAGCTCACCGCGGAAGTCGGTGCGCAGGCCATAGCACAGCGTCGGAATGCGCAGGCTGTCGACGATCTCGGTGAGCTGCCAGACCTGTGCCCGGGTCAGGAACTGCGCCTCGTCGACCAGCACGCAGTGCAATGGCCCATGCGCCTCGATGTCGGCGCGGATGCAGCGTTCCAGATCGTCGTCGCGCGAGAACGCGATCGCCTGCGACGACAGACCGATGCGCGAGGCCACGACGCCGCGCCCGGCGCGATCGTCCAGCGCGGGCGTCAGGATGAACGTGCGCATGCCGCGCTCCGCGTAGTTGTGCGCGGACTGCAGCAGCGTGGTGGTCTTCCCGGCGTTCATCGCCGAGTAGTAGAAGTACAGCTTCGCCATGGCGTCATTTTAGGCGGTCGACGCACGCCGCCGCACGCCTGACCGCATTCAGGCGATGGGATCGGCCTCGGGCACAATACGCGGCCCGCAGGTGGTGTCCATGCACGGTCTCAATCCCCAGCAACGCGCCGCCGTCGAGCACTGCGACGGCCCGCTCCTCGTCCTCGCCGGCGCAGGCTCCGGCAAGACGCGCGTCATCGTGGAGAAGATCGCGCACCTGATCGCGACGGGCCGCATGCCGGCCAAGCGAATCGCGGCGATCACGTTCACCAACAAGGCCGCGAAGGAAATGCGCGAGCGCGTCGCCAAGCGCATCAAGGGCGATGCCGCGGAAGGCCTGACCATCTGCACCTTCCACGCGCTGGGTCTCAAGTTCCTGCAGATCGAGCATGCGAAGGCGGGGCTGCGTCGCGGCTTCTCGATTTTCGACGCGGACGACACGGCGGCGCAGATCAAGGACCTGCTACCCGCGGGCAGCAAGCCGGACGCCATCGACGCGGTGAAGAACCTGATCTCGCGCGCGAAGAACGCAGGTCTGTCGCCCGAAGAAGCCATGCGCGAAGCACGCGCGCCGCGCGAAGTCGAAGCCGCGACCATCTACGAGCTCTACCAGGCGCGCCTCAACAGCTTCAACGCGGTCGATTTCGACGACCTGATCCGCCTGCCGGTGCAGTTGCTCGAGGCCGACGAGGACATGTGCCTGGCGTGGCGCGAGCGCATCGGCTACCTGCTCGTCGACGAATGCCAGGACACCAACGACGCGCAGTACCGTTTGCTGAAAGCGCTCGCCGGCCCGCGCGGGTTGTTCACCTGTGTGGGCGACGACGACCAGTCGATCTACGCCTGGCGCGGTGCGAACCCGGACAACCTGCTGCAGCTCAGCACCGACTATCCAACGCTGCGCATCGTCAAGCTCGAACAGAACTACCGCTGCAGCAACCGCGTCCTGCGCGCGGCGAACACGCTGATCGCGAATAACCCGCACGAGCACTTGAAGACGCTGTGGTCCGACCAGGCTGACGGCGAGCGCATCCGCATCTGGGAATGCCGCGAGTCTGGCCACGAGGCCGAACGCATCGCGGCGGAGATCCAGTTCATCGCGGCGTCCACGCGCTCGCCGTGGAGCGACTTCTGCATCCTGTTCCGCGGCAACTTCCAGAGTCGCGCGCTGGAGAAGGCTCTGCAGCTGCAGCGCGTGCCGTATCACCTGTCGGGCGGCACGGCGTTTCTCGACCGCGGCGAAGTCAAGGACGTGCTGAGCTGGCTTCGCCTGCTCGCCAATCCCGATGACGACGCCGCATTCCTGCGTGCCGTGCAGGCGCCCAAGCGCGAGGTCGGCGCGGGCACGCTGGCCAAGCTCGCCGAACTCTCGGCGCAGGCGCACATGCCGATGGCGCGGGCGATCGAGAACGTCGGCGCGCTCAAGCAGTTGCCGCCGCGTGCGGCGAATGCGTTGGATTCGTTCGCCACGCTGGTGCGCCAGTTGCGCGCGAAGTCCGCGGTCGTGACGCCGGCGGAGCTGGTGAGCGAAGTCGCCGAACGCAGCGGGCTGCTCGCCTCGGTGCGTGCGCAGTGCAAGGACGAGGCGTCGTACCAGCGTCGCAAGGGCAACCTCGACGAGCTCGCCGGCTGGTTCGAAGGCGCGCGCAACGCGGGACCGGGCGAACTCGCGGCGCAGCTCGCGCTGCTCTCGCATGCCGACAAGGGCGAGGCCGGCAACCAGGTGCGGCTGATGTCGCTGCACGCGGCCAAAGGCCTGGAGTTCCGCTACGTCTTCATCGTCGGCATGGAGGACGGCACGCTGCCGCACGAGGCCTCGTTGGACGAAGGCCGCCTCGACGAGGAACGCCGGCTGCTCTACGTCGGCATCACCCGTGCGAAGGAACGCCTGTGGCTGTCGTATTCGAAGACGGCGCAGCGCTGGGGCGAAGTGTTGCGGCTCAAGCCCAGCCGTTTTCTCGACGAACTGCCTGCCGCGGAGATCCAGCGCGACGGCGCCGACCCGGTGGTCGATGCCGAGAACAAGAAAGCCCGCGCGGATGCGGGCTTCGCGGCGATCAAGGCCTTGCTCGAAGGGTGAGCGCGCCGCAATGAAGAAGGGCGGCCGTGGCCGCCCTTCTCTTCACGCCCCGTCAGAACTGCACGGAGACCTTGGCGTCGAGGCGGTGATCGCTGGCTTCATCGCCGTACTGGCCGCTGTAGCCGAGCTCGACCAGCGTCTGCGGGCTCAACCACGCGCCGATGCCGGCTTCCGCCGTCCATGCGTTGTCGACGAGCGTCGCGCCGTGCACCACGAAGGCGCCGCCACCGTTCCACATCGCCGTCGTCGGCGAGTCCAGGTCACCCGAGGCGTGGCGGTAACCGACGCCGCCGCGCAGCTGGAACCAGCCCGGCGTCTGGCCGCTGCCCGTCGGCATCACCGCGAAGCGCACGCCGGCCGATGCGAGGTTGACGCGGCTGTCCCCGTCGACCGTCAACGCCGCGCTGCCGCCCGTCTCGGTGAAACGATCCGAATCCACGCGCACCTGCGCCAGCTGGCCGTAGGGTTCGACCGACCAGGCCGCCGAGCCGAAGCGATAGCTGCCTTCGACGAACGCCTGCGTGGTGCGGGCGTCGTAGTCCGACGTCAGCGTCTGGTCGACATCGGCGAATGCGACACGGCGACGCATGTCCACCGCATGGCTGGACCACGCGATACCGCCGTGGAGGGCGACCGGCCCGACGAAACCGCCGCCGTACAGCGCGACGTGACGATCGTTGGTATCGCCGCGGCTACCGCGCGCGGGGACCGCTAGATCTTCGCGGCTGCTGCCCAGCAAACCGCCGATCGTCCAGTTGCCCGCGAACGCATGGTCGGCGCCGACAAAGATGCCGCTGCCCTGCGCGTCGATCCGCGCGGCGTTGCCGTCGGCGTCGACGTGGCCGTCGGTCGCCATCCCCTGCGCCCACAGCGACGTCGCGCCGTCGGCACTCTGGTCCGGCGCCGCCTGCGAGAGGCCGCGCGAGAGCGCCGCATCACGGACATGACGGCTCGCGTCGATCAGCACCCCACGCGTGCTCGCATGCGCTTCGCCGCTGAGTGCGTCGAACGCCGGCTGCGCCTGCGCGGGGAACAGCTGTGTCAGCGACGTGAGCAGCGGGTTCGACATGGCGGTGGCGTCGGCCGCCGCACCAACCTGGCGCTGGTTCCACGTCGCGCCCGCGTCCGCGAGGGCCATGCCGCGCACGACGTTGATGCCGACCGCGGTGGGTGCGTACGCGAGATCGAAACGCAGGAACGGCGAGAACGCGCCGCGATCCACCGTCTGGAACTGACCGGCGACGCCGCTGTTCGCGGTGAGCAGGGTGTATTGCTGACCCAGCAGGTAGGTGCCCGGCGCGCCGAGCAGGCGCACGGTACCGCCTTGCAGCACGGCGTTGCCGTCGACCGCGATGCGGTCCGATGCGCCGTTCGCGCCGAGTTCGGCGTCGAAGAACGAGCCCACACCCTGCACGTAGGTGCCGTTGACGTGCAGCGTGCCGATGCTGTTGCCCGGCGCGATGGTGCCGTAGACAGACAAGCCATCGAGCGCGCCGTTGCCGCCGATGCGGCCGCCGGCGTTGACGCGCGTCGCTGCGCCCGACACCGCGCCGTTGATCGTCGCCACGCCGTTCGCGTTGACGGTCAGCGCGCTGCCGTCGAGCCGGCCACCCAGCAGCAACACGCCACCGTCGACATTGGTCGCGGCGGTGAGCGTGTTGTCGCCGGTCAGTTCGAGCACGCCCTGCTTCACCGTGGCGCCGGCAAACGCGTTGTCGCCCGACAGGCGCAGCCAGCCGATGCCTGACTTGGTCAGGCGACCCGGGCCGCCGATGTCGTTGGTCCAGTCGTCCCACGCGAGGCCCGACCACGTCTGGATGCCACCTGCGCGCGTGTTCATGACCACGTCGGTGTCGACGCGCAGCAGCCCCGGGCCTTCGATCGCCTTCTTGAGATCGATCAGGCCCCAGCCGTAGATATCGTCGACACCGGCATCGCCGAGGTCGGTGGCCGTGGTGAGCAGGACATCACGGACCTGAGGATTGTCGAGGTACGGGAATCGCTCCATCAGCAGCGCGAGCGCACCCGTGACGTGCGGCGCTGCCATCGACGTACCGGTCATCAGGCCGTAGTCGTATTCCGGGTTCTCGCCGGTGACGTCGAGGCCGATGACGTTGCCGTCCTCGTCGCGCACGACCAAGCCCTCGATGGAGCCGCTGACGACCGTCGACCCGATGTCAGTGCCCGGCGCAGCCACGCACCAGTCCTTGCTCAGGCCGCAGATGCTGGAGCTCGAATCGATCTCGCCGGTTTCATTGATGTTGACGACGCTCACCCAGTACTTCTCGAGCCCGTCGACGTAGCGCGGCAGCGTGGCGTAGATGCCCGCGATGTCGCCACTGTTGTTGCCCGCGGCGAAGACCTGAAGGATGTGGTCGTTGAGCGACGGATCAGCGTAGGTCTGGAAATACTCCGGCACGCCGTCGAGGCTGTACAGCTCGTCCATGTCCGCAGCGGTGTTCGGCTCGCTCGACAGGCCCCAGCTGTGATTGATCGCGCGAACGCCCTGCGCGGCCATCTGCGCGTACATGCTCTGCACGGCGCTGCTGTCGGGACCGATCGCGTAGTTCTGCCCGCTGGGGTCGCCCAGTAGCGCGAACAGATCCTGATAGGTGTTCGAGAACAGGCGCGAGGCGCTGAAGTCGGCACCGAACGCCACGCCCTGCGTGCCGTTGCCGTCGCGATTGGCGGTCATCGTGCCGGCGACGTGCGTGCCGTGCGTGCCGTAATGGAAGCCGGCCAGCGACTCGAGATACTCCGGCACCCAGTCGTAGAAGTAGCCGATGTCGGTGAGGTACTGGACCAGCGCGCGATCGTCGTCGGTGTACTCGAAGTAGTCGATGGCGACGCTGCCGCCGTCAGAGCTGAAGCACGCGTCCGGGCCGGCGAGTGCGGTCGTGTTGGCGCAGGCCACGCCGTCGCGCATCAGGTCGGCGATATGGATGCTGCGCGTCTGCTTGCCGGCGAATTCGTTGTGACCGAGTGCGACACCGCTGTCGAAGATCCCGAGTCGCACGCCGCGGCCGGTCAGGCCCCGCGCGTAGGCGTACTGCGCGTTGATCGCGGCGAGGCCCCAGTCCGCATTGAATTCTTCGGTCAACCAGCTGTCCGGATTCCCGGTACGGCCGGGGTCGGCGGGTGCCTGTTGGGCAGCGACCGGCAGCGACACGCCGACGGCAAGAGTGGCGACGACAGCACACGACAGCAACGAGCGCGCGAGCCCGGCGCGGGCGGCACGCGTGGAACGAGTCTTCATGGATTCCCCGGTCTAAATCGAACGGTCCGCCCCTGCGGCCGGACCTCATTCCGCGACCTGCGTCACGGGCAGGCAGCTGTATACGGCAGCCTTGGCCGGATTGTCGAGTGCAATGCGTTTTATCGGCAACGTGGTTCAGGCCGCCCGCGATTGCGGCGCTCATGCAACGGTGACACGAAGGCGACCGCAGCTAAATCAACAGGTTACAAAGCATATTCCGCCTGTTGCATTAGCAATAACGCTTTATTAAGCTGGCGGCGTCCGGTTCGACCCGGCACTGTCCAATTGTTGTTGTCCCGCCGGCTCCGGCCGGGTTTTCGGGGAGGCCTTATGGCCTCCTTTTTCTTTTTCCGCGATCGCCAGGGATCCGGCGCCCCCAGACCGAGCGGTTATCCGGCCTTCCCGGCCCGGTGAACACGCTTGGGCATAATGCCGGCGATGGCCCAACAGACGCCCCTGCCGTTACCGGACGCCCAGCCGCCCGCGAACGGCGACGACACGACGCCTCCCGCTCCGACCGCGCCTACGGGCGACGGGATCGAAGCCGAGCCCGCGCGCGCGATCGACCCCGCCCAACCCGACCTCCCCATGCCCGGCGCCGGCCGCGGCGACGGTCCCGCGCCGCGCCCGTCGCGCCCGCCCTCGCGTCCCCTGTGGGCGCGCGTGCTGGAGCGGATCATGGCGCCTTGGGTCGCGCTCAAGATCGAGCCGGCCTCGCCGGCCGAGCACGTGCCCGACTGGAACGGACGCCCCGTCTGCTACGTACTCGAGGACTACGGCCTCTCCAATGCCCTGATCCTCGATCGCGCCTGCCGCGAGGCCGGGTTGCCGTCGCCGCTGACGCCGCTGCCGGGCGATCCCACCGGTCGCGGTCGCGCCTACGTCGCGCTGTCGCGTCGCAACGTCGGGCCGATCGCGCCGCTGCCGAACATCCCGGGTGTGCTCGAACGCCCGCGCGTCGAGAACGGCAAGTCGCATTCGGAATCGCTGGCGCGCCTGATCGAGGCGCACCGCAGCGATGCCTCGCTCGACGTGCAGCTGGTGCCGGTGTCGATCTTCGTCGGCCGCGCGCCGGAGAAGACGACGGGCTGGTTCTCGGTGCTGTTCTCCGAGAACTGGCAGCTGGTCGGTCGCTTCCGCCGCCTGCTGTCGATCGCGCTCAACGGCCGCGAAACCTACGTGCGCTTCGCGCCGCCGGTGTCGCTGCGCACGATCGTCGACGAAGGCCTGCCGCCGGAACGCACAGTGCGCAAACTGTCTCGCGTGCTGCGGGCGCACTTCCGACGCATCCGCAGTGCGGTGATCGGACCGGATCTGTCGACGCGCCGTCTGCTGGTCGATCGTGTGCTTGCCGCGCCGACCGTGCTCGACGCGATCGCCGACCAGGCGCGTCGCGACAACAGCAGCATGGCCGATGCGTGGAAGAAGGCGCACGCGCTCGCGTACGAGATCGCGGCCGACTATTCGCATCCCGTGGTGCGCTCGGTGAGTTTCCTGCTCGCGCCGGTGTGGAACCGCATCTATCGCGGCGTGCTCGTCCATCACCTGGACCGACTGAAGGAAGACGCGCCGGGCCATGAAGTCATCTATGTGCCCTGCCACCGCAGCCACATGGATTACCTGCTGATCAGCTACCTGCTGTACACGCGGGGGATCGTGCCCCCGCATATTGCAGCGGGCGTCAATCTCAACCTGCCCGTCGTCGGCACGCTGCTGCGCAAGGGCGGTGCGTTCTTCCTGCGACGGTCGATCCGCGGCAGTGCGCTGTATTCCGCAGTGTTTTCCGAATACCTCGCGCAGCTGGTCGCCGGCGGTTATTCGATCGAGTACTTCATCGAGGGTGGCCGCTCGCGCACCGGTCGCCTGCTGCAGCCCAAGGGCGGCATGATCGCCATGACGCTGCGCGCCTACCTGCGCGCGCCGACCCGTCCGGTGCTGTTCCAGCCGGTCTACATCGGCTACGAGAAGCTGATGGAAGGACGCAGCTATCTCGACGAGCTCTCCGGCAAGCCGAAGGAGAAGGAATCGATCTGGCAGCTGCTGATGGGCATTCCCAAGGTGCTCGGAAGCAACTACGGCCAGGTGGTGGTGAACTTCGGCCAGCCGATCCGCCTCGCGGACGTGCTCGCGGAAAAAGCGCCCGACTGGGACGGCAAGCCCGTGCCCGAAGACGCGAAACCGTCGTGGCTCAACGACACCGTCGACACGCTGGCCGATCGCATCCAGATCAACGTCAACGGCGCGGCAGACGTCAATCCGATCAACCTGCTCGCGCTTGCGCTGCTGTCGACGCCCAAGCACGCGATGAGCGAAGTCGACCTGCTCGAGCAGATTGCGCTGAGCAAGAAGCTGCTCGCGCAGCTGCCGTATTCGGACCGCGTCACCGTCACGCCGCACACGCCCGAAGAGATCATCGCGCACGGCGAGGAGATCAACGTCCTCGTACGCGTGAAGCATCCGCTGGGCGACGTGCTGGAAGTCGACGACGAGAAGGCGGTGCTGCTCAGCTACTTCCGCAACAACGTGCTGCACCTGTTCACCGCGGCGGCGTGGGTCGCGTGCTGCTTCCAGCACAACCGCCGCATGACGCTGTCGTCGGTGCTGCGCCTGGGCCGCAGCGTGTATCCGTTCCTGCAGAGCGAACTGTTCCTGCCGTGGAGCGAGGACGACTTCGCCGAGCGTCTGCGCGCGACCGTCGACCTGTTCCAGGCCGAAGGCCTGCTGCGTCGTCGCGACGACGACGATCCGGAACAGCTGTCGCGCAGCGCCAGTCAGTCCGACGAGGTGTTCCGTCTTCGTGCGATCGGCCACTCGCTGCAGCAGGCGTTCGAGCGCTACTACATCGCGATTTCGGTGCTGGTGAAGAACGGTCCGGGCACGCTGAGCGCCGGCGAACTGGAGACGCTCTGCCACCTCGCCGCGCAGCGCCTGTCGCTGTTGTACGCACCGGCCGCGCCCGAGTTCTTCGACAAGTCGCTGTTCCGCGGCTTCATCGCCAAGCTGCGCGAGCTGCGCATGGTGTGGGCCGACGAGAACGGCAAGCTCACCTTCGACGCGCGCCTCGACGCCTGGGCCCGGGACGCGAAGTTCATCCTCGGCCGCGAGCTGCGGCATTCGATCGAGAAGGTCAGCCCGGAGGCGGCCGAGGCCGCGAAAGCGTCGGCGACGAAAGCCGCGTCCTGATCCGCCGTGCGACCCGGCGTGATGCCGTGGTCGCGCGTTCGCAGTCGCGCGTCGTGCCCGGAAAGGATGGGCAAGCCGTCGCTACGCAGGCTCGTCCGGGATCAGCGCCGACTCCAGCCGCGCGATCGCGTCCTTCAGCTGGAGCTTGCGCTTCTTCAGCCGGGTGACGGCGAGTTCGTCGCGGACGGCCGCGTGGCCCAGGCCGTCGATGGCGAGGTCGAGATCGCGATGCTGCTCGCGCAGGTCGGCGAGCTGGCGGGCGATGTCGGCGGGGCTTCGGCCGTCGGTCATGCGTCCAGCTTAGCCCGTGAGCGCGACCGGCAGCGAGCGCAGCCGACGTCCGATGCCGTCAGGCCGTGCGACGGCCGGCCCGTAGAATGGCGTGCATGAGTACCGTCGTTCCGATCATCCCGCTGCCCGAACCGCTGCCGCCACGCGCCAAGCGCGCGCAGCACGAGGCCAACAAGCTCGCCAAGCGCCTGCGTCACCAGGTCGGCCGGGCGATCGCCGACTTCGGCATGATCGAAGACGGCGACAAGGTGATGGTCTGCCTGTCCGGCGGCAAGGACAGCTACACCATGCTCGACATCCTTCTGCAGCTGCAGAAGAAGGCGCCGGTGAAGTTCGAGCTGGTCGCGGTGAATCTCGACCAGAAGCAGCCCGACTTTCCGGAACACGTGCTGCCGGCGTATCTCGAGTCGATCGGCGTGCCGTACAAGATCCTCGAGCAGGACACGTATTCGGTCGTCACGCGCGTCGTGCCGGAAGGCAAGACCATGTGCTCGCTGTGCTCGCGCCTGCGCCGCGGCGCCCTGTACACGTATGCCGAGCAGGAAGGCTTTACCAAGATCGCACTCGGTCACCATCGCGACGACCTCGTCGCGACGTTCTTCCTCAACCTGTTCTTCCACGCGAAGCTGTCGGGCATGCCGCCCAAGCTGCAGAGCGACGACGGCAAGCACGTGGTGATCCGCCCGCTCGCGTATTCGAAGGAAGAGGACATCGCGGCCTACGCGGACGCGAAGGCGTTCCCGATCATTCCGTGCAACCTCTGCGGCTCGCAGGAGAACCTGCAGCGCAAGCAGGTGAAGCGGATGATGGATGCGTGGGAGCAGGAATCGCCCGGTCGCATCGAGACCATGGCGCGCGCGCTCGGCGACATCCGCCCGTCGCAGCTGTCCGATACGAAGCTGTTCGACTTCCTCGCGCTCGGTCGACACGGCGATGCGCCCTTGCCCGATGCGCATGCTTGGCTCGCCGGCGAACCGCACGACGCGCGCGACGACTGAGCGCGACGCGTTTTCCGACCCGACATTCCGGCCGCTGCACAGGCGGCCCGTTTTCCACTCTCCGGATCTTCGATGTTCTTCCGCAATCTCACTCTGTTCCGTTTTCCCACGTCGCTCGAACTCGACGCCTTCGATGCTGGCCTCGCCGAATGCGCACTGCGCCCGGTCGGTCCGATGGAGCTGTCCACGCGTGGCTTCGTCTCGCCGTTCGGTCGTGACACCGAAGGCTTCAAGCACATGCTCGACGAGGCCTATTGGCTGGCGATCGGCAGCGAGGACCGGCTGCTGCCGGGTGCCGTCGTCAACGATCTGCTGCAGAAGAAGCTCGACGACATTGAGGAAAAGGAAGGCCGTCGACCGGGCGGTCGCACCCGCAAGCGGCTGAAGGACGAGCTGATCACCGAGCTGCTGCCGCGCGCGTTCGTGCGGCCGTCGCGTACCGACGCCATCCTCGACATGAAGCAGGGCATCGTCGCGATCGACACGTCGAGCAAGAAGTCGGCCGAAAGCGTCGTCAGCGAAATCCGCCGCGCGCTCGGCAGCTTTCCCGCGCTGCCACTCAATGCCGAGATCGCGCCGCGTTCGGTGTTGACCGGCTGGGTCGCAGGCGAAGCGCTGCCGGACGGCCTCAGCCTCGGCGACGAATGCGAGCTGCGCGACGCGCTCGACCAGGGTGCGGTGGTGAAGTGCCAGCGCATGGAACTCGCCGACAACGCCGAGATCGACAAGCACCTCCAGTCGGGCAAGCAGGTCACGCGGCTCGCATTGACGCTCGATGACCACGTGAGCTTCGTGCTCGGCGAGGATCTCGTCATCCGCAAGTTCAAGCTGCTGGACGGCGCGGTCGACACGCTGGAGAACACCGAACGCGAGGATCTGCGCGCCGAGCTCGAAGCGCGCTTTGCGCTGATGAGCCACGAGCTGCGCCGGCTGTTCACCGTGCTCGAGCCGGCACTCAAGCTGTCGAAGGTGGAGTAACCGCCGCATGTTCTTCCGCGCGCGACCGCCGCGCAGCGCACCGCCCCCGGTGCGCGAGCCGTTGCGGGTCGTGCTGCCGGACGGACGCGTGGTCGAGGTCAAGCGCGTCGACAACCGGCGCGTCCGCGGCCTGCGACTGACGGTGACCGAGCGCGGCATCCGGCTCACGGTGCCGCCGCGTACCAGCGACCGCCGCGCGCGCGCGTTCGTGCAGGAACACGCGGCGTGGCTGGCGGGCCAGCTCGCACACACGTTCGGCACCGTTCAACCGCTCGAGATCGGCGCCAGTGCGACGCTGCCGCTACGTGGCGTCGACGCACCGCTGCAGTGGCGCGACGGCCGTTTCCTGCGGGTCGAGCTCGATGGCGATGCCGTCGTCGCGACGCTGCCGCCGGCGATCGCCGAAGCCGCCGTGCGCAAGGCGTTCTCGAACTTCTATCTCGGCCAGGCACGCGCCGACGTCGGCCGCTGGATGCCCCGGTATCTGCCGACGCTGCCGCGCCCGCCGAAGGCGGTGACGATCCGCCCGCTGACGTCGCTGTGGGGCTCGCTCGCGCCCGACGACCGCATGCGCCTCGACCTCGCCCTCGTGCTCGCGCCGCCCGCGGCGTTCGAGTACGTGCTGGTGCACGAGCTCTGCCACCTCATCCAAGCGAACCACTCGGCCGCATTCTGGGACGAGGTCGAGCAGCGCTATCCCGAGTGGGAGCCGCAGCGCGAGCTGCTACGGTCCCGTGGCCGCCCCATCAAGGCCGCGTTGCGCGCGGTCTGCGAGATGCCGGGGATCCCGCATCACTGAATGCCATCGGCACGGATTCGCATGGCCGTGCCCGCCTGAATGCGCACGTCACAGCTGCGACCGAGCAGCGCCTAAAACGTGCACTGCGTGCGAAACGGCCATCGTTTTTTCGTGGGTTTGCAGTTAAGGCGAGCGGGACCGTGGACCGTGACGAGGCGGCAAAAATTTCCACGCCGGCGCAGGCTTTTCTGTGAAAACACTCGCGCGCGAATGCTGCCTACGGCCGCTTGGATTCGCAAAGTATTCATCCTTGTGCGTTGCGCGCGAATTCGTGACGTGTGTCACGGGTTGGCACGGGATATGCGATGAGGGCGATGCGTCCGAAACGGGGCGCTTCCTCCCCTGCAATACGACATCTCCAGGAGACACCTCATGCGCAAGACTCTCATTGCTGCTTCCGTCGCGCTGGCGTTCGGCCTCGTCGCAGCTCCCGCGTTCGCCCAGTCCATCACGGACTCCGCCAACGACAATTCCCGCAACACCGTCGGCCTGCTCGCGGTTGATAACTCCGTCAATGACGCGCTGAACGACAACTCCACCAACAACTCGAACAACGACAACCGTTCGGGCTTCAACAACAACTCGACCAACGACTCGCACGACGACAACTCGACCGACAACAGCGCGCAGCTGGGCATCCTCGGCGCCGCCGCGAACAACGGCGCGACCGCCGTCTCGAACGTCTCCGACTCGTTCAACACCAATACCGCGGTCGCCAGCTCGGTGCTGGTCGGCTCCGTGAGCGGCAATGGCTTCGGCCAGGTCGGCAACTACGCCGACAACAGCGGCGACAGCCGCGGCGGTCGTGGCGGCTCGGCCACGGGCGTGGGCCTCGGCCTGGGCATCGGCGCCAGTGGTAGCAACGACGGCGCGGACGGCCGTGGTGGCCGTGGCGGTCGTGGCGGCCGTGGCGGTGACGCGACCTCGTCCGACGGCACGTTGGCCATCCTCCCGATCATTGCTGCGGTCAGCAGCGGCTCCTCCGACGCGGACGGCGGCGACGGCGGCGACGGCGGCAACGGCGGCAGCGGCACCGGTGGCTCGAACAGCTCGGGCGACGCCGGTGGCATCGGCAGCGGCACCGGCCTCGCCGCCGGTGGCGACGGTGCGTCGAGTGGCGACGCCTATGCCGACGCAGGCGCGTTCGACATGTCGAACCAGGCGAACGGTACGGCCAATGCGGCAGCCGGGATCATGGTCATCGGCCAGAACAGCGGCGCGCAGTCGATGGTCCAGCAGGCGGTCACGGTGCAGTCCAACCTCAACGTGGGCGGTCACTGAGTCCGGTCCGGATGCGCGGCTTCGGCCGCGCATCTCCGGTTTCGACGCCGGCGGGGTTCGCCCCGCCGGTTCCGCCCCCGCCAGGAGACTGCCATGCGACTGCATCTTCATGCGGTGCTCGTAATCGCCGGCGCGACCGCGCTCGTGGCTCCGGCCGCGTTTGCGGGCAACGTCGTCGATCCCCTCGTTGCACCCGTTGCCGCAGCGGCGGCCACCCAACTCGTTCCGGCTGCGACGTCCAACGCCGTCAATTCACTCGACGCGACGGCCATGACGACCGACGCGCTCGATGACCTGCGCGGCGGCACCGACATCAAGGACAGCTTCAACGTCACCACCACGACCAACACGGCCGACAACGACGGCAACGTCAGCGGCAACACCGCACAGAACACCGTGAGCGGCGTGAACCTGGTCGACGGCGGGTCGTTCGGCAATGCCGCCGGCCTGAATACGGTCATCCAGAACAGCGGCAACAACGTGCTGATCCAGAACAGCACGGTCGTCAGCATCCAGTTCACGCCGTCGCCATGAGACACGGCGCTGCGCTGCTGCTGAGTCTGGGCCTGGGGTTCGCCACCCTCGCCGGGGCGACCACGATCGAGGTGCGTCCTCCGGGTCAGCGCTACGGCGTCGCCGTCACCAGCCTGAAGGAAGCGCGCTTTCGCACCACGGTGCGCCAGCAATACGACTTCAGCTGTGGCTCGGCGGCTGCCGCGACGCTGCTCACGTTCCAGTACGGACACCCGGTGAGCGAAGCCGACGTGTTCAAGCAGATGTTCACCACCGGCGATGCCAAGCGCATCCGCAAGGAAGGCTTCTCCATGCTCGACATGCGGCGCTACCTCGCGTCGCAGGGATACGAGGCCGATGGCTTCCAGCTGCCGCTGGACAAGCTCGAAGAAGAAGGCGTGCCCGCCATCGTGCTGCTCAACGACCGCGGCTATCGCCACTTCGTGGTGGTGAAAGGCCTGCGCGGCGAGCGGGTGCTGCTCGGCGATCCGTCGCGGGGCACGCGTTCGATGACGCGCCGCCAGTTCGAAAAGTTGTGGGACAACCGAGTGCTGTTCGTGGTGCACAACCGCCGCGAATTCGCGCAATTCAACCGACCGGCCGACTGGCGCATCGCGCCGCCCGCACCGGTCGACACCGTCATCCGGCGCGAAGGCGTGCAGAACTTCGACATGCCCAAGCGCGGACCGGGAGACTTCTGATGCGATTCCCTGCCCTGCTAGCCCCTGTTCTCTTCACCAGCCTGGTCTTTGCCGCGACGTCGCGCGCCGACGAGGTCGATCTCGGTCCGCCGATTCCGCAGGACCGTCTCGACAACCTGCGCGGCGGTTTCGACATGCCGTCCGGCATCACCGCCGGGTTCGGCTTCGAGCGCACCGTTACCGTCAACGGCCAGACCGTCATCACCCAGACCGTCACCATTCCCGACGTCTCCAAGATCACCCAGGAACAGGTTAACCAGCTCACATCGCTGACCCAGAACAAGGCCGTGCAGATCGGCGGCGGCTCGGGCTCGACGACCAGCAACGTGGCGACTTCGAACACATCCACCACGGCCACCACGCCGACGATCGCGACACCGGTGGTCAACACGCCGACGATTCCCGCGGTACCCGTGGTCGTGACGCCGACGGTCCCGACGACGCCGAGCATCCCGACGATTCCGACGATCCCGTCTACACCGGCCATCGCGCCGGCCATCGCGCCCACCGACAACACCGCGCTCGTCCCGAACGCGGGCACCACGGTACTGCCGAACACGGACATCGCGCTGATCCCGAACACCGGCACGTCGATCGTGCCGAACATGGGCACGCTGATCATCCAGAACTCGCTGGACGGCCAGACCATCCAGGCGATGACGACCATTCACGCGGCCGTCAACACCCTGACTCTATTGCAGAACATCCACTTCACACAGTCGCTGACCGACTCGCTGCGTCTGGGCGGAAACCCCTGACGCCCCACCGCTCCACACAACCCGATGAGGATGCCGATGTCACGGATGCTGCGTCGTCTCTCGCTCGCCGCTGCGATCTCACTGGCCATCGCCAGCCAGGCGCAAGCGCAAGAAGCGGATCGCGTTACCCAACTCGAAGCGCTCGTGCATGCACAGCAGGACGAACTGGCCGCGATGAAACAGACGATGGACGCGCAGTCGCGCGACATCGCCGATCTTCGTCAACAACTCCACGATCGCGACCTCGACGCCCTGCGCGGCGAGGGTGCGCCCGCCGCCTCGCTGGCCGGTGCGGCGGCGACCGCGACCGGCGTGGTGTCGGCCGCGGCGACGCTGGACGCGATGACGCCGTTCGCGCCGCAGTCGCCGGGCGGCAGCGCGCCGTCCCACTTCGCGGCCGCGCCGCAGGCGCCTGGTGGGCAGGGCGGCGGGCAGGCGACGGGCCAACCGCCCGGCTCGCAGCCCACCGCGCAACAGCCCGTGGGACGCGCACCGACCGAAGAAAGCCAGCGGCCGCAGGTCGCGCAGATCTTCGACCAGCCGGGCGTGCTCACGCCGCACGGCAAGTTCGTGCTCGAGCCGTCGTTGCAGGTGGGCTATTCGGCGACCGATCGCGTCGCGCTGATCGGCTACACCATCATCCCGGCGATCCTGATCGGCCTGATCGACGTGCGCCAGGTCAAGGCGACCGCCGCGACCGCGACGCTCACCGGTCGCTGGGGCGTGACCAATCGCTTCGAGCTGGAAGGCCGCGTTCCCTACCTCTACGCGAACACCGACACGATCAGCCGCGAGATCTTCACCGGTTCCGCGACCGACCGCGTCTTCACCACGCATGGCAGCGGCCTGGGCGACGTCGAAATGACGGCGCGCTACCAGTTCAACCAGGGCGGCCCGGACAAGGCCTACTGGGTCGGCTGGCTGCGCTACAAGTCGCGCACCGGCAAGGACATCTTCGAGGTTCCGACCGACTGCGTGACGCGCTGCGTCGACAACGCGACCGGCACGGGCCTGCCGCTGGAACTGCCGACCGGCACCGGCTTCGCCGCGATCCAGCCGGGCGTCACCTGGCTGTATGCGTCCGATCCGGTCGTGTTCTTCGGCGGCTTCAGCTATCTGCACAACTTCGAGCGCCACGACGTCCAACGCACCGTGCTGACCGGCGCGCCCGAAGGCTTCCCGCAGACGACGACCGAACCGCTGGGCGACATCAAGGCGGGCGACCAGCTCGGCTTCAACGTCGGCATGGGCCTCGCGCTCAACGAGAAGGCCGCGATCTCGTTCGGCTACGACATGTCGTGGGTCGACAAGATCAAGCAGAACGGCGAACCGCTGCCGGGCTCGGCGCGCCTGATCCTGGGCACCCTGCTGATCGGCGGCTCGTACACGTTCAACGAGCACGTCAGCCTCAACCTGTCGCTGGGCGTCGGCGTGACCCGCGACACCCCGGACACCACCTTCACCGCGCGCGTGCCGGTGACGTTCTGATTTACCCGCCCCCGCCGAACGTCACCGCAGCGACCCCGCGCCCCGGCGCGGGGTTTTTCTTTGCGCGCTCAGCGCTCGCCGTGCAGGAACGGACCGATCGCGTCCGCGACCGCGTCCGGCAGTTCCATGTGCAGGTGATGCCCGCCCTCGATGCCGACGAGCTCGACGTCGCGCAATCGCGCCGCACGCCCATCCCGCGCTTCGGCGGGGAAAAAGCGGAACGCCGGCACCGCATGCACCAGCCGCACGGGGCATTCGATGGCGGCGATGACGTCGCGCATCTGCCCTTCGGTCATGCGCACCGCGGTCGGTCGTGTGAGGCGTGCGTCGCTGCGCCAGGTGAACCCGCCTTCCGGCGCCGGCGCGAGTCCGCGTTCGACGATCGGTCGCGCCGCGAGCTCGGTGAGGCCACCGGCCTGCAGACGCGCGCGCACCGCGGTGGCGACGTCGGGAAACACGCGACGCCGCGCACCCGCCGGTTCGCCGTGCACCGCGAACGCTTCGCGCAGGCGGATCGCGGTGCGGTCCTCGGCTTCGACGAGGCCACCGAGCGCTTCGATCAGCGCCATGCGTTCGATGCGTTCCGGGGCGGCCGCGGCGACCAGCGTCGACGTCGCGCCGCCCATGGAATGCCCGAGCAGCGAGAACCGCGACCAGCCGAGCGCATCCGCCACCGACAACACCGCGCGTGCCGCCGCGACCAGCGTGTAGTCGGCGGACGGCGGCAGATGCGCGCTGGCGCCGTGGCCGGGTAGATCGATCGCGACGAGATCGAGTCCGGCCAAGCGCGACGACAGCGGCAGGAAGCTCGCCGCGTTGTCGAGCCAGCCGTGCAACGCGAGCACCGGCGCACCGCCGTGGCCGAAGCGCAGGCCGGCGAGCCGACCGAACGGCGTATCGAGCGTGATCTCGCGCATCAGTCCGCCAGCGCGCGGCGCGCGAGATCGGCGAGCGCGCGGGCATGCGCCGGCGCGTCGTTGAGGCAGGGGATGTACTGCATCCGGCCGCCGGCCTGCGCGAACTCGTGCGCGAGCATCTCGGCGATTTCCTCGAGCGTTTCGAGGCAGTCGACCGCAAAGCCGGGGCAGACGACGTCCACGTCGACCACACCGCGCGTGGCGAGCGCCAGCAGCGTGTCGCGCGTCGACGGCCCGATCCACTTCTCCTTTCCGAACTGCGACTGGTACGCCAGCGACCACTGCGCCGCATCGAGCCCGAGCGCTTCGGCAATGGCGCGCGACGACGCCTCGCAGTGCTGCTGGTACGGATCGCCGCGGCGCACGAAGCGCTCGGGCAGCCCGTGATACGAGAACAGCAGGTGGCGATCGCCCGACGTCGCTTCGCGCGCGGCGCGCACGCTGTCCGCAATCGCGTGTACCCAGCCGGCGTCGAGGTGGTAGTCCCCGATCACGCGCGGCTTCAGCACGTCCATGCGCGCGACGACGTCTTCGACGGAAGCGGTGGTCGACGTCGAGTACTGCGGATACAGCGGCAACATGACGACGCGCGCGTAGCCTTCGCGCTCCAGCTGCGCAAGCACGCCCTGCAGCTTCGGTTCGCCATAGCGCATCGCGTCGACGACGTGGACATCGGGCATTTCCGCCTGCACCGCGCGCCCAAGGCGACGCGTGTAGACCGCGAGCGGCGAACCGCCGTCGGGCCCGTCCATCCAGATCGATGCGTACTTCTTCGCGACCGGTCCGCCACGCAGTGGCAGGATCACGAAGTGCAGCAGCGGGCACCAGATCCAGCGCGTCAGGTCGACGACGCGGTGGTCATGCAGGAATTCGGAGAGATAACGTCGCACGGCGGCCGGCGTCGGCGCGTCGGGCGTGCCGAGGTTGGCCAGGACGAGCGCGGTGCGTGGTGGGGCGTCGGAACTCATCCGCATAGCATGACAGCGCCACCGACCGCGGCGTGCCGGCGCCGTCGCAACGCGTCGTCGCCGCTGCGATCGCGATGGATCGGTCGCACCGGTTGCTTGATATTCATCGCAGGCTCACTAGCCTGAACCATCCGTTCCTTCCGGTATCCGCCATGGCCCGTCGCCCCCGCCTGTCCGGCCTCGTCCTCGCGCTCGGCCTCGCCGCCGCACCCGCCGTCCTCGCCGGCCCTGCCGAGGACCTGCGCGCCAAGAACGCCGTGCGCGTGCTGCACGACATCCGCGAGATCCCGGAGTCCGCCATCCCGGACAAGCTGCTCGACGAGGCGCGCGCGATCGTCGTCGTCCCCGACGCGCTGAAGATCGGTCTGGTGGTCGGCGGCCGCCGCGGTCACGGGCTCATGGCGGTCAAGAATCCCGACGGCACGTGGTCGCAGCCGGCGTTCGTGAAGCTCACCGGCGGCTCGATCGGCCTGCAGGCCGGCCTGCAGTCGGCGGACATCGTGCTGGTGTTCCGCGGCGAGCGCGGCGTCGACTCGATCGTCAACGGCAAGGTCACGCTGGGCGCGGATGCATCGGTCGCGGCCGGTCCACTGGGTCGCAGCGCCGCCACCGCCACCGACGGCCAGCTCAAGGCCGAGATCTGGTCGTGGTCGCGCGCCCGCGGCCTGTTCGCCGGCATCGCACTCGACGGCGCCGTGCTGCAGGTCGACGACGAAGCCGACCAGCTCGCCTACGGCGCCGGCACCACGCCGCGCATGATCTTCGAGGGCCGCGCGACGGGCGCGCCATCGAACGCGCTGGTCGACTTCCGCGATGCGCTCGAGGAAGCGAGCGCCGCCGCACGCGCCGAGCGCGCGGGCACGCCGGCCACCAGCGTGGCGGCCAGCGCCGCGCAGCCCGCGCCGACCAACACCACGACTGGCGCACCGCCGAGCAGCAGCACGCCGGTTGCGCCCGGTGCCCCGGCCGCGACCGACCCCAAGCCGCAGCCGTTCCAGAACGCGGAACCCGCGGTAAAAACCGAACCGCTGCCGTAAACGCCGTCGCGGGCGCTGCGTTATCCTGATCGTCGTAATGCGACGCCACGCCCGTGGCGTCGGGACAGTCGCCGATCCGGCGTCGCGCCGAGGGCGCCACGGGGATCAGGAATCGAAAGCACGCATCGTTCGAGCGCTTCGGCTCAACGGGAGGAAGTCGTCATGTTTGGGTTGAGTGCGGGCCACCTCATTGTTTTGCTCGTCATCGTCGTGCTGATCTTCGGGACGAGCCGCCTCAAGACGGCCGGCAAGGATCTCGGCGATGCGGTGCGCGGCTTCCGTCAGGGCCTGCAGGGCGACGAAGACGCGCAGCGCCTGCGCGACGAGCGCCGCAACGACGACGTCGATTCGCGCAGCCGCGACACCAGCGACACCGATCGCGACCGTCGCTAAGCGCCCGCGCGGCGCGCCATGTTCGACGTCGGCTTCTCGGAGCTGCTGCTCACCGCGCTCGTCGCGCTGATCGTGCTCGGGCCGGAGCGCCTGCCGAAGGCGGCGCGCCTGGCCGGCATGTGGATCCGCCGCGCGCGTGCGCAGTGGCAGGCGGTGAAGAACGAACTCGAGACCGAACTCGCAGACGAGGAGATGCGTCGCAGCATCCTGCGCGCGCGTGACGAGATGCGCGAAGCACAGGACTCGCTGCGCGCCCAGCTGGCTGACGTCGAAGCACGCATGACGCGGGTGCCGGGCGCGCCGGAGCCGCAGGCGACCGCCGATGCCGATGCCGATGCCGCGTCATCGCTCGAGGCGCAGCTGGCCGATGCCGAAGCCGCGATGACCGCGCCGTCGACCGATTCCCCCACGCCGCCCGAACCGAATGAGCAGCGCTGACGCGCACCTGCCGCCCGACACGCCGCGCCTGCTCGATCACCTGATCGAACTGCGCGCGCGCCTGCTGCGCGGTGCGGTCGGCGTGATCGTCGCGTTCCTCGCCCTGATGCCGTTCGCCGGCAAGCTCTACACGCTGCTCGCGCAGCCATTGCTCAAGACGCTGCCGGATTCCGGCCATCTGGTCGCGACCGAACCCGCGGGCGGTTTCTTCGTGCCGATGAAGCTCGCCTTCATGGCGTCGATCTTCATTGCCGCGCCGTGGCTGCTGTACCAGGCGTGGGCGTTCGTCGCACCGGGCCTGTACAAGCGTGAGAAGCGCATCGCCCTGCCCCTGCTGGTGTCGGCGGTGACGCTGTTCTACGCCGGCTGCGCATTCGCCTACTTCATCGTGCTGCCGGCGGCGTTCGGTTTCCTCGCGCGCTTCACGCCCGACGTCGTCGCGCAGACGCCCGACATCGGCAAGTACCTCGACTTCGTGTCGGTGATCTTCCTCGCGTTCGGCGTGAGCTTCGAGCTGCCGGTCGCGCTGGTGATCCTCGTTCTGCTCGGCTGGGTGAAGCCGGCGCAGCTGCGCGAATGGCGCGGCTACGCGATCGTCGGCATCTTCGCGATCGCGGCGGTGATCACCCCGCCGGACGTGGTCTCGCAGCTGATGCTCGCGGTGCCGATGTGCCTGCTGTACGAGGCCGGCATCGTCGCGGCCTCGCTGGTGACCGGTCGACGCTGAGGCTAGGCCTCGATCTGCATGCGCGCGTCGGTCGACGGCGCGACCGGCACGTCGAACATGTCCCGCCAGGCGTAGTAGCTCGCCGCGACCAGCACGACCAGCACCGTCACCGCGAACACCGCCCATACGCCGAGTGCGACGGCCACGCCCAGCACCGGATGGATGAGCGCGGCGATGCCGCCGACCACCGCGGTCGCCAGCGTCACCACCACGGCGGCGACCAGGAATGCGGCGAGGAACACCACCGACGCGACGAGGTTGGCGCCGAGGTTGACCACCGACGCACGCAACCCCAGCCGCAGGCTCTCGACGATGCCGACGTTCGACAACGCGATCAGCGGCACGCACAGCAGCATGAGTGCGGCGCTGAAGTAGTTGAAGACGAACTGCAGCATGTTGACGAGAAACAGCAGGACCGGATGATCCGGCTCCGGCGGCACGACCACGTGCCCGCTCAGCGCGCCCTGCAGCGCCTTCATGCTTTCCGCCCAGTAATCCGGCCCGGTCAGCAGCACCACCAGCCCGACGCAGCCGAGGTTGAACACGATCTGCACGAGCCCGAGCGTCATCAGCGGACGTGCACGGCCGTGGCCGAACGCCGCGAACAGGTCGCGCGCGCGCGTCGGCCGGCCGTGTTCGGCTTCGTGCATCACGTGGATCAGCCCGGCGAGCAGCACCGGCATCACCAGCGTGAGCACGACGAACAGCGGAATACCCACCGCCACCGACTCGCCGAACGACAATTCGCTGCGACCCTGCAGGCGCGAGGCGACGGGCAACACCGCCAGCACCGACGCGAAATACAGCGTGCACAGGAACAGCACCGCCGCGCCGAACACCGCGCGCGGGTTGCGGCGGCCGATGTTGACCGCCTGCTTCATCCATTCGACGCCCTGCGCCACCGGGACCTTGCGCACGTTCATGCGCGGCCCTCCGCACGCGAACGGGCGACGTGCACGAAGCGACGCAGCACGCGACGCGAATGCGGCGTCGCGCTGACGCCGCGTTCGGTCGACACGGCGCAACGGCCTTCGCCGTGCAGCGCCTCGCGACGCGCACGTACGTAGCCGCGCATGTGCGTCGTGCTGAACTCGGGATGGAACTGCACGCCCCAGACATGTTCCTTCCAGCGATACGCATGGATCGGATCGTGATCGGACTTGGCGAGCAACGTCGCGCCCTCGGGCAGCTTCAGCACGGACTGCAGGTGCGTTGCCTGCGCGGCGAAGCGCTCGGGCAGGCGCGCGAACAGCGGGTCGTCGTTCGACGGTGCGAGGCGCTCGATCTCGACCGTGCCCATCTCGCGGCCTTCCGGATGCCAGCCCACCTCCCCGCCCAGCGCATGCGCGATGAGCTGGTGGCCGTAGCAGATGCCGAACAGCGGAAGGCCGGCCTGCGCGGCATCGCCCAGCCACTGCGCCGTGCGCTCGCTCCAGTCGCGGCGCTCGGTGACCATCGCGCCCGACCCGGTGATGATCACGCCGGCGAAGCCGTCGCGCGACGGCAGTGCTTCGCCACGTTCGACGTCGACCACCACCGCGGCGTCGCGCGGCAGGCCGGCGGCGGTGCGGATCCAGTGCGGAAATCCGCCATGGCGACGCATCGACGCGACCGGTTGGCCGGTTTCGACGATCAGGAAGGGCGCCGACCAGGTGTCGGGCGACGCAGCCGCGTCGGCTGCAGGACGGGACGACCGGTCGGGGTGGCCGGAACCGGGGATTTCGATGCGCGGAGGCTGCGCCATGGACGGCACGATCAGGTAGGGGGAGTCGACGCTTGCGGCCTGTGCGGACGCAAGGAAAAAGGGTCGAAAAGCGCGTCGCTATACTAGCCCGCTTTCCGCGCGACAGGCATGGAACGCAGCATGACGGCCCCCACGTTCCAGGAACTCATCCAGCGTCTGAACGCCTTCTGGGGCGCGCAGGGCTGCGTGCTCATCCAGCCGCTCGACCTCGAGGTCGGCGCCGGCACCTTCCATCCCGCGACGTTCCTGCGCGCGCTCGGCCCGGAGCCGTGGAACGCGGCCTACGTCCAGCCCTGCCGCCGCCCCACCGACGGCCGCTACGGCGAGAACCCGAACCGCCTGCAGCGCTACTACCAGTACCAGGTGGTGATGAAGCCGTCGCCGCCGAACATCGTCGAGCTCTATTTCGATTCGCTCAAAGCCTTGGGCGTCGACCCGCAGGTGCACGACCTGCGCCTGGTCGAGGACAACTGGGAATCGCCGACCCTCGGCGCCTGGGGCCTGGGCTGGGAGGTCTGGCTCAACGGCATGGAAGTCACGCAGTTCACCTACTTCCAGCAGGCCGGCGGCCTCGAATGCCGCCCGGTGCTCGGGGAGATCACCTACGGTCTCGAACGCCTGTGCATGTACCTGCAGAACGTCGACAACGTGTTCGACCTGGTGTGGACGACCGGCCCGGACGGCACGCCGATCACCTATCGCGACGTCTACCACCAGAACGAGGTGGAGCAGAGCGCGTACAACTTCGAGTACGCCGACGTCGCCGAACTGTTCCATCGCTTCGACGCCTGCGAGGCCGAGGCGCTCAAGCTCATCGACCTCGGCCTGCCGCTGCCCGCGTACGAGCAGGTCTGCAAGGCGTCGCACAGCTTCAACATGCTCGACGCGCGCCGCGCGATCAGCGTCACCGAGCGCCAGCGCTACATCCTGCGCGTGCGCAAGCTGGCACAGGGCGTTGCGCAGGCCTACTTCGCGCAGCGCGAGAAGCTCGGCTTCCCCGGCCTGAAGCGCACGGAGGCCACGGCATGATCCTGATCGGCATGTACGACTCGCCGTTCACGCGGCGCGTCGCCATCGCGCTCGCACTGCGCGGCATCGCGTTCGAGCACCGCCCGTGGTCAGTGGGCGCGGATTTCGACAGGATCCGCGAGTACTCGCCGCTCGGTCGCGTGCCGGTGCTGGTGCTCGACGACGGCGAGGTGCTGATGGAGTCCTCGTCGATCCTCGACTGGATCGAGCACGAAACGCAGGGCGAGCCGTTGCTGCCTGCAGGTGGCAAGGATCGTCGCGAGGCGATGCGCCTGATCGGCCTGGCGAGCGGTGCGGCCGATCGCGCGGTCGGCATCGTGCTCGAGCGCGTCTTCCATGCGCCCGAAGCGCGCTCGCAGGCGCTGCTCGATCGCAGCCTCAAGCAGATCGAAGGCACGTACGACGCACTCGATGCCGCCTGCGCCGCGCGTGCGGGCCAGTGGCTCGTCGGCGGGACGATGACGCTCGCCGACATCACCGTCGGGACGTACGTCACGCACGGCTCCAACGCCGCGCCGGTCGATCTCACGCGGTGGCCCGCACTCAAGGCACACGTTGATCGCTGCGAAGCGCTCGATGTATTCGCCCAGCATTTCGTTCCGTTCTTCGTTCCGCAGCCCAAGGGCGCCAAGGAAGTCTCCGCATGAAGCCGCTGCTGATCGAACTCGGCACCGAAGAGTTGCCGGTCAAGGCGCTGCCCGGCCTCGCGCAGGCGTTCTTCGACGGCGTCGTCAACGGCCTGCGGAAGCGGGGCGTCGAGGTCGACACGTCCGGCACGAAGCCGCTCTACACGCCGCGCCGCCTCGCCGTCGCGCTGCCGAAGGTGGCGACGACGCAGCCGGAACAGAAGTCGGAAGTGCTGGGGCCGTACCTCAACGTGGCGCTCGATGCGAACGGCGCGCCGACGCGCGCGCTGGAAGGGTTCGCGCAGAAGGCCGGCGTCGAGTGGACGCAGCTCGAGCGCACCACCGACAGCAAGGGCGAGCGCTTCGTGCATCGCGCGGTGAAGCCAGGTGCGCCGACCGCGTCGCTGCTCGGCGAGATCCTCGCCGAAGCCGTCGCCGGTATGCCGATCCCGAAGCCGATGCGCTGGGGCGCGAACGAGTTCGGCTTCGCGCGCCCCGTGCACTGGCTCGTCGTGCTGTTCGGCACCGACATCGTCGATGTCGAACTGCTCGGCGTGAAGGGCGACCGCATGAGCCGCGGCCATCGCTTCATGTACGACAAGCCGGTGTGGTTCACCGATCCGTCGGACTACGTCGAATCGCTGCGCGTGGCCAAGGTGCTTGTCGATCCCGACGAGCGCCGCGGCCGGATCCGCGGCGAAGTCGAGCGCGCGGCGAAGTCGGTCGACGGCGTCGCGCGCATCGAGCCCGGCATCCTCGAAGAGGTGAACGGCCTGGTCGAATGGCCGAAGGCCGTACTGTGCAGCTTCGAGCGCGAATTCCTCGAGGTACCGCAGGAAGCGCTGATCGCCACGATGGAGGCGAACCAGAAGTTCTTCCCGGTGCTCGATGGCAGCGATCGCCTCAGCGAGCACTTCGTCGGCATCGCCAACATTGAATCGAAGGACGAAGCTGAAGTCCGCAAGGGCTACGAGCGCGTGATCCGTCCGCGCTTCGCCGATGCGAAGTTCTTCTTTGACGAGGATCTGAAGCAGGGCCTCGTCGCGATGGGCGATGGCCTGTCGGGCGTGATGTACCAGGCCAAGCTCGGTTCGATCGCCGACAAGGCCGCGCGCATCGCCGCGCTGGCCGAATCGATCGCGGAGCAGGTGGACGTCGATCCGACGCTCGCGCGCCGCGCGGCGGAGTTGTCGAAGAACGACCTGCAGTCACGCATGGTCGGCGAGTTCCCGGAACTGCAGGGCATCGCCGGGCGTTACTACGCGCTGCGCGACGAGGTGCTCGACGGCCTTGGCGACACCGCGCGCTATGAACTTGCGCAATCGCTCGACGAAATCTACATGCCGCGCTTCGCCGGCGATGCGATGGCGCCGTCGACGTTGGGCCAGGTACTCGCGATCGCCGAACGTCTCGACACGCTTGCGGGCGGTTTCGCGGCCGGTCTTCGCCCGACCGGCAACAAGGATCCGTTCGCGCTGCGTCGCAACGCGCTGGGTCTGGCGCGCACGTTGCTCGAAGGTGGGCACGATCTCGTGCTGCACGAACTCGTCGAACGGGCCGTCGCGCTGCAGCCGACGCAGGCGCCGGATCTCAGCGCCTACGACATCACCAACTTCATCTACGACCGCCTGCGCGGTTACTACGCCGACCGCGGCGTCACCCCGCAGCAGTTCGACGCCGTGCTCAATGCGGTGCACGAATCGCTGCCGGACTTCGACGCGCGCCTCAACGCGATCGGCGACTTCGTGAAACTGCCGGAAGCCGAAGCGCTGGCCGCCGCGAACAAGCGGATCCGCAACATCCTGCGCAAGGCCGAAGGCGAGGTTGGCACGACGCTCGATGCGTCGCTGTACACCGAAGACGCCGAGCGTGAACTCGCAGCCGCCGTCGACGCGGCCATCGCCGACACGGATCCGCTGCTCGACGCACGCGACTACGCCGGCACGCTCGCACGCCTGGCGCGCTTGCGTCCCGCGGTCGACACGTTCTTCGACAAGGTGATGGTCAACGTCGACGACATGGCCGTGCGCCGCAATCGCCTCGCCCTGCTGCAGCGCCTCGCCGACCGCCTCGGCAGCGTCGCCGCGATCGAGTACCTCTCGATCTGAGTCGCAGGTGCCGTCGTCCCCATGGACGGCGGCGCCATTGGCATGTCACGACGCCGCGCCGTCACGGTCGCTTTAACGCCGCCGTCGCTATCCTGACCCGATGCCGACCCGCCCGCGCGCACGATGCGCCGCCCTCGTCCTTCTGTTCGCGTTCGGCGCGGCGTTCCCGGCGTGGGCGGCGCGCATCGCGCGCGTCGATGTGCACGGGCTCGACGAGGTGATGACGACGAACGTCGTGGAGTCGTTGTCGATCAATGACGAGACCGGCTCCGACATCGGCGAGCGCCGGCTCGACTACCTGCTCGAACAGGTCGAACCCGAGACGCGCGGCGCGCTCGAGCCGTTCGGTTACTACTCGCCGACGGTGAGGGTCACGCGCGAAGGCGAGACCGTGCGCATCGACGTTGAACTCGGCCCGCAGGTGGTGGTCGGCCGCGCCGCTGTCCATGTCGCGGGCGCAGCGGCGACCGATGAAGCAGTGAAGAAGCAGGTCGACGCCTTCCACCCGGGCAGTGGCGAGCCACTCGATCACACGATCTACGAAGCCAGCAAGTCGCGCATTTCGCGCACGCTGGCCGAACGCGGCTATTTCGATGCCGACCTCACCGCGCATCGCGTCGAAGTCACGCGCGCGACGCAGGACGCGGTGATCGACCTGCAGTGGGCGAGCGGCAACCGCTACGGGCTCGGTGGCGTGACGTTCGTGCAGACGCCGAACTCCATCATCGACGATTCGCTGCTGCACAAGATGGTGCGCTGGGACGTGGGCACGCCGTACCAGCAGGCGCGCGTCGAACGCCTGCGCGAGTCGCTGCAACGGCTCGACTATTTCTCCGGCATCGACATCGCCGTGCATCCGGAGAAGGCGGTCGATCGCAACGTGCCGATCGACGTCACGCTGACCCCAGCTAAGCGCACGGTCTACACCGTCGGCCTGAGCTACGGCTCCGACAGCGGTGCGGGCGCGCGACTCGGCATGGATCGGCGCTGGCTCAACCGGCGTGGCCACAAGGCGAATATCGACCTCGACTACGCGCAGCGTCGCAAGACGGTCACCTTGCAGTACCGCATTCCCGCGTTCGCGTGGGTGGACGGCTGGTACACGCTCGCGGCACAGGGTGCGGACGAGCAGACTGATTTCATCGACAACCGTCGCGGCGAATTCGTCGCTAGCCGAAGCGGTCGCATCAACCGCCGCCTCGACGCCGTCGCCGGGCTGCACGTGCTACGCGAACGCTGGGCCTATGCGGCGGAAGATGACGGCGATCCGTCGACAACACCCGACTACCGCTACGCGACGTTCTTCTACCCTCAACTCGACGCGACCTATGTGGATGTCGACGACCGCCTGATGCCGAGTCGCGGGTACGGCGCGACGGCGTTCGTTCGGGGCGGCCGCGGCAGCGCGGAGGGCGTGAGCGGCGTGCTGTTCGTGCAGGCGCACGCGACGATCAACTGGTATCGCGGCCTCGGCCCGCGCAGCCGTTTCATCGCGCGTGGCGAAGTCGGCCATACGTGGAGCGACGCGCCCACGGAAATCCTGCCGCCGAGCCTGCGCTTCCACGCAGGCGGCGAACGCAGCATCCGCGGCTACGGCTGGCGCGAAGTCGGTCCGCGCGTTGGTGCGCCCGGTCAGCGTTTCGCGGTGGGCGCGGAGAAGGTGATCACCGCGAGCGCGGAGTACGAGCACTACTTCAACGACAGCTGGGGCGCGGCCGCGTTCGTGGACACCGGCAGCGCGTTCGACGACAAGCCTGACCTGCATACCGGCGTCGGCTTCGGCGTGCGCTGGAAGTCACCGGTCGGTCCGGTGCGCATCGACATCGCGCACGGCCTGAACTCGCCCGACTCGCCGGTGCAGATCTACCTCAGCCTCGGAGCCGAGTTGTGAGTCCGCTGCCCGACGCCCCGCCCCCGGGTCCGCGCGAACCGACGCCGGAAGAGCGCGAAGCGCGCATCCGCGAACTCCGTGCGAAGCGTCGCTCACGCCTGCGCACGCTCGGCATCCGCAGCGCGGTCGGCAGTGGTGTGCTGCTCGTTGCAATCGTTGCGTTCGCGTACTGGCTGCTGACGACGATCGCGGGCCGCGACCTGTTGCTCGCGCAGATCAAGGCGCGGCTGCCGGCCGATGCATCGCTGGAATGGAAAAGCGCGGAAGGGCCGGCCTCCGGCCCGATGACGCTGCACGACGTGCGTTTCCACTGGAAGAAGCTCGCGTTCGCCGCGCAGCGCGTCACCATCGATCCGGCGCTGCGTCCGTTGCTCGGGCGACGTCTGCGTCTCGACGCGATGCAGGTCGAGCGCGCGACGCTCGATCTCCCGCCCAGCGACACACCGTTCGAACTGCCGCGCTGGCCGCAGTCGCTGCCGCAGATCACCGTGCCGCTCGCGCTGCAAGCAGATGACATCCGCATCGACGGCCTGCGCGTCACGCGCCAGGTCGCGCCGGTCATCGACATCCGGCGCGTGCGCGGTGGACTCGACGCCTCGACCGGAAAACTCGTGGCGTCGCGCGTCGACATCGACAGCGATCGCGGCCGGTTCGCGATCAACGGCATCTACGCGCCCATCGATCACTACCGCACCGATCTCGTCGCCACGGCACTGGTGCCGGTGAAGAACTCACGCGGACCGTTGAGGCTGGGGTTCGTGGCGCGCGGCGACCTGGACGCGATGAACGTCGCCGTCGCGGGCGCCGCACCGGGCGCGGTGCGTGCGACGCTGACATTGCGCGGCGCCGACCGTCCGCGTTGGCAGTTGAATGCGAACGCCCATGGAATCGATCTCGCTGCGCTGACCGCCACGGCGACGGATGCGCAGGTCAAGGCCGACATCGACCTCGAGGCGCGCGGCGTCGGTGGCGACGGCACGCTGCAGGGCGCGTTCGTGCAGGGCGACCGCCGAGTCGTCGTGCATCCGTCGACCGTGCACCTCGAACAGCAGGTGCTTGCATTCGCGCCGCTCGATGTCGAACTGCTCGGCGGCCGCGTCACCGTGCGTGGACGTGGCGATTTCGGCGAGCGTCACAACGCGCGCGTCGACTACACCGTCTCGGCGCGCGGTCTCCGCTGGGGCGACGGCGATGCGCAGGTCGTCACCGACGCCGATCTGGCGATCGCCGGCACGCAGGCGGCTTGGACGGTGAACGGCGACAGCGCGCTGCTGCGACGCGGGCACCAGGCGCACCTCGCCCTGGCGGGTACGGGCCGGCGCGGCGAGCTCACCGTGCAACGCCTCGAAGCGCGCATGCCCACCGGGACGCTGGACGCGAACGGGCGCATCTCCGCGCGTCCGTTGCTCGACTGGAACCTGCACGCCAACCTTGCCGGCTTCGATCCCGGTTACTTCGCGCCGGGCTGGAGCGGCGCACTGCACGGCACGCTGGCCACGACCGGTCGGCGCGACGATGGCGGCGCGCTGCACGCGATCGTCGACGTGCCGCGGCTCGGTGGGCGACTGCGCGGGCGACGCATGGGCGGCAGCGCGCACGTCACGCTCGAGGACGGCCTGTATCGCGGTGTGGTCGCGCTCAATGTCGACGGCGGCCGCCTGCTCGCGCAGGGCGAGGCCGGATTCGCGCCGCTCGCGCGCTGGAATGCGACTGCGCAGCTGCAACGTTTCGACCCGGCATTCCTCGTCACCGGTTGGCCCGGCGCGGTCGACGCGACGCTGCGCACGAGCGGACGTCGCGAGGCCGGCGCGCCCGGTCGTATCGGCGTGCTCGACGCCACGTTCGACGTGCCGCGCATCGGCGGTACGCTGCGCGGCCGCGCGCTCGCCGGTCACGGCACGGCGCACCTGCGCGGTGGCGACGTGGACGGCGAGGTGCAGCTCACGGCGGGCAGCAGTCGACTCGATGCGCGCGGTCGCATCGCCGATCGCCTCGACGTCGACGCCACGCTGTCGCCGGTGCAACTCGCCGACCTGCTGCCGGATGCGCGCGGCGTCGTCCGCGGCACGTTGCGCGTCACCGGCCCGCGCACTGCACCCGATGTCACCGCGGATCTCGATGGTCGCGATGTCGCCTTCGCCGATTACCGCGCGGCGACGCTGACGGCCAAGGGTCGCCTGCCCTGGCATGCGGGCGGCGCGCCGGGTGCGCTCGTCGTGCATGGCAACGGGTTGCAGCTGGGCCTGCCGCTGGACGCACTGGATGCCGACGCGCGCGGCGCGGTGGAAGCGCTGCAACTGCGCGCGACCGCGCACGGCGACTTCGGTGGCGCGGCTGTCAACGGGGCCCTGCGTCGCACCGGCGCGGTGTGGGCGGCCAACATCGCGACGCTGCAACTCACGCCCACGCGCGGCGCCGCCTGGCAACTCACGCGGGCGGCGAACGTGCGCTTCGGCGATGGTCGCATTGCGGTCGATGCCGCCTGCCTGCGCTCGTCCGCCGGCGGCGAACTCTGCGGCAATGCCGACTGGCCGCGTCGCGGTGCCGACATCACCGCGCGCGCGCTGCCGCTGACGCTGGTCGCGGGTTACCTGCCGGCGCGGGCCGACGGCACCCCGTGGCCGCTGCGCGGGAACATCGACGCGCAGGCGCAGGTGCGGCCGGCCGGTGGTTCATGGCGCGGCACCGCACACGTCACTTCACCGGAAGGCGGTTTCCGCCTCGATGCGAGACACGACTACGAGGTCGTGCGCTGGCGCGCGCTTGACGCGCGCGTCGGGTTCGATCCACAGCGCCTGCAGGTCGAGATGAACTCCGGTCTGTTCGACCACGGCCGCGTGCAGGGCCGCGTGGCCATGGGCTGGGCGGCGTATGCGCCGCTGTCCGGCGATGTCAGCGTCGATACCGACGAGCTCACGTGGATGGAGTTGTTCTCTCCCGACATCGTGGATCCGCGCGGTCGATTGACGGGTCGCATCACGCTCGGCGGCACGCGCACGGCGCCGTTGCTCGGTGGTCAGGCGCGCCTGACGGGTTTCACCACCGAGATGCCGGCGCTCGGCGTCAACCTCACCCAAGGCGAAGCGACGCTGGCTGCGTTGCCGGATGGCAGTGCGCGCATCGACGGCCATGTGCGTTCGGGCGATGGCGTGTTGAACATCGATGGTCGACTCGGCTGGCGCGACGCGGGTGCGCCACTGCAACTCAACCTGCGCGGCACGAACGTCGAAGTCGCGAACACGCGCGAGTTGCGGGCGGTCGTGAATCCCGACGTGGTGGTGCGCAGCGGGTCGGGCCAGCCGATCACCGTCACCGGCACGGTGGTGGTGCCGTCGGCGCTGCTGATGCTCGAGCGCCTCGACGGGCCCGTGAAGACGTCATCCGATGTCGTCGTGTTGGACCCCATCGACGCGAAGGCCGAGGTGCAGACGCCGGTGGCGCTCGATCTCAAGCTCGTCGCCGGCGACGACGTGCGCCTGAAAGGTTTCGGTCTCGATGGCACGCTCGCCGGCAGCGTGCAGGTGCACAGCGCGCCGGGCCGCAATACGACCGCGCGTGGGCAGATGGACGTGGCCGGTCGTTATGTCGCCTACGGGCAGAAGCTCGACGTCACGCGCGGCCACCTGACGTGGCAGGGCGGCGAGATCGGCGATCCCATCCTCGACATCCGCGCCGAGCGCGATGTCGGGGGCGTCACCGCGGGCATCGACGTCAGCGGCCGGGCATCGCGGCCGCGCGCCAATGTGTGGTCGAGCGAAGGCGATACGCAGTCCGAAGCGCTGTCGTATCTCGCGCTCGGTCGGCCGCTGCCGTCGCTCGGCGGCGAACAGGGCCAGCAGATCACCGCGGCGAGCGCGGCGCTGACGGCGGGTGGCGGGTTGCTCGCTTCGCAACTCGGTGCGCGACTCGGCCTCGACGATGCCGGCGTCAGCGAAAGCCGCGCGTTGGGCGGCAGCGTGCTCGGCATCGGCAAGTACCTGTCGCCGCGGCTCTACGTGGGGTACGGCGTTTCGCTGTTCGGTGCGGGCCAGGTGCTGACGCTGAAGTACCTGATCCGTCGCGGCGTCGACTTCACGGTCGAGTCCAGCACGGTCGAGAGCCGGGCGTCGCTGAACTACCGCAAGGAAAAGTGACGCTCACGCGACGGCAGCGGCGCGCGCGCTACGGTCAGCCCTTCCCTCATAGCGGAGCACGGCCATGAGCAAGCTTCACGGCGATGAACCCGGATACGAGGAAGTGCGCTTCGAGCGCGGCGAACTGCGCAAGCCGGACGATCGACACGACCAGCCCGGCCAGGGTGCGGTGCTGACGCCGCCGACTGATGGGCATGCGCACGATGCACGGCGCGATCCGTCGCTGGTCCCGCGAGCCGAAACGCAGCCCTACCCGCCGCTGCGCAAGTTCGGCATCAGCTGACGATCAGTCCGTCGACTGGCGCGTCTCGTCCGCGCTACGCGCGCTGTTGCGACCACTCTCCGCGTCGTGACCGGCGGCGTTGCGCAGGCGCTGCCCTTCTTCGCGATCCGCCGCCGACGGCGCAGACGGCGGCTTTCTCGGGGGCGGTGCGGGCTGCGCGGGCAGCGGGTGTGTCGGCTCGGGCATGACCTGTCGTCCTGCAGCGTGGGAAGCGCCAGCGTCCGGTGCGAGGCGTAAGTCGATGTGACGCAGCCGCGTTCATCGGCTTCCGCGACATGAATCGTTGTCCTCAAACGCAACGACCCGCGGATGAGCGCGGGTCGTTGCATGCGGCGCGTGGTGCTTACGTGGCGGTGCCGCCGCCGAGCTTTGTCTGGATGGCCTTCGCCTTGTCCAGATGCTGCTGCACGTGATCGCGCGTCATCTGCAGGTGCTTCTTGACCGCGTCGTCGGTGGCCGCAGGGATCAGCATCGTGTCCAGCTTGGTCAGTGCGTCCTGGTGGCCGTTGACCATCGCATCGATATAAGCCTTCGCGTACGCGTCGCCCTCGAGCGCGGCGAGCTGCTGCGTTTCCGCATCGCCCTTGCTCTTCATCTCGGTGATCGCCGGCGTGTCGGCGGGCGCGCCGCCGTTCTTGTCGAGCAGCGCCTTCGTATCAGCCATGTTCTTGCCGTGCTCGGTCTGCATCAGGTTGGCGAATGCGAGCACGTCACCGGTCACGTGCTTGCTCTTGGCCTGCTCGGCCGTCTTGACCTCGTGATCGTTGACGACGTTGAGCAGCGCGAGCGCTTCCGGCTGCGTCGGCGTTGCCGCCGGCGGCGGCGTCGTGGTGTCCGCAGGCGGCGTGGTGGCGGGTGCGGGCGTGGCCGGCGTTTCAGCGGCCGGTGCCGGTGTGTTGTCGGTGCCACCCGACGTGTCGGCATTGCGATTGCAGGCGCTCGTGGCGAACAACACCAGCGCGGCGGCGGCGAGTGCAAGGGGGGTCTTCGTGTTCATGGGGCGTCTCCAGCAGTGGATGGTGCGACGTGGCGTGTATGCGGCCGCCGCGACGCTACCCCTGTTCATCGTGACGCTTCGTGAAGGCAACGCGGCGCCGCGACAACGCGTGCACGCAATGAAGAACACGCGCGCGCGTTCTGCTGGTGGACGTCGCATCGGTGTGGCTCACCCGCTTGCGATGACGCCGCAGGCGTGTCGATTAACTCTTCAGTGCACGGTTTCGATTTGACACGACGAAGACCCGAAGTGCACGACGCGCTAACCGCGGCTGCGTTCAACTGGGTGCACGCAAGAACGGACGACGAACACGCAATGCGTCGAGGGCGGCGCGCACATGCTGCATCGGGTGGTCTCGACTGCCCAACAAACCCCACAGGAGAAGATGGATGAGCCAGAACAACCAGAATGACCAGCGCCGCGAGGGCCAGAGCAACCAGAACGACCAGCGTCGCGAAGGTCAGGGCCAGCAGAACAACGAGCAGCGCCAAGGCCAGGGCCAGCAGAACAACAACGAGCAGCGCCAGGGTCAGGGTCAGCAGAACGAGCAGCGTCGCGAAGGTAGCTCGCAGCAGAACCGCGATCGCTGAGGGTGATGCCGACGGTCACTCCTAGACCGTCGCTGTCGGAAAGCGCCCTGGCCGTCCCCGGGCGCTTTCTTTTTTATCCGCCTTCGAAAGCCCCACACCTTCCATGCAGCCCGTTACACCGGACGATATCTACCGGCATCGCCACCTGCAGGATCTGGACGCCTCGCCACAGCACAGGCGCGCCGTTGTCGTGATGTCGCGCGCACGGCGGAGCGGCGGCTATCGCTCCACCGCCTGGTTGATGGACACATGCCCTGATGCCGGACGCGGTGCGCGCCGGCTGACCTCCCCCGATTTCAATGCGCGCGCCATGCTGGTGGCGGCCGATGGAGAGCGCGCGGCCTTCATCAGTGAGCGCGACCCGGAGAAAGGTCCGCAGGTGCAACTCATCCGATTCGACGGCGGCGAAGCGCGCCCGGTCACGGATACCCATGATCCGATCTCCAGCCTGCTCGCGTGGTCGCCCGACGGCACGCGCGTTCTCGCGCTGCAGACCGTGCAGTGGAAGGAAGACGAACGCGACGATCCCGAGGCGAAGCAGCGGCCGCTGGTCGTGCGCTATCTGCCGTACAAGATGGACGGCTCCGGCCCCAAGGTCGGCGCGCGTACGCGCCTGGTGTCGATCGACGTCGCCAGCGGCGAGATCACGCCGTTGGTCGACGGCGACTTCGACGTTTCGGACGCGGCGTGGTCGCCCGACGGTACCCGCCTGGCGTTCTCGCGCAAGCGCGACGGCCTTCAGCGGCACCCGTCGGATCTCTGGCTGGCCGATGCGAACGGCCAGCATGCGCATCGCATCACCACTGACCTCTATTCGGTCACCGGCATCCGCTTTTCGCCGGACGGACGCCGCATCGCCTTCGCCGCAGGCCGCATCGAGGGCGATTCCATCGTGCAGCTCTACGTGCACGACATCGCGTCCGGCCGCTGCGAATGCCCGAAGGGCGACGACCTGCAACTCGAAGGCGCGACGCTGCTTTGGCATTCCGACGGCGAGCGCATCGCCACCGTCGCGTCGCATGGCGGCCTGTTCGAAATCGCGGTGCTGCACGTGGCGTCCGGCGAAGTGCGCTACGTCGCGCGCGGACTGCGCCATGTCACGGCACTCGCCGCCAGCGGCGATGCGCTGGTGTTCGTCGCGGCCTCGGTGCGGCGGCTCGACGAGGTGTATCGCGTCGACTGGGACGGCGCGAACGAGCGACGGCTGACAGCCTTCAACCGCACGTGGTTCAGCGCGCGCGTGCGGCCGCGCGTCAAGCGCCGTCGCTTTCAGGTGCCCAACGCCAAGGGCGGTACGGAAACCATCGACGCATGGTTGCTATTGCCGCCCAAGGGCGACGGACCGTTTCCCGCGCTGGTCGACTTCCACGGCGGCCCGCAGAGCATTGCGCTGCTCGATTTCGCCAGCCACGTGTACTGGTACCCGCTGATCGCGCACGGCTACGCCGTCATCGCGCCGAACCCGGTGGGCTCCGGCGGCTACGGCGGCGAGTTCGCGCGCCGGCTGATCGGTCACTGGGGCGAGTACGACCTGCCGCAGGTGGAAGCCGTTCTCGATCACCTGCAGAAGGACGAGGTCATCACCAAATCCATCGGCTGCTATGGCAAGTCCTATGGCGGCTATCTGTCCGCGTGGTCGGCGGCGCGAAGCGACATGTTCAAGGCCGCGGTCGTCAGCGCGCCGGTCGCGAATCTCAAGTCGCATGGAGGCACGTCCGACACCGGCTACTACGTCACGCCGTATGCGATGGGCGCCGACCTCTACGAGTCGGACGACCGCTACCGGCGGCTCTCGCCCGTCGAATATGCGGCGAGTGTCGACACCGCGACGCTGTTCCTCAACGGCCGGGACGATCAGCGGTGCCCCGCGGGCCAATGCGAAGAGATGTTCGCGAACATGATTCGCGCCGGCCACCGCAATTGCATGATGGTGCTGTATCCCGCCGGCACGCATTCGCTGTCCGGCAGCGGCAATCCCTCACATCGCGTCGACTATCACGACCGCGTGGTGAACTGGATACGGGCGAACGTCTGACGCCGCTCTCACGTTGCCGCTGGCATCGTTTCGCTCCTCCTTTTCCCCACCGAACGGGTACTTGCATGAATGCGATCGAATTGCTGAAGGCTGACCACGAGAAGGTGCGCGGGCTGCTGTCGCAGCTGGCCGACACCACCAAGCGTGCGGAAAAGACGCGCACCGAACTGCTCGAAAAGATCCGCCTCGAGCTCGATGTGCATACGCAGATCGAAGAGGAAATCTTCTATCCGGCGTTCAAGGACGCCGTGGGCGAAGGGAAGGATGAAGCCACCGTGTTCGAGGCACTGGAAGAACACCGCGCGGCGGGCGAGCTGGTACTTCCCGACCTGTTGGCGACCGACGTCACGAGCGACAAGTTCAGCGGCCGCGCCAAGGTGCTGAAGGAACTGGTTGAGCACCACGCCAAGGAAGAGGAAGACGAGATGTTCAAGACCGCCCGCCAGGTGCTGACGCGCGAACAGCTCGACGAACTCGGTACGCAGATGGCGCAGCGCAAGAAGGAACTGCTCGAGATGGGTGCGGATCAGATCGAACTGATGAAGAAGCAGCAGGGCCAGGTCGGCTCCGAGCAGTCGCCGCCGCGCGCTTCGCTGCAGTAAGCATCTCCGATCGTGCGAACAGCGCCCGCCTTTTGGCGGGCGTTGTCGTTTCGGGCGCTCAACCGCGTCCGAGAAATCGCAGGCCGACGCCGGGTTCGGTGGCGATCCAGCGCGGATGCGTGGCATCGTCGCCCAGCTTCTGGCGCAGCTTGCCGACTAGGATGCGCAGGTAGTGGGTGTCGTCCTGGTGCGTCGGCCCCCACACCTCGCGCAGCAACTGCGGCTGCGTCACCACGCGGCCGGCATGGCGCACCAGCAGCACCAGCAGGGCGTACTCCTTGCGCGTGAGCGACACCGGTGCGCCGTGCAGCGTTACTTCGCGTCGCAGCGGATCGATGCGCAGCGCGCCGTCGTCGTAGATGGGGGGCTCGCCGTCGGCCGTTGCCTGCGTGCGGCGCAATGCACGCAGGCGCGCCATCAGTTCGCGGATGCCGAATGGCTTGGTGACGTAGTCGTTCGCGCCGGCGTCGAGCACGCGCACCTTCTCGTCTTCATCGGCGCGCGCAGTCAGCACCACGACCGGCACGCTCGACCACTGGCGCAGTTCGCGCAGAGCATCGATGCCGTCGCGGTCGGGCAGGCCCAGATCGAGGATGACGAGGTCCGCGCCTTCGGTGGCGAGGCGCGCGAGTCCGTCGCCCGCGGTGGCCGCGTCGAGCACCGCATAGCCCTGCGAACGCAGCGAAATGTCGAGGAAGCGACGGATCTGCGGCTCGTCGTCGATGACCAGCACGCGCGCAGGCACGGTGTCGGTCATGCGGGCGGCTCCATCGGCAGGGTGATGCGTACGCACGTACCGCCACCGGGCGCGCGGTCGATGACGATGTCGCCAGCGTGTGCGCGCACGATCGCGCGGGTGATCGCGAGGCCGAGCCCGGTGCCGGACGGGCCACGATCGCCACGTTCGACGCGATGGAACATGCCGAACACGCGCTCGCGCTGGTCGTCCGGAATGCCCGGGCCGTGGTCGCACACATCGATCACGAAGTGAGCATCCCGCTGACGGATGTCGATCTCGACGGGCTGATCGTCACCGGCGAATTTCAGTGCGTTGTCGATCACGTTGTGCAGCGCCTGCTCGATCAGCGCGCCCTGGACCAGCGCCGGTGCAAGCGCGGGCGCGACGTGGACGTCGACATGCGCGGCGGGGCGATGACGCTGCACGCGCGCGATCGCCGCACCGACGAGTTCGTCCAGCCCGAACCAGTCGCGCACGGGCTCGAGGCCATGGCCGAGCCGCGTCATGTCGAGCAGGTTCTGGATGTAGCGATCCAGGCGCTCGCCCTCTTCGCGTACGGTCGCGAGCAGTGCGCTGCGATCGGCCGGGGGCATGGCGTCACCCCACGCGTCGAGGCTGTCGGCCGCGCCGATGATCGATGCCAGCGGCGTGCGTAGATCGTGCGAGACCGAGGCGAGCAGTCCGCTGCGCAGGCGTTCGGTTTCCGCGGCGACGCGCTGCGCTTCGACTTCGGCGACCAGCCGCGTGCGCAACAGCGCCTGCGTGACATCGTCGGCCATGGCGCGCGCGACGTCGCGTTCGCGCGGCGCGAGCACGGGCAGGCCTTCGGGCAGCTTGAGACCGAGCACGCCCAGCACGCGATCGGGCGCGCGCAACGGCAGGAACCACCAGCCCTGGTCCTCCACCGTCTCGGCGCGCGTGCCGCGCAGGATGTGGCGCGCCGTGTCGTCGAGACGGATCCACACGTCGGCTTCCAGCGCATCATGGAAGGCGTCGTGCGCGGCGCGGACCACGGCGTCTTCGTCGGCGGCGATCGCGAGCTGCTGGCCCAGCGCCTGCCGCGCCGCGCCGTGGCGCTGTGCTTCGCCGAGCGCTTCGACCTGCTCCGCCAGACGCGACGCGAGCCGGCCGGCAAGCAATGCCGCGGCGAGGAAGGCGAGCACCGTGGCGACACCGTGGCGCGCGCCGATGTACAACGTGTAGCGCGGCTCGATGAAGAAGAAGTTGTAGGCGAGGAAGCACAGCAGCGCGGTCAGCGCGGCCGGGCCCGCATGCGTGCGCGCGGCGACCGCGAACACGGCGAGCATGAACACCAGTGACAGGTCGTTGACGCCCAGCCAGCGCTGCAGCAGCTGCGCCAACGCCACCGCGGCGACGCTGCCCGCGACAGCGAGCGCATACGCGGCGACGGGGCGGTACGGTCGGGCGAGGGGAGGCGCGTTCACGTCCGTCGGTCTCGGCAACGCAGGCATTGTCGCCGCTGCGCGCGCGACATGTCGCGTCGACTGGCGAATTTATGGGGAATTTACGCGGCAACGGCGCGCGGTGTCTTCCGACTTTACGCAGCGCGGATCGAGACTGCGCACCCGATCCACCGTGGAGCGCCGTCGTGCGCCTGGAACCCGTCAACGCTTCGTCGCACGCGCCGCAGGCGCGTCCCGCCACGCTGGTGCTCGCTGCGCTGGGCGTGGTCTTCGGCGACATCGGCACCAGTCCGCTGTATACGCTCAAGGAAGCGTTCCTGCCGCACTACGGACTCACGCCCGACGCACCGACGATGCTCGGCGTGCTCTCGCTCATCGTGTGGGCGCTGATGGTGGTGATCACCGCCAAATACGTCGGCGTGATCATGCGCGCCGACAACGAGGGCGAGGGCGGGATCATGGCCTTGTCGGCGCTGGCCGAACGCACGCTAAAGGGTGCCCGCGGCATCTACATCGTCGGCGTGCTCGGCGTGTTCGGCGCCGCTCTGTTCTTCGGCGACGGTGTGCTGACGCCGGCGATCTCGGTGCTGTCGGCAGTCGAGGGCCTTGAAGTCGCGGCGCCCGCGCTGGCGCACTGGGTGCTTCCGCTGACGGTGCTGGTGCTGGTCGTGCTGTTCGCCGCGCAGCGCTTCGGCACCGACGTGGTCGGCCGCGCGTTCGGGCCGATTATCCTGCTGTGGTTCGTCGCGCTGGCGGCGATCGGCATTCGCGGGATCCTGCTGCATCCACAGGTGCTGGCCGCATTGAACCCGGTGTGGGCGCTGCGCTTCTTCGCGACGCACGGGCCGCACGGCTTCTTCATCCTCGGCGCAGTCGTGCTCGCGGTGACCGGCGGCGAAGCTTTGTATGCCGACATGGGCCATTTCGGTCGTCGCCCCATCCAGCGTGCGTGGCTGTACATCGTGCTGCCCGCGCTGGCGTTGAACTATCTCGGCCAAGGCGCGCTGGTGCTCGCGCAGCCGGGCGCGGTCGACAATCCGTTCTACCTCGGCGTACCGACCTGGGCGCTGTATCCGATGATTGGTCTGTCGACGCTCGCGACGGTCATCGCGTCGCAGGCGGTGATCAGTGGTGCGTATTCGGCGGCGCGTCAGGCGGTACTGCTCGGCTACCTGCCGCGCATGACCATCCGCCAGACCTCGCGCGACGCGTTCGGCCAGATCTATGTGCCGACGATCAACTGGCTGCTGATGCTCGGCACGATCGCGACGGTCGTCGGCTTCGGCAGTTCGACCGCGCTCGCCACCGCGTACGGCGTGTCCGTAACCGGCACGATGCTGATCACCACCGTGTTGCTGATCGTCACCACGCGCCACCACGCGCTGCTGCCGAGGGCGATCTACTGGCCACTGGTCGCGCTGTTCGTCGGTGTCGACGTCGCCTTCCTCGGCGCCAACCTCGCCAAGTTCTTCGACGGTGCATGGTTCCCGTTGCTGCTCGGCGTACTGGTGTTCGCAGTACTCCGCACCTGGCGCCGCGGGCGCCAGCTGCTGCAGGCGGAAGTCCTGAAGGACGGCATCGCCATCGACGAGTTCGTGCCGCAGCTCATGCTGGCGCCGCCGCTGCGCGTTCCCGGCACGGCCGTGTTCCTCACCTCGCAGCCGGGCGTCGTGCCGAAGGCCTTGCTGCACAACCTCAAGCACAACCGCGTGCTGCACGAGCGCAACGTGCTGCTCAATGTGCAGACGCGGCCGCTTCCAGTCGTGCCGCCGACGCAGCGACTGGTGATCAAGCCGATCGGCGACAGCTTCTATCGCGCGACGTTGCATTTCGGTTTCATGGAGACACCGGATGTGCCGCTCGCGCTGATGCGTGCGGTCGACTACGGTGACATCTGCTTCGACCCGATGGAGACGACCTATTTCGCGAGCCGCGAAACCGTCGTCGCTGCGCGCCACCGCGGCATGCCGATCTGGCGCGACGTCATCTTCGCCTTCATGCATCGCAACGCGACGGCGGCGAGCAATTTCTTCCGCATTCCGGGCAATCGGCTGGTGGAGATGGGGGCGCCGGTGGAGATCTGAGGGTGTGCGCGTAGCGTCGAGTGTTTCCGAGGGGTGTGCGGATCGCTCCCGCTGGTGATGCTGGTCGCGTCACCATGTGAGCAGGAGCGTTTCGTGCGCTGGCGCGCCCGAGTTACTTTTCTTTGCTGGTGCAAAGAAAAGATAACCAAAAGAAAGCACCTTCCTCGACGGATCTACAGCTCGCGATCGGGCAGCACTCTCGGGATCGCCACACTCGGCATCCTGCCTCGGGTGGCGACGGCCGACGTCCTGTCGGCCGCCCCTTCGGGGTCTTTACGATTGGTGCTGGCTGTTGACACAACGAGAAAGCGGAGCGGAGATCACTCGACGGCGCGGGCAGCGCGGGCAGCGAACAGTCGCGCCAATAGCAGTCACGCCGTGCGTCGCCTCGTATCACGCACCAGATGCACCAGAAGAAGCGAGATCGCCGCGGGTGTCATGCCGGGAATGCGCTGGGCCTGGCCGATCGTAAGCGGACGCACGCGTTCGAGTTTCTGCCGAACTTCCGCGGAAAGGCCGCGCACGTTCGCGTAGTCGAAGGCGTCGGGGATCGCGGTGTCCTCGTGGCGGCGCGCGCGTTCGATCTCGTCGCGCTGGCGATCGAGGTAGCCCGAATACTTCGCGTCGATCTCCACCTGCTCCGCCACCGCAGGATCGTCCACCGCCGGACCGAGCGATGGCACGCGCGTCAGCGATGCGTAGTCCATTTCGGGGCGTCGCAACAGGCCGAGTGCATTCGTCTCGCGACTGACCTCGAGGCCGAGCGTGTCGGCGATCTCGGCGCCGAGTGCATTGTTCGGCGCGGCCCACACCGCGCGCAGGCGCGAGGTTTCGCGTTCGATGACATCACGCTTGGCGTCGAAGCGCGACCAGCGTGCATCGTCAACCAGGCCAAGATCGCGCCCGGTCGGCGTCAGGCGCAGGTCGGCGTTGTCCTCGCGCAGTTGCAGGCGGTATTCGGCGCGCGAGGTGAACATGCGGTACGGCTCGCTCGTGCCGTGCGTGGTGAGATCGTCGACCAGCACGCCGAGGTAGGCCTCATCGCGACGCGGACTCCAGCCGGCTTCGCCGCGCACGAAGCGCGCCGCGTTGACGCCGGCGAGCAGGCCCTGCGCGGCGGCCTCCTCGTAGCCGGTCGTGCCGTTGATCTGGCCGGCGAAGAACAGGCCGTCGATCGACTTGGTTTCCAGCGTCGTTTTCAGGCCGCGCGGATCGAAGAAGTCGTATTCGATGGCATAGCCGGCGCGGGTGATGTGTGCGTTCTCGAAACCGCGGATGCTGCGCACGAGTTCGAGCTGCACGTCGAAGGGCAACGAGGTCGAGATGCCATTCGGATAGACCTCGGCGACGTCCAACCCTTCGGGTTCGACGAAGATCTGGTGCGACGCCTTCTCGGCGAAGCGCACGACCTTGTCTTCGATCGACGGGCAGTAGCGCGGGCCGATGCCTTCGATCTGGCCGGTGTACAGCGGCGAGCGATCGAGCGCGCCGCGGATGATCTCGTGCGTGCGTTCGCTGGTGTGCGTGATCCAGCACGACACCTGGCGCGGATGGTCGGCGGTCGAGCCCATGAACGACATCACCGGGCGCGGGTCGTCGCCGGGCTGTTCGTCCATCACGGAATAGTCGAGCGTGCGGCCGTCGATGCGCGGCGGCGTGCCGGTCTTCAAGCGATCGACCACGAACGGGCCTTCGCGCAGCTTCGCGGCGAGCGTCGTCGCGGGTGGATCGCCCGCGCGCCCAGCCGCGTACGTCGTCGCGCCGATGTGCACCTTGCCGGCGAGGAAGGTGCCGGCGGTGAGCACGACCGCGGGCGCGAAGAAGCGCAGGCCGGTCTGCGTGAGCACGGACGACACGCGGCCGTTGTCGAAGCCGATGTCGTCGACCGCGGCCTGGAAGATGGTGAGGTTCGGCTGCGACTCGACCGCGCGGCGGATGTACGCGCGATAGAGCGAGCGATCGGCCTGGCAGCGCGTCGCCCGCACCGCCGGGCCCTTGCTCGCATTGAGGCGACGCCACTGGATGCCCGCCGCATCGGCCGCGCGTGCCATCACGCCGCCGAGTGCGTCGATCTCCTTGACGAGGTGTCCTTTGCCGATGCCGCCGATCGCCGGGTTGCAGCTCATTGCGCCGACCGTCTCTATCGAATGCGTGAGCAGCAAGGTGCGTGCGCCCGCGCGTGCGGACGCGAGCGCCGCCTCGGTGCCGGCATGGCCGCCGCCCACCACGATCACGTCGAACCGGTAGAACGAATCGCTCATCGCTGTGCCTCTAAATGCCCGCGTATTGTCGCGCAGGCTCCGCTCTGCGGATTCCTGAACAGGGAGCCGACGCAAACGTCAGCGCCTGACCGCGGCGGCCGGGCATGGCCGCGTTGCGTCACTTTCGGGTCAGGCGACGCTGAACCGATCGCGCGGCGGAACGTGACGACTGTTGGAATCCGGCCACCACAGCCGCTTCAGCCGCGGATGGCACGGTTCGTGCAGTGCATTCGTTTGCACCCAGCGGGGCAGGCGCTTGCGTCGGCCAGCATTGGAACAGGGGCTGGCCACAGCGCCCGCGGGGAAGCACGAAGGGCCGGATGTCGGGGGACGTCCGGCCCTTCACCTTTTCAGGGGTTCGCCATCACGGTGCTGGGACCGGGTGTCGGCCCCCGGCGAGGGGCGGAACAGGGGGGATCCGAAGATCCTCGCCGGGGTCCGACATGGGCGGAAACGTGCGACCGGCCGCGTGCGCGGCGGCGCCGGGCTAGCTTGAGGCCGCCCCGGCGGCATCGCAAGCCGTCGGCGTCACGTTTCGGTTCTCAGCGCGGATCGTTCTCGGCCGCGCTCTCGCGACGTGCGCGACGGATCACGTCGCCCGCCGGGCTGCCACTGCGCTCGCCGCCCATGCGCGGGCCCGGATCCGGGCGGGTCACCTCCGGCATCGCCGGGCGCGGCGCGACCTGGACCATGCCGCCGCCGTTGTCGACCTGACGACGCCGACGGACGATCTCGTCGGGGTTGCGCCACGGACCGCCGTCGGGACGATGGCCGCCGCCATCCCGGTCGTGGTTGCCGCCGTTGTTGTTATCGGGGCGCGGACGCGGGTGATAGTTGGGATAGGTGTAGTGGTAGCCACCGCCGTAGTACGGGTAGCCGTAATACGGATAACCACCGCCGTAGTAGCCCCCGTAGTAGCCGCCCCAGACCGAGAAGCCCGGCCGATACGGCCCGTAGTAGTACGGGTAGCCGAAGCCGTAGTACGGCCACGCATCGTGGTAGCGGTATTCCACGGAGGGCGAGCCGTAGTAGTAGTCGCCCTGGCCGTCGGCGCGATAGCCGTACGGCGGTGTGGTGACGCAGCCCGCGAGCACGGCGGTCGCGGCGAGCGGAATCAGAAGCCTGCGAATCATGGCGATCACCCCTGTATCAGACGATGCAGCTTCGGCCGCTCGCATTGAACTACCGCTTAACTTTTTCGCGGTAAAACAGGCGCGGCTGAGCGGTTCAGGCCAATGCGTCGACGGCGCTCCCCCGCACGCAGCGGTGCATGCGCGACGTTGCCGAGTGGGCCCTCCCCTGCGAGCATCGCACGCCCTCGTTCCGGACGCGCCACCCATGTCGACCCTGCATCGCGTCTCCGGGCGCACGCGTCTCGGCCTGGTGCTGAGCCTGGTGACCGCCCTGTGCTGGGCGACGTTGCCGGTCGCGCTCAAGGTGACGCTGCAGGCGCTGGATCCGCTGACGCTGACTTGGTTCCGCTTCCTCGTCGCCGCGGTGCTGGTCGTCGGCTGGCTCGCGGTGCGCGGACGCCTCGGCGGACTAGGCACGCTGGGCCGGCGCGGGTGGGCGATGCTCGCGGTCGCCGCGGTGGCGCTGGTGGGCAACTACGTCTTCTATCTGCTGGGCGTGGGGCGCACGTCGCCCGGCAATGCGCAGCTGATCATCCAGCTCGCGCCGCTGCTGATGGCGGTCGGCGGCATCGTCGTGTTCGGCGAGCGCTTCCGCGGTGCGCAGTGGTTCGGCATGGCGCTGCTCGTCGCCGGGCTCGGCCTGTTCTTCGAGGACCAGCTCACCCATGTCGGCGCGACGCCCGGCCACGGTGACACCCACGCCTACCTGCTCGGCTCGCTGCTGGTCGTTCTCGCCGCGGTGGTGTGGGCGATCTACGCGCTTGCGCAGAAGCAGTTGCTGGTGAAGCTCGGTTCGATGCAGATCCTCGCGGTGATCTATGTCGTCGCGACGCTGCTGCTGTGGCCGTTCGCGCATCCGAGCCATCTCGCGCGCCTCGACGGCCTGCAGTGGGCGCTGCTTGGCTATTGCGCGCTCAATACCGTCGTTGCCTACGGCGCGTTCGCCGAAGCGCTCGCGCACTGGGAAGCCTCGCGCGTGTCGGCGGTGCTCGCGACCACGCCGCTGATGTGCCTGGGCGTGGTCGCGCTGGTGCATGGTCTGTGGCCGGCGACGCTCGCACCGGAGCCGATGTCGGCGATCGGGTGGATCGGCGCATTGCTGGTGGTGGCGGGCTCGAGCGCGGTGAGCCTGCTCGGCCGGCGTCGCGCATGACGATGCGGTAATACCGGCCGGCCGATCGAGCCACTACCCTAGGACGCTTTCCGCCGCCGGCTTCCGCATGACCCACCCCGGTTTCGACGACGTCCTCGCAGCGGCTGCGCGCATCGCGCCGCATGCGCACGTCACGCCCGTGCTGACCTCGCGTGCGATGGACGCGCTCGCCGGCTGCACGCTGCACTTCAAGGCCGAACAGCTGCAGCGCATCGGCGCCTTCAAGTTCCGCGGCGCCTGCAATGCGGTCTGGGCGCTGGACGAGGCGGACGCGGCACGCGGCGTCGTCACCCATTCCTCGGGCAATCACGGCGCCGCGCTCGCGCTCGCGGCGAAGAGCCGCGGCATTACCTGCCACGTCGTCGTGCCAGAAGGTGCGGTGCCCGGCAAGCTCGCGGCGATCGCCGGCTACGGCGCGGTGCTGCACCGGTGCGCGCCGACGATCGACGCACGCGAAGCCCTGTGCGCCGAACTGCAGGCCACGCTCGGCGCACGCCTGGTGCATCCGTACACCGATCCGCTGGTGATCGCCGGCCAGGGCACGGCCGCGCTCGAACTGCTGGCGGCGCAACCGCTCGATGCGATCGTCGTGCCGGTCGGCGGCGGCGGGCTGGCGTCGGGCACTGCGCTCGCGATCGCCGGTGCGTCGCCGTCGACGACGCTCTACCTCGCCGAACCTGCCGGCGCCGCCGAGACCGCGGCGTCGCTCGCGCGCGGGGAGCGCGTCACGCAGTTCACGCCCGACACCATCTGCGACGGCCTGCGCGGCACGCTGGGCGCGATCAACTTCGAGCTGCTGCGCGGACACGGTGCACAGGCGCTGGTGGTCGACGATGCGGCGACGCTCGACGCGATGCGCTGGGTGTGGACGCGCATGAAGCAGCTGATCGAACCTTCGTCGGCCGTCGCGCTCGCGGCGGTGCTCGGCAATCGCGACCTGTTCGAAGGACGCCGCGTCGGCGTCATCCTGTCCGGCGGCAACGTCGACATCGCCGCATTGGTGAATGCATGAGCACACTGACCGCCGCGCGCCCGTGGTGGCGCCATCCCGCGCTATGGGTCGCGCTGTTCGCGATCGTCACGACGTTCGCCTTCATCGAATTGCGCGGCATCTGGGATCCGGACGAAGGGCGCTACACCAACGTCGCGCTCAACATGGTCGACAGCGGCGACTGGCTGATTCCGCGTCGCAGCTACGAGGTCGAGCACTGGACCAAGCCGCCGCTGACGTACTGGGCGATCGCGTCCAGCGTGGTCGCGTTCGGCACCAATGCGTTCGCCGCGCGCGTGCCCTCCGCCCTGTCGCACCTGCTGTGCGTGTTGCTGGTCGGACTGATGGGCCGTCGACTCGCGCCGGGCAACGGGCCGCGCGCCGCATTGACCTACGCCGCGATGCTGTTCCCGTTCGGCGCGTCGCAGATGATCACCACGGACTACCTGCTCACCGCGACCGAAACGCTCGCGCTGTGGGCGTTCGTCGAAGCGCGCTTCGGGCCGTCCCATCCCAAACGGTGGCTGGTGCTGATGTGGGCGGGCTTCGGCCTCGCCTTCCTCACCAAGGGTCCGCCGGGCCTGTTGCCGTTGCTGCCGATCCTGTTGTTCGACGTGCTGACGGGCACGCCGGGTCGCCCCGGCATCTTCCGTCCGCTCGGCCTGCTGGTCTTCGTCGCGATCGCCGCGCCCTGGTACATCGCGGTCACCCAGAAGACGCCGGGGCTGCTGGGCTACTTCCTCGGCTCGGAAGTGGTGGGCCGTGTCGCCACCGACGAGTTCAAGCGCCACGGCGAGTGGTACGGCTGGTTCGTGATCTATGCACCGACGCTGGTGATCGGCACGCTGCCGTGGTCGCGCAGCCTGTGGCGCTGGATGCGCGGGCTCGCCGCACAGGTGCGCGAGTGGCGCAGCGGCGTGGCGGCGCGCATCGCCGGCGCGAACTGGCTGCTGCCGACGCTGTGGGCGCTCGTCCCGCTGCTGATCTTCTGCATCGCGCGCTCGCGCCTGCCGCTCTACATCCTGCCGCTGTTCGCGCCGCTCGCGCTGCTGGTCACGCTGCAATCGCTCAAGGACGGCCGCGCGATGCCGCGTCCGGCTGCAATCGTGCTGTGGGGCGCCGCGATGATCGCGCTGAAGATCGCATCCGCGCATTTCCCGACGCACAAGGACGCCCGCGACTGGGCGCGCGCCATCCGCGAGCGCACCAGCGATCCGATCGAGGAAGTGCTGTTCGTCGAGGACATGGCGCGTTACGGCGTGCACCTGCACCTCGGCCCGCGCGTGCAGATCGAGAAGCTGTCGCTGCAGGACGTGCCGGAAGCGCGATTCAATCCCGAGCACGACGAATCGCTGGACGGCGAACTCGCCGAGCACGAGCCCGAGCAGCTCTGGGTGTGCAAGCAGGACAACGCCGCGACGGTGTTCGCGCACGTGCGCGCCGCGGGCTTCGAACCGGTCGTGCTCGGCACGCCGTATCAGGGCCGCCTGTTCTTCCGCACCGTTCCGGTCACGCGTCCGCCGGTGGTCGCAACGCCACCAGCACGCTGAACAACACGATCGCCGCGATCACCACGATCGCGCCGATGGCGGCAATGCCGTGCGGCCAGGGCTCGCCCAGCCACACGGCGCCGATCACTTCGGCGAACAGGATTTCCGCGGCCTGCATCGCTTCGGCTGCGCCCAGCGCCACGGGATCGCGACGCACCAGACCCGTCGCGCGGAAGAACAGCACGGTCGCGATGATGCCGGCGCCGAGCGCCACGCCGCCGGTCAGCATCACCTGCCGCAGCGGCGGCGCGCCTGCGGTCACGCCTGCATACATCGCCACCGGCACCCACAGCGGAATACTGGCCAGCGTCATGCCGAATACGCGCTGCGTGGCATCGAGCTCGACGCCGCGGCGCTCCAGATGCAGCAGCAGGCCGCGATTGCCGAGGGGATACGCGAACGCCGCGAACGCGACACACAGGAACTCGATCCACGCGTCGCGATGCAAGGTGCCGTGCGCCTGCGACCACTGCATCATCGCGACGCCCGCCACCGCGATCACCCCGCAGCCCAGCGCCGCCATCGGCACGCGACGACGCGCATCGCGATACAGCAGCGGCGCGCACAACATGCCGGCGATCACCGTCAGCTGGAACGTGCCGGCGATCAGCCACGCGGGCCCGCTGGACGCCGCATACGCGAGACCAATGTAGAACGCGACGAAACCAATACCGCTCCACAGGAACCACGGTCCGGGACAGGCGCGCATCTCGCGCCACAGCGGCGTCCAGCGGCCGCGCATCAGCGGCAGCATCAGCGGCACCGTCCAGAAATAGCGCAGCGACGCCGTCCATGCCCAGTGCGCGCCTTCGACAGCGGCCGCGCGATTGAGCACGTAGGTCGACGTAAAGAAGAACGCCGACAGCAGCGCGAGGGCGACCGCGCCGATCGCAGTGCGCGCGTCGGTTCTCACGAACGTCGCCGGATCGGAATGTTCGCCGCAGGCACGCGCACTTCTTCCATGTCGCCCACGCGGATCGGCGCACCCGGCGCGGGGCCCCAGGCCTGCGCATAGACGACTTCCCATGTCACCGGCAGGCCGTTCGGCCCGCGCATGGCGTCGTACGCCTGAGCGGCCCGCGCGAAGCGCGCGCGTCCAGTCAGCGCACGACGACGATCGTGCATTGCATTCGTCGCGCCGAGCGTGCGCAGCTCACGCATGATCGACGGCAGGTCCGGCTGCGTGAGGCGGAACACGTCGCGGTCGAGCACCGGATCGCGGAAGCCCGCGCGCAGCAGCGCGTCACCGAGGGCTGCGATGTCGACGAACGGGCTGACGTGCGGCGCGTCGTCGGCATTCGCGAAGGCGTCGCGCAGTTCCATCAGCGTCTGCTGCGCGAAGGTCGACACCAGGAGCAAGCCGTCCGGTTTCAGCACGCGACGGAAGCCCGCGAACACCGCCGGCAGATCCTCGACCCACTGCAGGCAGAGGTTGGAAAACAGCACATCGACGCTGCCTTCGCGCAACGGCAGCGCCATCGCGTCGGCGCGCACGATCTGCGGCTTGCGCGAGAAGTCGAACAGGCCGCGCTTGGCGCCGAGACGCCGCTGCGCTTCCTGCGCCATGCCCGGCGCGAGGTCGACGCCGATCACCTGCGCCTTCGGCCAGCGCGCCTGCAGCAGCGCCGTGCCATGTCCTGTACCGCAGCCGACGTCGAGCACGAGCTGCGGCGTGCGACGCCCGAGCGCCTTGTCCTCGTAGTACGGCAATGCCTCGGCCAGGCGCGTGCCGACCTCGCGCTGCAGGGCTGCGGCTTCGTCGTAATGCGTCGCCGCCCGCGAAAATGCGCGGCCGACCTGACGGTGGTCGAAGACGTCGTTCATGCGGCGCGTTCCGCGAACAGCGGCGCCGCGAACGCGTCGATCGCCTGCGCGACTTCCTCCGCAGCGCCGAGGAATGGCGCGTGGCCGGCGTCGCGGATAACGAGGCTCGTCGCGTTCGGTGCGAGTTGGGCGGCGGCCGGCATCGCGCCCGCGGGCACGAGGCGATCGCGACGACCGGATATCCACAGGCTCGGCACGCGCAGATTCGGCAATTCGGCACGCGCGTCGAATGCATCGAGCAATTCGAGTCCACGCAGCAGTGCAACAGCCGCGGGCTCGCCGCGTTCGAACGCGTGCGTGCGCAGGTCGCGCAATTCGGCCTGCGCGCTCGCCGAGCCCAGCGCTTCGAGCGCGAGGAAACCGTCGAGCGTGCCGCGGAAGTCGGTCGACAACGCATCGCCGAAATCACGGAACAGCGTCGGCTTCACGCCGTGCGGCCAGTCCTCGCCGGTGACGAAGCGCGGCGACGAGGCAAGCATCACCAGGCCACGCACACGCGCCGGATGTTCGAGCGCATTGCGTAATGCGAACTGGCCGCCGAGCGACCAGCCCAGCCACACCGCGTCGGGCGCGGCGTCGACCAGCAGCGACGCCAGCGCGTGCGGATCCAGCGGTGCGTCGCTCTCGCGCGCATGGCCGTGACCGGGCAGGTCGACGAGGTGCAGCGTGTAGCGATCCCGCAGACGCTCGACCAGCGGCATGAACAGGCCGCCGTGCATGGCCCAGCCGTGGATGAGTGCGAGTGACGGCCCGTGGCCGTGCGATTCGATGTGCATGTCAGCGCGCACGCAGGCTGCGGATCGCGGCGATGGCGTCGTCGCGACGCGCGGCCGGCACCAGCAGGTGATCGTGGTAGTGGCCGGCGATCACGTTGCAGGCGATGCCCTGTTCGGCGAGCACGCCGGCCACCGCGGCGGTCAGCCCGACCGCATTGAGTGCCGAATGCACGGCAAGCGTCAGCCACGCGGCGACGAAACCCGGCGGTTCGCCACGGCTGCGCGCGAACGCTTCGGGCACGACGTAGGTAACCCCTTCGTCCTCGTCGATGCGCGCGACGGCGACCGCATCGGCCTCGGCATCGCGCGACGTGCGCGAGATCAGGACGAAGGTGCCCGGCCGCGCGCGCACGTCGAGGTTCGCAAGGATTTTCGGAAGCTGGATTTCGCCGGTCATGCGGGACGTGCACCTGAAGCGACGGCCGCATCACGCGCGCGGGCCAGGGCGTCGACGAGCGTGTCGACTTCGGATTCGGTATGCGCCGCGGTCAGTGTGACGCGCAGGCGTGCGCGGCCTTCGGGCACGGTCGGCGGACGGATCGCGGACACCCAGAAGCCGGCGTCCTCGAGCACCTGCGCCATGCGCAGCGCGATGCGATCGTCGAACGCCATCACCGCCTGGATGGGCGTGGTCGACGGCAGGACGTCGAGGCCATGGTTCGACGCACCCCCGCGGAACTGCGCGACCAGCGCAGCGAGATGCGCGCGGCGATCGTCCGCGGCGCGCGCGATACGCACCGCCGCGATCGATGCGGCCGCGAGCGCGGGCGGCAGCGCGGTGGAATAGACATGACCGCGCGCGGTTTCGGCGAGATGCCCGACGAGATCCGCGTCACCGACGACGAGCGCGCCATAGGTGCCGAGCGCCTTGCCGAGCGTCGCGAGTTGCAGCGGCACGTCGCGCGTCGACAGGCCGGCACCCGCCACGCTGCCGCGCCCATCCGGCCCGAGCACGCCGACACCATGCGCATCGTCGACATAGAGCAGCGCGTCGTTCGCGTGCGCCAGCGCGGCGAGTTCGCGCAGCGGCGCGACGTCGCCATCCATGCTGAAGACGCCGTCGGTGGCGATCAGCGCGAGGCCGTCGCCTTCGTGCGTCGCGAGCTGGCGCGCAGCAGCTTCGGCATCGTTGTGCGGATAGCGGCGCAGCGTCGCGCCGCTGAGCTTGGCGGCGTCGATCAGCGACGCATGGTTGAGCCGATCCTGCACGCAGGTGTCGCCGCTCTGCAGCAGCGCCTGCAGTACGGCGAGATTCGCGGTGAAGCCGCTGCCGAACAGCAGCGCGGCCGGTGCCTGCAGCCAGTCGGCGACTTCGCGTTCGAGCGTCGCGTGCAGCGCGTGATGTCCGCACACGAGCGCGGACGCCGTGCTGCCGACACCTTCGACGCTGCCATCGCGCAAGGCCGCGATGACCTGCGGATGCTGCGACAGCCCGAGGTAGTCGTTGCTGCAGAAATTCAGCAGCTCGCGACCGTCGACCTCGCAACGCATGCCCTCGCGCCAGGTGACGGTGCGACGCACGCGGCGTCGTGCCGCGGCGTCACGTGCGGCTCGTGCGTCGGCGATGCGGCGCGACCAGCGCACCTCAGGCCGCGCAGCCGCACCCCGTGCCGCAGCCCATCGACGCCGCAGGCGCGGTGTCGACGATGTCGGCGTGCACGGTGTTCGGCGTCTCCACCACGCTCATCGGCCGCAAGCCCAGGCGCGCGAACAGCGCCATGTCGCGCTCGGTGTCCGGGTTGCCGGTGGTGAGCAGCTTCTCGCCGTAGAAGATCGAGTTCGCACCGGCGGCGAAGCACAGCGCCTGCAGCTCGTCGCTCATCGATTCGCGGCCGGCGGACAGGCGCACCATCGAGCGCGGCATCATGATTCGCGCGACCGCGATCATGCGCACGAACTCGAACGGATCGAGCTGCGCGGTGCCCGCGAGCGGCGTGCCCTCGACCTGCACGAGGCGGTTGATCGGCACCGAATCCGGATGCGCGGGCAGGTTCGCCAGCGCCTGCAAGAGACCCGCGCGCTGCTCGCGCGTCTCGCCCATGCCGACGATGCCGCCGCAGCAGGTCTTCATGCCGGCATCGCGCACGTGCGACAGCGTGTCGAGCCGATCCTGGTACTCGCGCGTGTGGATGATCTCGCCGTAGAACTCCGGCGCCGTGTCGAGATTGTGGTTGTAGTAGTCGAGGCCCGCGTCGCGCAGCGCCTTGGCCTGCGTGTCGCTGAGCATGCCGAGCGTCGCGCAGGTCTCGAGGCCGAGCGCCTTCACCTCGCGGATCATCGCGGCGACCTTCGGGATGTCGCGGTCCGCCGGCGAACGCCAGGCCGCGCCCATGCAGAAGCGCGACGCGCCGGCGGCCTTGGCCTGCTTGGCCTTCTCGACGACGGCGTCGGTCGACATGAGCTTGGTCGCGTCGACGCCGGTCTGGTAGCGCTGCGCCTGCGGGCAGTACGCGCAGTCCTCCGGGCAGCCACCGGTCTTGACCGACAGCAGCGTCGAGACCTGCACCTCGGCGGGGTCGAAGTGCTGGCGGTGGACGGTGCCGGCGCGGTGCAGCAGCTCAGTCAGCGGCAGGTCGAACAGGGCGAGGATCTCGTCGCGGGACCAGTCGTGGCGCAGGCCGGTGGGCACGGCGCGCAGTTCACTGACAGCTTCCATAGGAGTTTTCCGACAGCCGCGGCGGGGTGGGCCCGGCAGTCTGGAAACCATGAACACCGCTGTCAACCTGACGACCCCGATCCCGGTTGACGGGCTCCGCGCCCGCCTCGGCTTCTGGCTGCGCAACGACGCGACCCGCCTGCTGTGGCCCACGCGCTGCCTCGCCTGCGAGGACCCGGGCCTCGACGGCATGGACCTCTGCTTCGCCTGCGAAGCCGCCCTGCCCGAACTCGAGGCCGCCTGCCCGGGCTGCGCGTTGCCAGTGCCGGAAATCGGTCAGGTCTGCGGCGTATGCCTGACGGCCCGCCCCGGCGCCCTGAACGAGATCCACGCCGCCTTTCTCTACGCCGCGCCGCTGGACCGTCTGATCCCGCGCCTGAAGTTCGCCGGCGACCTCGCCGCCGGCCGCCTGATCGCACAGCTGATGGCCGAACGCCTGCGCCGTGCGCCGCAGCCGCAGGCGCTGATCCCGGTGCCGCTGCATCGCGCCCGCCTGCGCCAGCGCGGCTTCGACCAGGCGCTCGAGATCACCCGTCCGCTCGGTGCCGCACTCGGCCTGCCGGTGCTCGACCACGCGCTGATCCGCCATCGCGCGACGCAAGAACAGTCGCGCCTGTCGGCAGTGGCCCGCCGTCGCAATCTCAAGGACGCGTTCCAGGCGTGGCCCAAGCTGCCGCTGCCCGAACACGTCGCGATCGTCGACGACGTCATGACCACCGGCGCCACGTTGCGCGCGGCGGCCGCGGCGTTGAAGCGGGCGGGGGTGAGGCGCGTCGATGCCTGGGTGACGGCGCGCGTCCCGTAAACCTCCGCAAGGTAATTTCCTCTTGCACACGCAGTCACACCCGTATCGGAGCTTCATGCGCCACGCACCGCTTCTGCTTGCCGCCACCATCGTCGCCGCGACCGCACTGCCCGCCTGGGCCGACCAGTTCGAATACCTGAGCCTGCCGCAGGCGCAGGTCGCGTTGCGCCACATCCGCGCCGGCGACGTCGTGCATCACTTCTGCGCGCCGTGTGGCGACGAGCGCTCGGAGCGCATGACCGTGCGCCAACTCGGCATCGACCGGGTCTGGGATGCACGCGGATCGTCGAAGGTCTATCGCGATGGCGATCGCCACGGCTACTGGGAGCTGCTGCTCAACGACGTGGGCGTTGATCTCGCGTACGTCTACGTCCGCGACGGGGCCCGATGGCGGAACCTCGCGGACATGCTGGGGTTGCATCCGACGAACGTGCCCGCGGTGCTTCCGAAAGCCTCGATCGGCACGCGTTGGCGATGCGGCGACGTGGACGAGAATCCTTATCTCACGGTACTGAACGAGGCACGCGACCCATGTCCCATTGATGAGGCGACCGGAGAACCCCTACGACGCACTGGTGAGTAGGCGGCACTTGCCGGGCGCGGGACGTCTTCGCGATCAGCGACCTCGGCCGCCGGCCCACCCCATCTGCCGGTCGTGCATCCGCGACAGCAGCGCGAGCGACGCGAGCGCGCCGCACAGGCACAGGAACATGTCCCACTGCGTGTCCCAGGCGTCGCCCTGGGTGGCGAGGAAGGCGTCGGCGTCCGCGCCGAGCGCGAGCGCACTCCACCATTCGATGAGCTCGAAGAACGCGGAGAAGCTCAGCGCCGCGGTGATGCAGAGATACGTCAGCCAGGCGCCCGGTCGCAGCGGTGTTTTCCGTAGCAGCACTTCGCGCGCGAGAATCGCCGGCACGAAGCCCTGCACGAAGTGGCCGACGCGGTCCCACGGGTTGCGCTGCGTATGCAGCACGTCGCGCAGCCATTCGCCCAGCGGGGCCTTCGCGTACGTGTACGCGCCGCCCTCGATGAGCACCAGCGCGTGCAGTGCGAGCAGCCAGGCGAGCAGACGCGTCGGCGCGAGGCGGCGGTCGAGCGCCAGCCACGGCAGCGCGAGCATCACCCAGAAGGTTTCCATCGCCCAGGTCATGCGATCGCGTGCGACGACGAACGACACCAGCATCGCGAGTGCGACGCCACCCAGCAGCACCGCACCTTCCCGGCGCGACGGCGTACGCCGCAGCGGCGCGTCGACGACAGTAGCGGACATGGCAACTCCCCCGAATGGCCCCGCCGCCATCCTCGCACCGTCGCGGCCATGACGTCCGGTGCATGACGCGACATCCTCCATCGCTACACTCGACGCCTTCATCGACAGGGAGCGCACCGTGAGCCAGTGGTTCTTCGTCCATCCGCAGACCAGCGAACGCGTCGGTCCGCTCGATCCCGAGGCCGCGTTCGACTTCGCGCGGCAGAACCCGAACCACCAGTGCTGGCGCGAAGGCCTGTCCGGCTGGCAGCCGGTGCGCGCCATGCCGGAGTTCGCCGAGGCGGTCGGTGCGCAGCCGTCGCACGTGCCGCCGCCTCCGCCGCCGGGCTTCGGTGCGCGCGGCAGCGCCGATGACATCGACTACCGCATCGTCGGCAACGACATGCCGTTCGTGGAGATCGAGCTCGACCCGGGCGAAAGCGCGATCGCCGAAGCCGGCGCGCTCATGTACAAGGACGGCGTCATCCAGATGGACACCATCTTCGGTGACGGCTCCAAGGCCGGCGGTGGCGGCATCGGCGACAAGCTGTTCGCGGCCGCGCGCCGCGTGGTGACCGGCGAGAGCCTGTTCACCACCGTGTTCACCCATCAGGGCCAGGGCAAGGCGCGCGTCGCGTTCGCCGCGCCGTATCCGGGCACGGTTCTGCCGATCCGCCTGTCCGACCACGGCGGCACGCTGATCTGCCAGAAGGATTCGTTCCTGGCCGGCGCGCGCGGCGTGCGCCTCGGCATCTTCTTCCAGAAGAAGATCCTCACCGGCCTGTTCGGCGGCGAAGGCTTCGTCATGCAGCGGCTCGACGGCGACGGCTGGGTGTTCGTCCACGCCGGCGGCACGCTGGTCGAGCGCGACCTCGCGCCGGGCGAACGCATCGACGTCGACACCGGCTGCGTCATGGCCTTCCACCCGACGGTGAACATGGACATCCGCCCGGTCGGTGGCATCAAGTCGATGCTGTTCGGCGGCGAAGGCGTGTTCCTGGCGACGCTCACCGGCCCCGGCAAGGTGTGGCTGCAGTCGCTGCCGTTCTCGCGCATGGCCGGCCGCATGCTGGCGGCCGCGCCGCAGGGCGGCGGCAAGAACGTCGGCGAAGGCTCGGTGCTGGGCGGGCTGGGTCGCCTGCTCGATGGCGACAACGGGTTCTGACATCGACTCGCGCGCGGCGACTCCGGTCGTCGCGCGCAGCCCACCACGGCATGACAACCCTCATCGAAATCGCACTTCTTCTCGCCGGCGTGGTGCTGCTCGTCGTCGGCTATCGCCGCCACCATCGACGACTGCTCGCGGCGTCCGCGATCGTGCTGTTCCTCGCGGGAGCGGGCGTCGATTTCGCGGCCGGCTTCGGCGAGGGCTACACGCACGCGTTGGTCCATCACGTATCGCGCTGACCGGTTCGCCGCGTCGCGTTCCCGATCGCGTCAGCCCCGCCCTGCTCCAATCCACCGTCCGCCGCCGCCTTCCGCATCACATGCCTGCTTCCGCTTCGACGCGCACTGTCGCGCGCCTTTTTCTGTTCGCGTCGATCGGCACACTTGCCGCATGCGGCGGTGACGTTCGTCCGTCGCAGGACGCCATCACCCCGCGCGTGGTCGCGCCGGCACCCAAGCCCATCCGCATCGGTCTCGCGCTGGGGGGTGGGGCCGCGAAAGGCTTCGCGCACATCGGCGTCATCAAGATGCTCGAAGCCAACGGCATCAAGATCGACGTGGTGAGCGGCACGAGTGCGGGCAGCGTGGTCGGTGCGCTGTACGCGAGCGGCATGGATGCGTTCGCACTGCAGAAGCAGGCGGTCGCGCTCGACGAGGACCGCATCAAGGACGTGCGCCTGTTCTCCGGCGGCCTCGTGCAGGGGCAGGCGTTGCAGGACTACGTCAACGCGTCGGTGAAGAATCGTCCGATCGAAAAACTCGGCAAGCCGTTCGCCGCGGTGTCGACGCAACTCGAAACCGGCACGCGCACCGTGTTCACCCGCGGCAACACGGGGCAGGCCGTGCGCGCGTCGAGCAGCATTCCCGGCGTGTTCGAGCCGGTGCCGATCGGCGCCGTGCATTACATCGACGGCGGCATCGTGAGCCCGGTGCCGGTCGACGCCGCGCGCCAGCTCGGCGCCGACTTCGTGATCGCCGTCGACATCTCGAGCAAGGCGCCGGGCAGCGCGCCGACCAGCCTGCTCGGCACGGTGAACCAGTCGATCACGATCATGGGGCAGAAACTCGGCGAGCAGGAACTCGCGCGCGCCGATGTCGTGATCCGTCCGCGCGTCAATGGTGTTGGCCCGGCGGCGTTCGAACAGAAGGGCGACGTGATCCTGGAAGGCGAACGCGCGGCCGTCGCCGCGCTACCGCAGATCCGCGCCAAACTCGCGCAGTTGCGCGCGTCGCGCATACCGAAGCCGGCGCCTGCACCGACGAAGCCCGCATGCACGCCGTCGAAGCTGCCGGATTGGCTGCACAAGGGCGACTGCAAGAACTGAGGCGCGTCGCGCTAGGATCGCCCCGGGGACTCGGGGGATTCCATGCAGGACAGTATTTACGCCGCGCCGGCTGCGGCGATCGCCGATGTGCGCGCCACCGCCGACAGCACACGCACGGCGACGCCGTTCTTTGTCGTCGCGCCATGGAAGTTCGTGGTGATGTACGTCGCGACGCTGGGTCTGTATCGCTACTACTGGTCGTACATGCACTGGGCGCGGTTCCGTCGTGCGACGGGCACACCGATGTGGCCGGTCGCGCGCTCGATCTTCGCGATCTTCTACATGCACGAGCTCAACACCGAGGCGGATCATCGCGCGCGCCAGCACGGCGGCGTGCACTGGTCCCCAGGCAACGCGACGACGGTCTACGTGGTGTGCACCATCGCCGGCTTCGTACTCGATCGCATGGGCGCGAACGATGTGGGGCCGCGATGGCTTGCGCTTGCGGGTCTCGCCATGCTCGCCCCAACGACGTGGGCGCTGTGGCGCACGCAGCGTGCCGCCAACGTGGGATGCGGCGATCCGCGGGGCGTGGCGAACAACCGCCTCACCTGGGCCAACTGGATCTGGCTCGCCGTCGGCGCGCTGGTGTGGTTGCTGGTAGCGATCGGAACAGTCGGCATCCTGCTCGGGATGGACAGCTGAATCGATCGGCCGCTGCATCGCTGTCACCCGGGCCATGCAGAATGCGCCGATGCTCAACGCACTCGTCTACGAAAGCCAAGCCGATCCGCGCCTGACCGACGCGGAGCTGGAAGTCATCCTCATCGGCTCGCGCGTGCGCAATGCACGACGCGACATCACCGGTGCGCTTCTGAAGCGTGACGTGCGCATCCTGCAGATGATCGAAGGCCCGACGGACACGATCGCACGGACGTTCGAAGCGATCGCGGCGTCGCCATTACATCGCGACGTCCGCGTGCTGCATCGGGCAAGCGGCCTCGAACGCGTGTTCGATCGCTGGCACATGGGTTTCTTCGACTTCCAGTCCCTGCACGGACGCGGCGCCAGCACCGCGACGTGGGTCGACACGCTGCCGCAGCTGCAGACCGACGCGGCAAAGAATCCGGTGTTGGCAACGCTGCTCGAACGCTGGGCCGAAATTACGTCGGACGTGCGCTGATCGTCTCGACGGGGCGCGTCAAGGTTTTCGCGCGATCGAAGGGGAGCGCGGGCGCGCGCACCACGCGCGGTCTCCCGGTCACCGCCCCGGCAACGGCATCCCGCGAAACGCCTTGACGGTGCGCAGCACGAAACTCGAATTGACGTCCGCGACGCCGGCCTGGTTGAGCAGGCGGTCGAGCAGGAAACGTGAGAAGTGTTCGAGGTCGCGCACGGCGACCTGCAGCAGGTAGTCCATGTCGCCGGTGAGTGCGTGGCAGGTCACCACTTCGTCCCACTGCTGGACGAAGGCGGCGAAGGCCTCGATCGACGCCGCGTCGTGCTTGGCCAGCTGGACGCGCACGAAGGCCTGCAGGCCGAGGCCCAGACGCTCCGGGTCGACCTGCGCCGCGTAGCCGGCGATCACCCCGTCGCGTTCCAGCCGCTGCACCCGTCGCAGGCAGGCCGACGGCGACAGGTGCACCCGCTCGGCGAGCTCGGCGTTGGTCAGCCGCCCCTCCTGTTGGAGGGCGGCGAGCAGCAGCAGATCGATGCGGTCCAGCTCGATGGCGGCCATTCGTTGCGCCTGATATGCGGATGACGCACGGATCGTGCGCCAAGGGCCGCTGTCGGCGCAACAACGCAATCCCGTTGCGCCCGCCTGCCCCTACGCTGCGAAGGTCCACGGAGTGCCGCCATGAACGCCCAGCCGCAGCGCGTCGAACACCAGCTCACCGACAAGGGCTATGTCCCGGTCTATACGACGGCGGTCATCGAGCAGCCGTGGTCGACGTATTCGCCGATCGACCACGACGTCTGGGCGCAGCTGTTCGAGCGCCAGCAGAAGATCCTGGTGGGCCGCGCCAGCGAGGCGTTCATGACCGCGCAGCGCGCCATGCACATGAGCGCGCACGAGATCCCAAAGTTCGACGACCTCAACCAGGCCCTGCGCGCGGCGACGGGCTGGGAGCTCGTCGGCGTCGAAGGCCTGCTGCCCGAGCTGACCTTCTTCGACCACCTCGCCAATCGCCGTTTCCCGGTGACGTGGTGGATCCGCAAGCCCGAGCAGATGGACTACCTGTCCGAGCCGGATCTCTTCCACGACCTGTTCGGCCACGTGCCGCTGCTGATGAACCCGGTGTTCGCCGACTACATGCAGGCGTACGGCCGCGGTGGCGTCAAGGCGCACGGCATCGGCCCCGACGCACTCGCCTGCCTGACGCGCCTGTACTGGTACACGGCGGAATTCGGCCTGATCCGCGACCCGGACGGCCTGCGCATCTACGGCAGCGGCATCCTGTCGTCGAAGGGCGAATCGATCCACTGCCTCGAGTCGGACGCGCCGAACCGGATTGGTTTTGACCTCGAACGCATCATGCGCACGCGCTACCGCATCGACACGTACCAGAAGACGTACTTCGTCATCGACTCGTTCGAACAGCTGTTCGAGGCGACGATGCCGGACTTCACGCCGATCTATTCGAAGCTTGCGACGCAGGACTCGATTCCCGCGGGCGACGTGCTCGACGGCGACCGCGTGTTCAATCGCGGCACGGGCGAGGGTTGGCTGATGGATGGCGACGTGTAAGCGCGATCGCGCAACGGAATCAAAGAAAGGGCGGGTCAATCGACCCGCCCTTTTTCGTGCAAGGTGTCGGCGCTGCGTCAATCGGCGATCTCGGCAGCGACGCGGACCTTCGACTTACTTCTTGTCGGTGTCGCTCGTGGTCGTCGCAGGCGTATCGGTCGACGGCGTGGTCGACGCGTTCGCGTCGGCGGCCGGCGTGCTCGCTGCCGCATCCGCCGCGGCCTGCGCCGCAGCAGCGTCCGCCGCAGCCGCAGCCGCCTGCGCGTCCGACTGCTGGGTCGCCGCGGCATCCGCGGTGGTCGACGCACCCGCGGCGGTCGACGTATCGGCCGCCGGGGTGGCGGCGGTATCGGCGTTCGGGTCGCCGCGGTGGCAGGCGGACAGCGCGAGCGCGGTGAGTGCGACGAACAGAAGTCGGGTACGGATCATGGGAAGGCTCCTCGGGGAATCGGCGACAGCATCTCCACCACGCGTCAACGCGAGGCGAAGCGTTGACGGCCCATTCGCCGCTCCGTCGACCCCGCCCGGTGCACCGCTACAATCGCGACAAGGGCAAAGGGGATGAATGTGCACACAGGCTGGGGTCTCGCGAGGACTGTCGTTGGCTTTGCGGCATGCGCCGGCCTCTTATGGGCAGCCACACAACGCATCACGCGTCCTGGACGCACCCCCATGGCGGACGTTCCAGTGGCGGCAGAAGCGGCGTTTGCGCGCGGACGGGTGGCGTCGGGTGGCGAGCCGCTGCTCGCGCGAACGCACGTTGTGGCGCCCACGCTGCAGGGCGTTTCAGCCGAACCGCAAAGCTACTTCATGGCCGCGCCTGAGTTCATGGCGGACCCTGTTGCCGCCGGCGCGTCCGCAATCGCCGTCGGCGACATCTCGGCGGACGGCCGCGATGATCTCGTCTTCCTGTCGCGGCACGAGACACAGAATCCGGCGGACGGCCAGATGGAGATCTACGCCGCGTATCAGCGCGCCGACGGTCGACTCGACGGCGCCGTGAAAATCGGCCAGTCCGGCAACAATCTGTCGTACCAGCTGCTCGTCGCGGACCTGGATCATGACGGCATTGGCGACATCGTCACCGCGACGGCGACAGGCCTTCTGCTGCTGCGCTCGAACGGCGACGGCACATTTCGCGCGAGCAGCGCCTATGTGGGTGAGCTTGCCGAACTTGTGGTCACGGATGTCGATCGCGATGGTCACCCGGATGTCCTGGTCGACTCCAGCAACACCGAGGCGACCGTGGTCTACGGTGATGGACACGGCGGGATCGCGCGCGTGTCGACGTTGCAGTTGCCCTCCTCGGCCGAGCGCGCCGTGGGCGATGTAACGGGTGATGGACTGGACGACATCGTCCTCGCGACGATCTATAACCGCCCCATGCAGGAGATCCAGGTGTATCGCGCGCTGCCTTCGGGCGGTTACGCGCAACCGACGTTCTTCTATCGTCCGATGGATGCCAACCAGACGGGCTCGCTGGCCATCGGAGATTTCAACGGCGACGGCCGCGGCGATCTCGCGCTGGACGAAGCCCGCGACGGTGCGAGCCTGCAGATCTACCTCCAGGATGGGCAGGGGACGCTGCAACCCGCCTACCCGATGGACCGGCAGAGGGGCTCGGGCGCGTTGCTCGCTGCCGATCTCGATCGCAACGGCCGCACTGATCTCGCACTCGCGCACAACGGCTGGGGTTACGTCGGCTATTACCTGCAGACGAGCACGGGTTTCACTGCGGAAACCATGATCAGCGCCAACCAGTACCACGGCCGCAGGAACTACTTCGCGTCCGGAGATCTCGACGGCGATGGCTGCGGTGATCTGGTCGTTTCCCGCTGGACGCAATCGCCCGTGCTCATCTACGGCCGTGGGTGCGTGCCCCGCGCGCCCCTCCGCGCCATGTGTCGATATCCCGCCGTGCCCGCAGTTGCGCAGACACGGGCGGCCAGCCGAGTGACCGGGCCTTCCAACGCAGCATTTCGTGTCGTGCCGGGGCGGCGCACCGCACGAGTGCTTGGCGAGCGAACGGCCAATGCCACGTACAGCGCTCGCCAGTGACGCGAAGGCGCGGGCCACGGCGTGCTGCCGTGACTGGTGATCGATAGGTAACTGGCCATGCTGCGCTTCCTAGACTTGCGGCGGCACGCGCCCATGCGCAGTTGGCGGTTGCACCTCGGCCAGCGCCAATCCGCTCGCTCGGCACCGAGGCGTTTCACCAGATTGATGAGCAAGTGGTCGATATGAGCCCGCAGGTCACGCTCTTCGCGGATCAGCTGTTTCAATAGCCTCGCTGCCAGATCGCGCGCGCTCCTTCCGCTGCCGGCGTGTTGAACGACGCTCGGTGACGGGCTGGCGGCGCGAGAAAGTCGAGTTCTTCGCCGACGTCAGGGACTACGGCTTGATCGGGAAGGCGCGGGGAGTAGATGGCCTAAGCCACGATGCGCACGCCGCTGTAGCGGCAACTAGTGGCGTACGTCTGCAAGGGCAGCTCCCTCGGTCTCCACCTGCGTCGCCCGATCGAACGGCAGCGGCTTGGCAAACAGATAGCCCTGCAGTTCGCCAGCACCACGTGTGCGCAACCAATCACGCTGGAACGGGGATTCGACGCCTTCCGCTACGACGCCGAGTCGCAGGGTTTTCGCCAGCGCGATCACCGCTTCGCAGATCGAACGATCGCTCGCATCGGATTCGAGATCGTTGACGAACGAGCGGTCGATCTTGAGACGGTGGATCGGCAGGCGCTTCAGGTAGCTCAGCGAGGAATAGCCGACGCCGAAGTCATCGATCGCGAGCGTAACGCCGAGATCGGCCAGTGCCGCCATTACATTCGCCGCGCGCTGCGGGTCGTCGACGATGACGCTTTCGGTGAGTTCGAGTTCGAGCGCGCCCGGTGGTAGCTGGAATTCGTCGATGACGCGACGCACGTCGTCGAGCAGGCCGTGCGCGAACTGCATCGCCGAGACGTTCACTGAGATGCGGACGTGGCCGAGGCCCTGCGCGACGAGGAACGCGTGGTGACGCGCGGCTTCATACAGGACACGGCGGCCGAGTTCGACGATCAGCCCGCTTTCCTCGCAGATCGCAATGAAATCTGACGGCGGCAGCAACCCGCGCATCGGATGTTCCCAGCGCACCAGCGCTTCGAGCGCGACGAGTTGCAGGTCGGCGGAGAACAGGGGCTGGAACAGCAGGCGGAACTCGCGACGCTCCAGCGCCTCGCGCAGTTCCTGCAGCAGCTGCAGCTTGCCGCCGCCCGACGGTGTCGCGCCGGCGCGATACGCGATCGTGCAATTGCGGCCCTGGCGCTTGGCCTGGTACATCGCGAGTTCGGCGCCCATGAGCAGGTTTTCGGCGCTCGCAGCGTCCTCGGGGAAATGGCTGTAGCCGACGCATGCGCTCAGCTTGCAGCGTCGTGCGGCGCCTTCCAGCGGTTCGGCGAGGGCGGCATGCACGCGCGAGGCGAGGCGTTCGACTTCGAGCTCGTCGTCGCTCTCGAGCACGATCACGAACTCGTCGCCGACGGAGCGGCCGATCAATGCGCGCGGGCCCGCGACGCGTTGCAGGCGCGCGGCGATCTCGCAGAGCACGCGGTCACCCGTCGCGTGGCCGAGCTCGTCGTTGACGAGTTTGAATTCGTCGAGGTCGACGATCAGCACGGCGACGCGACGGTTTTCGTCCTGCGCGCGCTGCACGATCTCAGCGAGCTGTTCGAGCACGAGGTGACGATTCGGCAGGCCGGTCAGCACGTCGTGCGTGGTGCGCCACTTCAGCTGCTGCGCGTGACGCTGGCGTTCGCTGGTGTCGGTCATCAGGCCGAGCACATGCGTGACCCGGCCTTCGGCATCGCGCATGGGCGTGAGTTGCAGTTCGTACCAGAACGGCATGCCGTCGCGACGCGTGCCCTGCGAGGCCACGTGCAGGTCGGTCACCGCTTCGAGCGCATCGCGCAGCAGCGCGCTTCCGGTCTGCTGCGGATCGAAGGCCTGCACGTCGTCGAACGGACGGCCCTCGATGTCCGCCATCGCGTAGCCCGTGATCTGTTCGAACGCGGCGTTCGCATAGACGACCGGGTAGCCGTCGCGCATGGCGTCGGCGATGAGGATCCCGCTGGGCGACGATTCGACCGCACGCTCGAGCAGGCGCAGGCGCGTCGACAACAGGTTCTGCGGACAGCGGTCGATCATGCCGCCGACCATGCGCAGCGGTGCGCCGTGGCCGTTGCGCTGGATGTAGCCGCGATCGAGCACGTCGGTGAACGAGCCATCGCCGCGCTGGAACGCGTATTCCTCGGTCCACTGCGTGGCCGTGCCTTCGATCGCCGCCGCGAGGCTCGCACCGACGCGCGCGCGATTGTCCGGGTGCACCAGCGCCGCCCAGGCATCGATGTCGCGCGGCAGCGTCACCGAATCGAAACCAAAATTCGTCGCGAAGCTGTCGCTGAACCACAGGTCGCCGGTGGTAACGTCCCAGTCGTAGGCGGCGTCGCTCACCGCCTGCGCGATCAGGTGCACGCGTTCCTGCGCGCGTTCGACTTCGCTGACATCGCGCGCGACGACGAGGCGCGCCGGCTGGCCCTGCCAGGTCACGCGCGACGTGCGGATCTGCACGTGCATCAGCGCGCCGTCGCGATGGCGGTGCAGCCACACGGCTTCCGGGCGCGGTGCGCCCGCGGTCGAACGGATGTAGCGCTCGATGTGCGGACGCTCGGCCTCGGGGCGCAGGTCGAGGATGCTCATCGACCGCATCGCGACCCGGTCGTAGCCGTACATCTCGGCGGCGACGGTGTTGGCGTCGAGGATGTCCAGCGTGGACTCGTCGAAGACCCACATCGGCACCGGGCTGGCGTCGAATGCATCGAAGTCTTCGGTCACGGCGTCCCCACGCGTCGCGGAAGCCCCGCACATTGACACGTCGCCCTGTCGCTGCGAACCCCGCGGTTTACCAACTCCGTCGCGTTTTCAGTCGACGGGCGTGCGCGGTAAGAGCGGAACGCGGTCACAACGGCAAACCGTCCCCGAACAGGTCGACCTGCGGGTCGGCGACATCGAGGTTGGCCAGGCCGACGCCGATCAGGCGATAGCGGGTCGACGCGGGCAGGCTCACCCGGGTACGCAGCTCGACCGCGGTCCGCGCGAACGCCTCGGCGTCGCCCGGCATGCGCGACGGCGTGAGCGAGCGGGTGAGGATGCGAAAGTCGGAGGTCTTGAGCTTGAGCACGACGGTGCGCGGCCGACGCGGCGCGCGGTTCTCGCGTTCGTCGCGTTCGCGCTGGCGTTGCCACGCGGCCCAGGTGCGCTCGGCCATGCGCGCGATGTGCGGGGCGAGGTCGTCGAGCGGAAGGTCGGTTTCCAGCGTGTCCTCGCTGGAGATCTGCGTATGCGGGCGCTCGGGTTCGACCGGATGCTCGTCGATGCCCCAGCTGAGTTCGAACAGGCGACGGCCCCATCGGCCGAAGCGTTCCATCAGTACGTCGCGGCCGGCGTCGCGCAGGTCGGTGACCGTCTTCAGGCCCAGCGCTTCGAGTTCGCCCTGCGTGACCTTGCCCACGCCCGGCAGTCGGCCGACCGGCAACGGGGCGAGGAAGGCTTCGACTTTCGAGGGCGGCACGACGAACAGGCCGTCGGGCTTGTTCCAGTCCGACGCGATCTTGGCGACGAACTTGTTGGGCGCGACGCCGGCGGACGCGGTGAGATGCGTCTCCTCACGAATCGCGGCGCGAATGTCCTTGGCGATGTCGGTGGCGGTCGGGAGAGCAGTGAGCGGGTTCGTGACGTCGAGGTAGGCCTCGTCCAGCGACAAGGGCTCCACCAATGGCGTGTGCCTCGCGAAGATCGCGCGGATCTGCTGCGAGACCTGCTTGTAGCGCACGAAGTCGGGGGGCACGAACACCGCGTCGGGACACAGGCGTTCCGCGCGCACTGCGGGCATCGCCGAGCGGATCCCAAACACACGCGCCTCGTAACTCGCCGCGCATACCACCGAACGCGCACCTTTCCACGCGACGACGACGGGTCGTCCGCGCAATGCCGGGTCGTCTCGCTGCTCGACGCTCGCGTAGAACGCGTCCATGTCGACATGGATGACCTTGCGGAGCGTCATCGCGCGCGGCCCCGACACATGCGCGCAACACGACGCGCGCACCGTACGCCGCGAGCGGACGACGGGAGCGCGAGGACGATGGCGGGCGGTGCACAGGACACGTTGGAATTGTGGCGCGAGGCAGTCGCTGAACAGGCGACAACCCGGCCGGGCGTCGCGACGGATCGCTCACATGACCGCGCCCACCCTTTCGCGCACTTACCGCCGCACCGCACGCCCATGCTCGATGTCACCGCCGACCGCCTGCAGCAACAGCACGCCTACCTCGAAGATGGCATCGCCCACGCAATGCGTCGCGCCGGCACCGGCCCGGACCTCGTGCTCGAGCGCCGGCTGATGGGGCAGGCGCGTCTGCTGCAGGCCATGCTCTCGGACCGCAGCGCCGCGCAGGCGGTGGCCGACGTGGCCGAGGCCGCACGCCGGGTCATGGACACGTCGGAGCCCGAGGCGCCCTTGCAGATGCTGGCGATCGCCCGCGACAACCTGGCGCGGACGGTGCGTCGCTACGCCATGGGTCTGCCGCGCCGCGCGCACTGAGGCAGCGCCGCAGCCGTCGCTAACGGGCTGCGTTCCCCGCCATCGGCGACAATGGGCGTCCCGTCCGCCTGCCCGTCGCCGATGAATCCGACCGCCTCGCCCGTCTCGCTGACCCGCTACCTGCTCGAGGAAGAGCGCGAGGGCCGCGTCAGCCCGAACCTGCGCCTGCTCATCGAAGTCGTGGCCCGCGCCTGCAAGTCGATCTCGATCGCGGTCGGCAAGGGCGCGCTCGGCGGCGTGCTGGGCGACGCCGGCACCGGCAACATCCAGGGCGAGGCGCAGAAGAAGCTCGACGTGCTGTCGAACGAGATCCTGCTCGAGGCCAATGCCTGGGGCGGCCACCTCGCCGCGCTGGCGTCGGAGGAAATGGACCACGCCGTGCGCATCCCGGACGACCAGCCGCGCGGCAAGTACCTGCTCCTGTTCGACCCCCTCGACGGCTCGTCGAACATCGACGTCAACATCTCGGTCGGCACCATCTTCTCGGTGCTGCGCTGCCCGGACGGCGTCGCGGAAGTCGGCGACGAGCATTTCCTGCAGCCGGGCACGGCGCAGGTCGCGGCGGGCTACTGCACCTACGGCCCGAGCACGATGCTGGTGCTGACCATCGGCAACGGCACCCATTCCTTCACGCTCGACCGCGAGATCGGTTCGTTCGTGATGACCACCCGCGGCATGCGGATTCCCGAGGAGACCAAGGAATTCGCGGTCAACATGTCGAACCAGCGCTTCTGGGAAGCGCCCATGCAGGCCTACGTCGGCGACCTGCTGGCCGGCAAGGACGGCCCGCGCGGCAAGGACTTCAACATGCGCTGGGTGGCGTCGATGGTGGCGGACGTGCACCGCATCCTGACCCGCGGCGGCATCTTCAGCTATCCGCTGGACAGCAAGTGCGCGCCGAAGGGTGGGAAATTGCGCCTGATGTACGAGGCCAACCCGATGGCGCTCCTGGTCGAACAGGCCGGGGGCGCGGCCAGCACGGGCCGCCAGCGCATGCTCGAGGTCACCCCGACCGGCCTGCACATGCGGGTGCCGGTGTTCCTGGGCTCGAAGCAGGAAGTCGAGGCCGCGGTCCGTTACCACCACGAGCACGACGCCCGGGCGACCGCCGCGGCCTGAACGACGCGGCCTGCCGACAGCCGGTAACGTGAAGAGGGTCACAAAAGCTTGACCTGTCACGCCACGGGGCTACCTTGGTCGTCCGGTGCGTGGGGCGCCGACAGGAGTCGGACATGGCGGACGGTGGCGCGGGCCGCGACGTGGTCTACGTCGCGCGCGCGGGGCGAGGAACGCCCCCGGCGCGTTTGCAACAGTTGGGCTGGAAAGTGGCGTTGGCGACCGATGCACGCAGTGCGCTCCGCATCGTGCAACGCCGGTCGACGCACCCGTTCGCCGCGCTACTCGACCTGCGCGACGGCTTCTCCGATACCGACCTCGCCGAGTTCGGGCCGGTGCTCGCGGCGAGCAACGTCGGCTGGGTCGCCGGCGTCTCCACCGAACAGCTGGGCGAGCCCGCGGTGCGCCGGCTCATCCGCGACTACTGCTACGACTACGTCACCCTGCCGTGCCCGGAGGGCGTGCTCGACACGGTGATCGGCCATGCGCACGGCATGGCGCGCCTAGCCTGCGAGTCGGCGGTGCGCCTGGCGAACGACGGCCTCGAAGGCATCATCGGCGAGAGCCCCGGCATGAAGGCGCTCGCGCGCACGCTGTGCAAGGCCGCCAACACCGAAGCGCCGGTCTTCATCGCCGGCGAGACCGGCACCGGCAAGGAACTTGCCGCGCAGGCGTTGCATGCGCATTCCAAGCGTCGCGGCATGCCGTTCGTGGCGATCAACTGCGGCGCGATCCCGCATTCGCTGATCCAGTCCGAACTGTTCGGCTACGAGCGCGGCGCGTTCACCGGCGCGCAGAACCGCAAGTTCGGCCGCATCGAGATGGCGAACGGCGGCACGCTGTTCCTCGACGAGATCGGCGACCTGCCGATGGAGAGCCAGGCCGCGTTGCTGCGCTTCCTGCAGGAAGGCACGTTCCAGCGCCTGGGCGGCCACGACACCATCCGCGTCGACGTACGCATCGTCTCGGCCACCCACCACGATCTGCAGAGCGCGATCGCACAGGGCCGCTTCCGCGCCGACCTCTATCACCGCCTCTGCGTGCTGCGCGTGGCGCAGCCGCCGTTGCGCGAGCGCGGCAACGACATCGACCTGCTCGCGCAGCACGCGCTGTCGCGCTATTCGACCGAAGGCCAGCGCGTCATCAAGGGCTTCTCCCCGGACGCACGCCGTGCGCTGCACGCCTACGACTGGCCGGGTAACGTGCGCGAACTCATCAACCGCGTGCGCCAGGCGGTGGTGATGGCGGAAGGGCGACTGATCACCGCGGCCGACCTCGGCGTGGGTGACGTGGTCGCGCCGACGCCGCCGACGCTCGAAGAGGTGCGCAACGATGCGACGCGTCGTGCGATCGAAGCCGCGCTGCGGCGTTGCCACGGTCGACTGGTCGATGTCGCGCGCGAACTCGACGTCTCGCGCGTCACCCTCTATCGGTTGATGCAGCGCTACGGCCTGCGCGACGACGGCGGTCAGGGCGAAGTCGCGAGCGTCACCCCGATCACTCCACTGATCGCGGTCCCGGGTGGACGTCGCGCGAGTGACGGGCGTCCCGCACCCGCGGCCGACCGACGTCGGACGCGCGGGCTTTCCATCGCCTGATCAGAACGCGCGCGAACCGCGCAGCGAGAACACGAAGTTCGGCGCGTCCGGCGTGAGGCCGGCGGCGAGCTGGCCGTTGAGCGTCCAGCCCGACGGCAGCACGTAACTCGTGCCGAGGTTGAGCGTGGTCGCGTTGCTGGAGCTGCCCGGAATGCGCACCGACTTCGACTCCGGTGCGCGCGTATGCGTGGCCGACTGCGCCGCGCTCGCCACGCTCATGCTGATCGCCGCGCGATCGTTGAGCGCGACCGCGACGCCCCCGCTGAGGTTGAACATGTGGCCGAGGAAGACTTCCGCCGGCTGCACGCTGCCCACCACCGGCGAGATGTCGGCGAAGTCTTCCGACTTGTTCCAGGTGTAGCCGATGTTGCCGAACAGGATCACCGGGTCGTAGGTGCGCAGCACCGAGACGTTGCCGGTCGCGCTCCACACGCCGGTGCCGGTGGGTAGCGTTTCCGGCACGTTGAGGTTGCTGTTGTTGCCGTCGGCCTGGATGACCTTGAGTCCGAACGGATCGTGGCCGGTCGGCGCGCGCACGCGCAGGCTGGCGACGACGTCGGGATGCGTCGCCGACTCCTTCACGAGCTGGTAGTACGCGGCGACGCTCGCATCGCCGATGCCGCTCGCACGCACCTTCACTTCGGTCAGCGACGTCGCGGCGCCACCTGCGCCACCGCTGACGAAGCGCGTCTCGCGCGTCACCCACGGCAGGTCCGCTTCCAGGCTCAGGCGATCGGTGATGCCGTAGCGACCGGTAAGGTCGAACGTGCCGATCGACGCCTTGTTCTGGTCGATGTTGATCGTGCCGAGGAAGATCGCATCGAGCGCGAGGAAGCCGCTCAACGTCAATGCGCGACGGTCGTAGTAGCTGTAGCTCATGCCCGCATCGAGCGTGAACTTGCGCTCGAACAGTGGCGCGTGTTCGCGCACGACCAGCGTCTTCTCCTGCTGGCGACGCGCCTCGTCCTCGTCGCGCTGCGTCTGCCCGACCTGCAAGGGTTGCTGTTCGCTCGGCGGTGGCGGCGTCGACTTCTCGCGCGCGATGCGCGCGGTATCGACCGGCGGCGGCACCGCGGTCTGCGGCCCACCTTCGCCCGTGAGACCACGGCCACGCAGTTGCTGCAGCTGGAGCTCTTCGACCTGCGCGCGCAGCCACGAGATCTCCGCGTCCTGCGCGTCGATCTTGGCGGTGAGGGCGCTCAGCTTGGCATCGATGTCCGAGGCCGCGGCGGGTGCCGCGCTCTGCGGATCGGCGAAGGCGAGGGGGCTGGCGAGTGCGAGGGCGAGTGCAGCGGGGAGGACACGGGCAGACAGGCGCGGCGAGCGCTTCGGGTGCGACGGCATTCTTCGATCCTTGATGCGGCTGCGGTCAGTGGCGCAGTCCGGACACGGCCGAAAGCGCCTGTTGGATGCCCAGCTGCTGCACCGCCGACGCCGGCAGGGCCGACGTCATCATCTGCAGATGCAGGGCATTACTGGCGGTGAAGCCGTCCCCGGCGATCTGCCCGATCTGCGTGATCCGGCCCGACGCGCCCGGCGTCACCTGCTGGCCGATGGTAGCGCCTGGCGCGACGAGTCCAAGCTGCACCCCGCCGCCGACGAAACTGACCTGCGCCTGCAGGGCCCCATCCTGGGCCTGCGCGCTCGACGCACCGTTGAAGCCCGACGGCGCCGCGGGGTTGCTGCCCAGCTGCACGATGGTGAGGTTGCCCATGCGATTGCCGTCGCCCGCGATCTGCGTGATCTGGCCGATGCCGTCGACGTGGATCTGCTCGCCACCGGTGGCGATGTTGTTCGACACCGGCGCGCTGCCGTTGCCCGCGCTCGCGCTGGCATGGCTGTCGACCTGCACGTCGTAGCCGTTGCCGGTCTTCTGCACGTACAGCGAGCCGACCGCGGTGGCGGTGCCACCCTGCGCGGTGGCGAGCTGCGAGACCAGGTCGATGCGCACGCCGACCAGCATGTCGGCGCCGTAGTACTTGCCGGTCATCGTGCCGAGCGCGGCGTCATCGACGACTTCGACACGCAGCGGCGTGTTGTTCACCGGCGGAGAAGGTGGCAGGGCGAATGCCGGACCGGCACCCGCCACTGCCGCGAAGGCCATGAAAACAGCGTGGGGGAGAAAGCGGTGTTCCATGGAGCCCTCGAAATCGATTCTTTGCGACGTCAGAACAGGTCGGCGCGGACGAGGCCGAGTTCGACCACCGGCACCGGCATCGAGGCCTCGGTCAGCGCATCGCCGCGACGCGCAAGCGCGATCGACTGACGACCGTTGACGAGGTACGAGCGCGCATCGAGCGGCTTGTCGCCGACCACCGCGAGCACGATGCCGTTCCAACCCTTGACGAATTCCTGCTCGTTCATCACGCGATGACCGAGCGCCGGATCGGCGACGAAGACACGCCCGGCCTGGGCGCCCTTCACCACCACGAAATGCTTGTAGCCCTTGAGGTCGAGCAGCGCGATCACCGGCATCTGCAGGCGATACAACGCACCGGCATCGATGCGGAAGCCATGCGCACGGAAGCCCTCGAGGCCTTCGACGTAATGCTTCATGTCGAGCATCGAGAACCCGCTGCGCACGATCTCCTTCGGATCATTGCCGACCAGCATGCTGCGGATCATGTGCGGCTCGTCGACGTCCATGCCGTAGCCGTAGCGCAGCACGCTCGCGAGCGCCGCGGAGCCGCAGCTGAAGTCGTATTGCTGACGCACCATGTCGCGATAGCGCAGGTCGCGCAGCGTGGTCACCGGCTTGTCCAGCGGTGCACCGTCGACGATGTTCGCCATCGACACGTTCGACCCCGCCTGCGCAGGCAGCGCGAACGCGGCGAACAGTGCGGCGGACATCAGGAGCGGAATGCGCGACATGACTTCTCCGGAGAAGCGCGGTGGCCGGCGTGGCGTCCGGCCACCGCGTTTACGACGTGAACGACTTGCTTGGGTGGAACGAATTACGGACCGTCGACGGCCGAAGCGATCGACAGGCCGTTGTGCTGCGCGTTGCCGACGCCCGCGGCGACGTTGACGCCGATGTTGCCCTGCGCGCCGTACAGCGCGTTGCCGCCGAGCGTGGCGTAGACGTCGAGGTCGCTGAACGACCACGTGTCGGAGTTCAGCTCGTTGCCGAGGGTGAGCTGCGCGCTGGCCGAGGTGGCGATCGCGTAGCGGCCCGAGGTGTTGACCGAACCCGTCATCGTGTTGCCCTGCGTGTTGCCCACGCCGGCCGCCACGTTCACGCCGATGTTGCCGCGCGACAGCGCGAGCGCGTTGCCGGCCATTTCAGCGGTGTAGTTGGTGTCGATGTCGGACGTCTCGGCGTAGTTGCCTTCGACGATCTGCAGCGACGTGCCCATCGCGGTGGCGAACACCTTGCCGGCGTCGACCGACGACAGCGCGGCGTCGTTGGCCTGCTCGTTGCCGACGCCCGCCGACACGTTCACGCCGATGTTGCCCTGCGCGCCGAACAGCGCGCTGTCGCCGAACTTGGCGTAGTGGTCGCCGTCGCCGTACGAGGCGTTGAGGACGTTTTCCTGCGTCTGGTCGGCAACCGCGGCCGACTTGCTCGACACTTCGAACGCGCCGAACGCGAGCACGAGCGCGTCGGTCTCGGCGATGTCGGCGGAGACGGTCAGGTTGTGGATTTCGGTGTCGCCGAAGGCGAACGCGGGGGAGGCGACGGCGACGAGGCCGATGGCCAGCAGCGAATGACGAAGCTTCATGGTGATGTCCTTTTTCTGGAAGTCGTAGTGGATTACGGGCCGTCGACCGCGGAGGCGATGGCGAGACCGTTGTGCTGGACGTTGCCGACGCCGGCCGCGATGTTCACGCCGATGTTGCCCTGCGCGCCGGAAAGCGCGTTGCCACCGAGAACGGCGAACGTGTCGAGGTCGTAGTAGGTGATCAGCTCGTTGTAGCCGGCGCCCTGGTAGCTGGCCGACGACGCGATCGCATAGCGACCCGAGGTGTTGACCGAACCGGCCATCGTGTTGCCCTGCGCGTTGCCGACGCCGCCGGCGACGTTCACGCCGATGTTGCCGCGCGCATTGGCGAGCGCGTAGCCGTTCATCACGGCGCTGTAGTAGCCGTCCGTGGGCGACGCGGAACCGCCGAGGTTGCCTTCGGTCAGCTGCGCCGACGTGGCCATCGCGGTGGCGAACACTCGGCCGGCGTCGACCGACGACAGCGCGGCGTCGTTCGCCTGCTCGTTGCCCACGCCCGCGGCGACGTTCACGCCGATGTTGCCCTGCGCGTTGCGCAGCGCGTTGCCGTTGAAGTCGGCGGCATGCGAGCCGTCGCCGATCGAGTAGTTGCTGATCGATTCCTGCGTCTGGTCGGCAACCGCAGCCGACTTGCTGGAGACGCTGATGTCGCCGTACACGTCGACGAAGCCGAGCGTGATCGCGTAGTCGGTGGAATCGGTGTAGTTGAAGATCGTCGCGTCGCCGTAAGCGAAGGCGGGGCTGGCGAACAGTGCGCTGACGGTCAGCGCGAGAAGCGTGCGGTGCAACTTCATGATGTCTCTCTCCTTTCGACGTGGGATTTCTGTTTCTGCCTAGCTGCCGTGGGTTACGGCGTGCCCCCCGGCAGTTGGAGCACGATGGCGTTCGCCGACGCATTGCCGACGCCCGCGGTCTGGTTGATCTGCAGCACACCGGTCGGTGCCGCGATCGCGCCCGCATCGATGCGCGCTTCGCGCGTGCCGACCGGCGTTGAAGAGGAAGTCGTCGTCGACGCCGGCGCGGCAGTGGCCGCGAGCGCGGATTCGTCGACCGACTGCGCGAACGTGACACCGGCGGCGGTGCCGATCGCGATGAGGTTGGCCTGCGCATTCGCGTGGCCGGCGACCTGGTTGAGCCCGACCACGCCGTTCGCGTTATCGAGCGCACTGCCACTGATCGCCGCGCGTGCATCGCGCGCGAGATCCGCGCCGGTGGTGTCGACGCTCTGTGCACCGAACGCCTGCGCGAGCGCGGTGTCGCCGACCGCGATCGCGCGCAGGTTGCTCTGCGCGTTGCCGACGCCGGCGGCGACGTTGAGGCTGGCGACACCGGAGACATCGGCCGCGGCATGGCCGTCGATGCGGCTGTCGTCGCGCGACTGGGCGAACGCGGCCGGCGCGAGTGCGGACAGCAGCAGGACGAGACCGATGCGGCGGCTCACGGGCCGACTCCGATCTTGCTCGCGCGCATCGCCGCGTTGGTCACGGTGTCGGCGATGCCGGCGGTCGCGCCGATGATCGTGCTGCCGATGGTCCCGCTCATGCCCAAGGGCGCCGCGCCCGCGCCGACCGGTGCGCCGCCGCGGAGCTCGACGGGCTCGCCGCCCACCATGCGCGGCTCACGGGCGACGCGGGCGTCGAACCCGGTCGGTGCGGTGTCGCCCAGCGCACCGTCACCGACCAGCGTGTCGAGAACCCCACCGAGCGCCTTGCCGAAGACCTGGCCCGGGAACACCGTGGCGGTGACGCGCGCGGGGTTGTCCGTGGTGCTGGGAAGACCGCGGTAGGCGATGCGCGGATTGACGTCGCGCACGATCACCATGGTCTGGTCCTGCGCCGCGTCCATGCCCGTGGGGGAGGGGGCGCCATCGCCCGCGCAGGCCGGACCCGCCGCGAGGCACGCGGTGGCGAAGGTCAGCGTCGGCAGGACGAGGCGGGGCAGGGACACGGGCGCACTCCGTTGGGGTATGCCCCTGAGAGCCAGTCCCGTGCCAACTTTTTAAGTGATTGTTCTGGAAGGTGTTTTTCCGGTGAAGACCTTGAGCCCTGCGTCGCCGTCGGGCACAAACGTTTCATTCCTGAAACACGCGGGCGGTGGATATGCGCGACATCGGCGGCGAGCTGGCGCGGTTGCCGTAGCCCGCGCCCTCGTAGAGCGCCGCTGGGCAAGGCTTTCCGCCCGCCCGACGGCGCGACCCGGGCCGCTCAGCGGCCGTGTTTCATCCACGCAACCGCCGCCTGCGTGCGAGGATCAGCCCCCGCCCACCGCCGTCCGACCGCGCATGACCGACCACGACTCCGCCGTGCCCGACTTCATCCACGTGGTCGAAAACGCCCTCGATCCGGCTTGGTGCGCGCAGGTGGTCGAGCGCTTCAGCCGCGGCAACGGGCACGAGCCCGGCCGCGTCGGCGGGGGCGTGTTCCCCGACATGAAGGACAGCCTCGACCTCGCCATCTCCACGCGCGAGGACTGGCGCGATGTCGCCAACACGCTCAACGAAGCGGTCGTCGCCGGCCTGCGCGAGTACGTGCGGCGCTGGCCGCATGCGGTGGTCGCCCCGCTGATGCTGGAGATGCAGGACGGCGACAAGCGCCATCGCCTCACCAGCGAACGCCTGCAGGCCATGGACGACGCGGCGCTGACGCCACTGCTGATGCAGCTGTTCCGTCCCGGCACGATCAACCTGCAGCGCTACACCGCCGGCCGCGGCGGCTATCCGTACTGGCACTGCGAGCTGATGCCGCGCGATCCCAGCGCGGAGACGCTGCATCGCCACCTGCTGTGGACGGTCTATCTCAACGACGGCTTCAGCGAAGGCGAAACCGAGTTCCTTTACCAGCGTCGCAAGATCGCGCCGAAGACCGGCGCGCTGTTGATCGCGCCCGCGGCGTTCACGCATACGCACCGCGGCAATCGTCCGCAGGGCGGCGACAAGATGATCGCGACCAGCTGGATTCTCTTCCAACGTGCGGAAGCGCTGTTCGGTGCGGGCGGATGAACCTGTACGAGGTCGTGCGCTGGGGTAACGAGTCCGACGATCCGGTCACCGGCGGCGGAAACGGTCCGGATACGTGTTTCCTGGTCCGCGCGTCGTCGGTCGACGAGGCGGCGGCACTCGTCGATCGCGAACTCGCGCGAATGCCGAGCGAATTCGTCGAGCCGTGGGCGCACGTCGTGAGCCTGCTCGGCACTGAGCTATCGACGCAGAGCGATGCGCGCATCCTGCGCGGGCCGTACATCCAGCATGCGTATGGCTACGGCTGGACGGGGTGGTCGCGCAATGCGCCGGGCGAACCGTGGGAGGACACCGGACGCCGCGGTTGAGCGTCAGCTTCGTCGCGCGACGACGAAGCATGCCGCCATGACGCACGCCACTTCGACCGCAACGAAACACCAGGTCGCCGGCCCGGAATGCCCGATCGATTCGACGCCGAAGGCTGCCTCGATCCACCGCCACAGCGGTGCGAGCAGGAAGGTCACGATGAACGCGATCGGCAGCGTGACGAGCAGTGCGGCGAACACGGGCAATACCCGCGCCGCGCGTGACGTCACGGCCGCGAGTGGTTGAGCACCAGCCAGTACAGGCCGACCTGCTTCACCGCCCAGACGAACTGTTCGAAGTCGACGGGCTTCTGGATGTAGCTGTTCACGCCGAGCGCGTAGGTGGCTTCGACGTCGAACGGTTCGGTGCTGGTCGTCAGTACGACGACGGGCAGCGAGCGCGTCGCTTCGTTGCCGCGGATCGCCTGCAGCACTTCGCGGCCATCCACTTTCGGCAGGTTGAGATCGAGCAGCACCAGCGACGGAAGATCGGCCGGATCGCGGTCGGCGAAACGTCCGCGGGCGAAGAGGTAGTCGAGTGCTTCGGCGCCGTCGCCGACGACCGCGAGCTGGTTGGCGATCTTGGCCTCGTCGAACGCGAGCCGTGTGAGCTCGACGTCGTCCGGGTTGTCCTCGACCAGCAGGATATCTTTGTGCATCCGCGCCTCAGTCGTCGACGGCAGGCAGGTCCACGGTGAACGTACTGCCCGAACCTATGATGGATTCGGCGGCCACGTGCCCCCGTGCCGGTGCGCGATGCGTTGCGCAATGGCGAGCCCGAGCCCGTGCCCCGCACCCTGTTCCAACCCGTGCAGGCGCTGGAACGGCTGGAACAGCTTGTGAGCATACTGCATGTCGAAACCGGCCCCGTTGTCGCGGATCACCAGTCGCAGACGCTGACCGATGCGCTCGCCGTGTACGTCGATCCGTGCGTGATCGACACCGCGTGTGAACTTCCATGCGTTGTCGAGCAACGTCTTGAGCATCTGTCGTAACAGACGCTCGTCGCCAACGGCGTGAAGGCCCGGCTGCACATCGACCATCACTGTGCGACCCGGTTCCAGGTCGTGCAGTTCGGCCAGCGCCCATTCGCAGAGGATGGACACGTCGACTTCCGCGGGGTGCATCGGCGCGCTCGCCGCGCGCGAGAGTTCGCCCAGCGCGACAAGCAGGCCCGACATGCGCGTCGCCGCAGCGCGGATGCGCGAGAGATGCATGCGTTCGGAGGCGTCGAGTTTGTCCGAGGCGCGATCCTCGAGCAGCTTCGCGAAGCTTTCGATCGAACGCAGCGGTGCGCGCAGGTCGTGCGCGACGGTGTCGGCGAACATCTGCAGCTGGCGCTGTTCGGCGTGGTGGTCGACCGGCGTGTCGATCCACTGCGCGAGGCGCTGCGTGGCGTCGATCGTGCGCACGTGCAGGTGGCCGCTGGTATGGCCCGGCACCGTGAGCGGCGCGTCCGCGTCGAGCGTGGCGTGATCGGCGAACGTGGGATCGAGGTCCGCCAGGCGCGCGCCCGCCGCAAGATGCAGCCGGCGCGAGAACGCCGGATTCGCCGCGAGCACGCGGCCATCGGCGTCGAGAAGTGCGGTCGGTGCCGTGCAGGCCGAGAGCCAGGCCGCGCAGGCACTGGCCGTCGGATCCATCCGGTCGGTCTGTGGGGGAGTGGGCACGGCAGGCAGGCGCGGCGGAAAGCCGGAGTGTAGCGAGGCGCCGGTGAAGGCCGATCGCCGCCTCACGGCGTTGACGCGGACCGGTGGCAGCATCGGCTTCCCACCGTCGCGCTCGCCGTATGGATCTCCACCAGATCGCCTTCCTGCTGATCCTCGCCGGCGCGCTCTACCTGTTCGTGAGCGAGCGCCTGCGCGTGGACGTCACCGCCATGCTGACGCTGCTCGCGCTGGTGCTCACCGGCGTGCTCGATGCGAAGCAGGCGTTGTCGGGCTTCGCCAGCGAGCCCGCGATCATCGTGGCCGCGGTGTTCGTGATCTCCGGCGCGCTCGCCGCCACCGGCATCACCGAACGCCTCGGGCAGTGGATCGGGCGCGCCGCGGGACAGGCCGAATGGCGTGCGGTGCTGGTGATCATGCCGGCGGTGGCGGCGCTGTCGTCGTTCACCCACCACGTGATGGTGACCGCGATGATGCTGCCGATCGTCACGCGCTTCGCGCGCGCACGCGGGCTGTCGCCGTCGCGGTTGTTGATGCCGATGTCGCTGGCCGCATCGCTGGGCACCACGCTCACGCTGGTCAGCGCGCCGGCGTTCCTGCTGGCCGCGGACCTGCTGGAGCGCACGCACACCGGTCGCCTCGGCATCTTTTCGATCACGCCGATCGGCCTGGCGCTGGTCGCGATCAGCATTCCGTACATGCTCGTCGCGCGCTGGATCCTGCCGCGCGGCGCGGGCGCGGCCGACGACGCGGACTGGATGGCGCTCGGCCAGTACCGCACCGAGCTCTGCGTGGTCGAAGGCGGGCGCTGGAGCACGCGGCCGCTCGCCGAACTGCGCGAGATGCTCGGCGACACCTTCCAGCTGCACGGCTGGGTGCGCGACGGCCGCGTGCGCGACGACCTCGGCGACACCAGCCCGCTGATCGCCGGCGACATACTGCTGGCCGAAGCGTCGCCGGACGCGATCGCATCGCTGCACGACGATCCCGGCTTGCAGCTGCACGCACTCGCGCGCTTCGGCGACGAGGTCGACGGCGCGGGCGAGACGCAACTCGTGCAGGCGCTGGTCGCCCCGGCATCGGAATTCATCGGCCGCTCGCTGCGCGAACTCGACTTCGCGCGACGCTTCCACACCGTGGTCGCGGGGCTGTGGCGGCGCCACGGTGCGCATGCCGCGCGCCTGGCCGACCAGCGACTGCGCGAAGGCGACCTGCTGGTGCTGTACGGCCGCGCCTCGCGCCTGGCCGAACTCGCCGCGCACCACGGCTTCCTGATGCTGATGCCGTTCGCCGGCGAAGCGCGACGCCGCCTGCGCGCGCCGCTCGCGCTCGTCATCCTCGGCGCGACCGTGCTCGTCGCCGCGACCGAATGGCTGCCGGCGCCGCTGGCCTTCCTGTTCGGCGCGGTCGCGATGGTGGCGACGCGCTGCGTCGACGTCGACCGTGCGTATCGCGAAATCGACGTGCGCATCTTCGTGATGATCGCCGGCGTGATCCCGCTGGGGATCGCGATGGAATCGACCGGCACCGCGCAACTGCTCGCGCAGGCGCTGCTGCATTTCATCGCGCACTGGCCGGCGCTGGGCGTGCTGCTGGTGATGTTCGGCGCGGCCGCGCTGCTCACGCAGATCCTCTCCGACGGCGCCACCACCGTGCTGCTCGCGCCCATCGCCCTCAACATCGCGCAGTCGCTGCACCTGCCGGCCACGCCGTTCGTGGTGTGCACGGCGCTCGGCGCGGTCGTCGCCTTCCTGACGCCGATCGGCCACCACGGCAACCTGCTGATCCTCGGGCCCGGCCAGTACCGCTTCGCCGACTTCCTGAAAGTCGGCGCGCCGCTCACCGCGACCATCGCGGTCGTCAGCGCATGGATGGCGCGCTGGTTATGGCTGGGTGGTCCGTTGTGGCCGATGTGAGCGGCGCCGCGGCGCTCGCGCGTCGCGGCATGCGCAGTTCGAAGATGGTGCCGTGTTCGCTGTCCGACGTGACGCGCAGCGTCCCGCCGTGCGCCATGGCGATCTCGCGAGCGATGTAGAGGCCGAGCCCCAGGCTCGTCGTGCGGGTTTCGGCCGCGGGCAGTTGCACGAGCGGCTTGAAGATCCGCTCGATGTCTTCCGTCGGCAGTGGTCGACCCTGATTGATCACGCGAACGACGAGGTCGCCGGCCTGGCCTTCGGCTTCGAGGCGCACCGGGAAACCGCTGGCGCCGTGCTGCGCCGCGTTGACCAGCAGGTTGGTCAACAACTGCTGCAGGCGTACCGGATCGGCATGGCTGCGAAGATCGCCGTCGAGCTGCATGTCGAAGTGTGCGTTCGGATACGTGGCGCCGGCGTCCGCCAGTGCGGCCCGCACGACGTCGGCCAGGTCGCATTCGACCGACGATGTCGGGATGCCCGGCCCCATCTGCACGCGTGTGTAGCCGAGCAGGTCGTCGACCATGTGGCTCATGAAGCGGGCCGATCGGGACGCGCGCTGGCCGAGTTGGCGCGTCTGTTCGGGTGAAACCCCGGTGCCGGTCAACAGCTGGCCGATCATCGCGACGGTCGCGAGCGGCGAGCGCAGATCGTGCCCGAGCACGGCGAGGAACAGGTCGCGCGCCGCGTCGGCACGTTCGGAGTACGCGACGATCGACTGCGCGAGTGCCTGGTCGATGGCTTCGTTGAACCGCACCATCTCGTCGAGCGTGTGGTCATCCACGTGGCCGACTGTCGGCAGCCATTGGCGCAAGACGGTGGCGCGCAGCGCGCGGAATTCGGCGCTGAGCTGCAGCAACGAGAAGTCGCTGTCCTGTCGCAACGCGCCGTGGATCGCCGCGGCGGTGCGGGGGCCGCGCACGTCGTCGGAATCACCCTGCGATTTCGCGAATTGCTCGTCCTGCGACTGCGGCGACTCCAGGTCGAGCGCGACCGCATACAGGATGTCGCGCGCGTGGTCGCGCAGCGCGAGGTCCGTCATGTGCGAGTCGTCCGGCGCGTTGCGGCGCGCGAACTCTTCCCAGTCCGCGAGGATCGCGTCCATCTGCGAGTGGATGAATCGGGACAGCTGCATCGGAAACTCCTTGCGACGACTCGGCCGGACGCGAAACGTCGTGGTGGCCGACGTCGGGAGTGCGGAGTGCGATGCGGCGGTGGGCCGCCGGTATCCACGCAGTGTAGGCGTTCGCCGGGCGGCACGCGCCGCTGTCAGAACAGCTCGCCCTGCGGCGTCGCTTTGCGCGGCGGCGTGAACCGGCGGGTGTCGAGGTCGGGATAGCGCGTGTAGCCCAGCCGCGCACGCGCCTTGCGAAAGCGCTGCTGCACCAGTTGCGCGAACACGCCGGTGCCGGTCATGCGCGTGCCGAACTCGGCCTGGTAATCGCGGCCGCCGCGCATCTGCTGCACCAGGCTCATCACGTGCGCGGCGCGCTCGGGGTAATGCAGTTCGAGCCATTCGCGCCAGACGTCCTTCAACTCGTGCGGCAGGCGCAGCAGCGTGTAACCGGCTTCGCGCGCGCCGTGATCGAACGCGGCCTCGAGGATGTGCTCCATTTCCATGTCGGTGATCATCGGGATCACCGGCGCGACCATCACGCCGACCGGCACACCGGCGTTGGCCAGCGCCTTCATCGCGCGCAACTTCGCATGCGGCGCCGACGCACGCGGCTCGAGCCTGGACGCGAGCCGGTTGTCGAGCGTCGTCACCGAGAAGTGCACGCTGACCAGGTTGTCGCGCGCCATCTGCGCGAGCAGGTCGACGTCGCGTTCGATCAGTGCGCTCTTGGTGACGAAACTCACCGGATGCTTCGTCTCGGCGAAGAGCTCGAGCACTTGGCGAGTGATGCCGTAACGGCGTTCGATCGGCTGGTAGGCGTCGGTGTTAATGCCGAGCGCGGTCACGGTCGGCACGTAGCCCGGCTTCGCGAGTTCCTCGCGCAGGCGTTCGAGCGCGTTGGTCTTGGCGAAAAGCTTGGTTTCGAAGTCCAGCCCCGGCGACAGGTCGAGATACGCATGCGACGGACGCGCGAAGCAGTAGACGCAGCCGTGCTCGCAGCCGCGGTACGGATTCAGCGACTGCGAGAAGCCGACGTCCGGCGACTGGTTGCGCGTCAGGATCGTACGCGCGCGCTCCTCGGTGACGGTGGTGGCCGGCTTCGGCGCGTCGACGAGGTCTTCGTACACCGAGCCCCAGCCGTCGTCCGCGCCTTCGGTGGTGGTCACCTCGAAGCGGCCGGCCACGCGCGATGCCGAGCCGCGGCCCTTGATCGGCTTCTGCGGTTTGCGGGCGTCGGTCATCCGCCGATTGTCGGTCGCGGGCGTCTCACCCGGTGGGACCGACGCGAGAGCGTCACGGCCGCTTTCCACGGAGCGGCCGTATGATCGGGCGCCCGGTGTCCGCCGCCCTCGCCGCCCACCGCGATGCCTGAATCCGCTCTCCTCTGCCGTCTGAAAAACGCGCGCGCGACGCCGCGATGCTGAAGCTCGTCGACACGCTCCACGCGCTGGTGCACGCGCATCCGACGATCAGCGCGTGGCTGCTCGCCGGCTGGCTGCTGTACCTCGTCGGCCTCGGCCTGTGGATCGTGATGCAGAAGCGCGAGCCGGCGGCGACGCTGGCCTGGCTGATCAGCCTCGCCGCCCTGCCCTACGTGGGCTTCCTCGTCTATTACGTCTTCGGCCCGCAGCGCATCCGCCGCCAGCGCCTGCGTCGTGGCCGCGCCCGCGCGCGCATGCCCGATGCGCCCGAGAGCGCCAGCGCGGAATCCCGCGAACTCGCCCGGCTCGGCCTCGCGACCACGCGCCTCCCCGCGTCGACCGCCACCGATGTGCAGTTGCTGGTCGACGGTGGCGCGACCTACGAAGCATTGCTCGACGCGATCGCCGCCGCGCAGCACCACGTCCATCTCGAGTACTACATCTTCGAGCCCGATCGCACCGGCACACGCGTGCGCGATGCGCTCATCGCGCGCGCGCAGTCCGGCGTCACCGTCCGGCTGCTCGTGGACGCCGTGGGCTCTGCGCGCCTCAAGCACCGGTTCCTCGCGCCGCTGCTCGACGCCGGCGGCGAAGTCGCCTGGTTCCACCCGATGCTGTCGCGCTGGCGGCGTCCTTGGCTCAACATGCGCTCGCACCGCAAGATCGTCGTCGTCGACGGCACGGTCGCGTTCACTGGCGGCATCAACGTCACGGACGAGGAAGACGATCGCCTGCGCAGCGATGCATACCGCGACCTGCATCTGCGCCTCGAAGGCGAAGTCGTCGGCTACCTGCAGCAGGTGTTCGTCGAGGACTGGATCTACGCGACCGGGCAACGTCCACCGAGCCTGCCGCGCGTGGTCGCCGAGCCGGGCCCGGTGTCGACGCAGGTGCTGGTGTCCGGACCCGATGCACCGTGGGAAGCGATCCACCGCATGCACGTGTCGGCGATCCATGCCGCGCGCGAACGCGTCTGGCTGGCGACGCCGTACTTTGTGCCCGGCGAGGCGGCGATGATGGCGCTGACCTCCGCTGCACTCGCGGGCCTCGACGTGCGCCTGCTGGTGCCGCGCCGCAGCGACTCGCGCCTGGTCACGTTCGCCGCGCGTTCCTACTTCGACGAGTTGCTCGCCGCCGGCGCGCGCATCCACGAGTACGCGCCGCGCATGCTGCACACCAAGGCGCTGCTCTGCGACGACGAGATCGCGATCATCGGCAGCGCCAACTTCGACCACCGCAGCTTCCGTCTCAACTTCGAAGTGTCGATGCTGTTCCGCGATGCGGGTATCGCGGCGGCGCTCGCCGACATCCTGCAGCGCGACATGTGCGATGCCCCGCGCGTGCGCGTCGACCGCCATCGCTCGTTCCTGCGTGCGCGCTTGCCGGAAGCACTGGCGAGGTTGATGTCGCCCTTGTTGTAGCGCTTTGTGTTGCGCCGACGGGCGATGCACTCGACCACTGCGTCGATTGGACTACACCTGCTGATGCTCGACCCGTCTATTGCGAGGTCGTGTCGATGTCCGGTTTTTTCGGTGCGAGACGATGCTCGTCGTCGGTCGACCTGTCGTGCGATCGCTGCGGGAGAGCCGACGCGTCGTGGGGCAATGGGTATTGGTATGCCGTGAGCGTGTGCCGCAGCGTGAGAACACGCCGCGCTGAGGCATGCGCGCGACAGTTCGCCCAAGGCTTGCGCATTCGTGCGAGGGACATCGGCAGGATGACGCACGAGGTGGCGCACGCGGCCATGCCTGTTCGCCCGATGGAGGGTTAGATCGCAGCCACGGGCGGCCGCGGCCGCCTGCGGACGGCGCTACACTCGCGACGGCCCACGAGGAACGTCGCATGTCCTGGCTCTATCTGCTGCTCGCGATCGCCGCCTTCGCCGTCGCCTTTAAGACCGGCTCGACCGCGCTGATGGTCATCGCCCTGCTCGCCGGCCTCGCCCTGCTCGTGGCCTGGCTGATGGGCGTCCTCGCCTCCCGCCTGGAAAGCCGCAGCGGCAACCCGGCGATGATCGTCGACCCGATGGAGCTGCAGCGCATGCGCGAGCAGGCGGAAGCCCGTCGCGCCGCAGCCGCGAACGGCGCGGCCCCACCGGCCGAATAGCCGCGGTCGGATTTGCGGGGGTGTGGCGCGCACTGAAGCCGCCGCATCGAGACGTCACGGCTGCGGTGCGTCGCGGTTGTTGGCGTCGCAAGCGTTAATGTCGCCGTCGTTTCTCGCGAGGCGCGGAACAGGCGACGCGATTGCTCCGTGCTCATCGGACCGCTGCCGGCAGCGATGCAATGAGCACGCGAGCTGCCTCCGCTTCGATAGGCAGCGATGCGCACGCTGAAGACAGCAAGCGCTACGATGCCTGCATGACCCTGCTCAGCGTGAACGTCAACAAGATCGCCGTGCTGCGGAACTCGCGCGGTGGGCACGAGCCCGACGTCGTGCGCGCGGCAACCACCTGCCTCGACGCCGGCGCCGCCGGCATCACCGTGCACCCACGACCCGATGCGCGCCACATCACCGCCGATGACGTGTACGCGCTGTCGGCTCTGACGCGCGCGCGCGGCGTCGAGTTCAATCTCGAGGGCAATCCCTTCGCGCCGCCGCGCAGCGGCTATCCCGGATTTCTGGCCCTGTGCGAAGCGGTGCGCCCCGCGCAGGCAACGCTGGTACCGGACAGCGACGCACAGGTCACCTCGGACCACGGTTTTGATTTCTCGACCGACCTCGGCGAGTTGCGCGAGCTCGTCGCTGCGCTGAAGGCGATCGGCTGCCGCGTCAGCCTTTTCGTCGATGCGGACGCCGCCGCGGCCGCGCTGCCGGCCGAGCGCGGTGTCGAACAGGCCGCCGCCGTGGGCGCCGATCGCGTCGAGCTTTACACCGGGCCCTACGCGGAAGCGTTCGCATCGGGCCGTGCGGATGAGGCGACCGCATCGGCGCGCACCACCGCGATGCGCGCGCAGGCGGTGGGTCTCGGCGTGAATGCCGGCCACGATCTCAGCCAGGCGAATCTGGCGACCTTCCTGCGCGGCGTGCCGGATGTTCTGGAAGTCTCGATCGGCCATGCGCTGATCGGCGAAGCGTTGTACGACGGGCTCGCGTCGACGGTCGCCCGCTATCTGCGCGTGATTGAAAGCGCGCGCAGCTGACGGTTTCGACGTCCCGCCCGCGCGTTCGGTCCGACGATTGCGGAGTTGATGATCCCGGCGATTGAGCGTCCGCTGTCGGCCCGACGCATCGACGAAATCGCAAACAAAAAAAACGCCGCCCGAGGGCGGCGTTTTCAACAAGGTAAGCGGTATTTCGTTGGGGCGATCGCGCCTTTATTCGAGTTCTGACGCGACGTACAGCACTTACTGTTCGTTCTGGACGAAACCGATCTTGTCCATCTGCGCGTTCTTCGCATACGCGAGAACCTTCGCCAGCGTTTCGTACTCGGCCTGACCGTTCACGTCGATCTCCAGACGCGGCTGGTTGGTCGGGTCACGCTGCACCGTCTGCTGCATGAGGTTCTGCAGCTGGTTCAGTGCGACGGGCGCGCCGTCCCAGGACACCGTGCCCGACGCGTCGATCTTCAGCGAGACCGGCGGCGGCGGTTCACGGTCCTGCGGCGGCGGGTTGAGCGTCGGCTGCGGCAGGTTGATGTCGATCGGGTACGAGAGCGTCGGCGCCGTCACCATGAAGATGATCAGCAACACCAGCATGACGTCGACCAGCGGCGTCACGTTGATGTCGGCCATCGGGCCGCTGCTATTGCCGGTGCTGAATGCCATGGCGGTTCCTTACTTTTCCTTCGTCGCGACGAAGCCGACCTTGCGCATGCCCTGCTTCTGGGCCATGTCGACCAGCTCCTTGAGGATCTGGTACTTGGTCGTCTTGTCACCGCGGACATTGAGCTGCGGCTGCGGGGTCTTCTGCGCTTCGACCGAAAACTGGCTCTCGAGCAGACTCTTCTGGATCGGCTCGTCGTTCCAGTACACCGACCCGTCTTCCTGGACCGTCAGCGTGATCGGCGGGACCGGCGGCGGCTGATCCTCGCCATGCTTGATCAGGTTGGCCTGAGGCAGTTCCACCTTCACCTTGTGGGTCATGAGCGGCGCCGTGATCATGAAGATGATCAGCAGCACCAGCATCACGTCCACGAGGGGGGTGACGTTGATCTCGGCCATGGGGCCGCCGCTGTTGCCTGAACTGAAGGCCATTTCCGACTCCGGTTAGTTGGTTCGACCGGTGATTAGCGCTTGGTCGGGATTTCGCCGACGCGTGCGCCGGTGGCGAAGAAGTCGTGCAGATCGTGCGCGAACGTGTCGAACTTGTTGTTCGTGACGCGGTTCAGGCGATTGAAGAAGTTGTACGCCAGAACCGCCGGGATCGCGACGAACAGGCCGAGCGCGGTCATGATCAGCGCTTCGCCGACCGGACCCGCGACCGCGTCGATCGACGCCTGGCCCGAAGCACCGATGCGGATCAGCGCGCCGTAGATGCCCCACACGGTGCCGAGCAGACCGACGAACGGAGCGGTCGAACCGACGGTGGCGAGCACGGTCAGGCCGGCTTCGAGGCGCGACGACTCACGGGTGACGGCCTGGCGCAGGGCGCGGTCGACGAACTCCGAGCGGTTCAGCGACTCGACGAGGCGCGAACCTTCATGGCGCTGGTGGTGCGCGGCGGCCTGGGCGGCGTCGAGCGCGATCTTCGAGAACGGCTCGAAGCGCGGCTGCTCTTCCATGTAACGGATCGCGTCCTGCGCGTTCGGGGTTTCCCAGAACGTGCTGATCACGCGGTCGCTGGTGGCGCGCAGGCGGGTGTTCTTGATGAAGTTCATGACGATCCAGTAGATCGACATGGCCGACATCAGCGTCAGGGTCAGGAGCACGACCCACGAGATGATGTACTGGCCCGGGTTGCCGGTCATTTCCTGGAGCAGGTGCAGCGGGCCCATCTGCGTCAGGGCAGATGCGGCGTTGCCTCCGGTGGCGGCGGCTTGGGCGAGGGTTTCCTGAAGCATGACGCTTACCTTTGTTGAGTAGTTGAAAGGTGGTGCAAAAGGAGCGGGGGTTGAATCGGTCGGGCGGGCCGCTTACTGCAGCGACCACACCACCGGGACGACGGCGGTACCCGGATCGCCGGGGCAGACCTTCCAGCGACGGACCGCGCTGACCGCGGCGCGGTCGAGGTCACGGTTGCCGGCGCTCTTGCGGACGCTGGCGTCGGTGATCGTGCCGTCACCGGTCCAGGTCACCTGAACGATCGTCGTGCCTTCGGCCTGCTCACGCAGCGCCGCCGGCGGATAGCTGGGCGTGTTCTTGCTGCAGACGCTTGCCTGGCCGTTGACCACGTTCGGCGGCGACGGCGAAGCGGCCGGGGGCGCCGGCGGCGACGGCGGCGGTGCGGGCGTCGACATCGCGTTCGCATCCTCCGTAATGATCGGCGGCTGCTCCGGCGGCGGCGGCGTCGGCGTCGGCTGCACGATCTGCTGCTTCGGCGGATTCAGGATCAGCTGCTTCGGCGGCTCCGGCGGCGGCGGCGGCGGCGGCGGAGGCGGCGGCGGCGGCTTGATCAGGTTCACGACGGTGACCTGCTCTTCCTCCTTCTGCACCTTCGGCGCGGTCGCCGGAACGAGCAGGAGAAGAAGTGCGGCGACGTGCACGGCGATCGCGGAGGAGATACCGGCGATACGCGGCCAGTTCAACCCTTCGTTATCTCGAGTGGCGTTGGAGAGGTATTGCGTCATGCGCCATTGCTCAGGAGGGAATTCCGGACGCCATGGCGCCGCGGGCGTGGATCAGCCCAATGACGTTCTTCACGCCCGTGGGAACTGGCAAGCATATACCAAACAGCGGCAGCGGTTCCAAGCGCTTTGTGCGCGCTTGTGACCGTTGCCGCGTTGTCTTACTTGCCGGACAGCGCGAGGATCTTCTTCGCGTCTTCGGGATGCTTCAGGCCCTTGTCGAGTGCCTGCTGCGCGGCCGCTTTCGCTTCGGAAATCCGTTGCTCGTTGCGCAGAACCCCGGCGAGTGCCAGATACGCTTCGCCGTCCTTGCCGAGCGGACCGGCCTTGCGATACGAATCGATCGCCTTGTCGACTTGGTCGGAGAAGTAATACGACTGTGCGAGTGCGAGGTAGACGCTGTAGTCGGGCTTCAACACGCCCTTCGTCATGCCCTCGTTGATGACGTCGATCGTTTCCTGTTCCTTGCCCTGGATGTTCGCGTAGATCGCGAACAGCTGGCGGTAGTCGGCATCGTCCGTCAGCTGGCCTTCCTTGCGCATCTGCTCGAGCAGCGTCGCAGCCTTGTCGTTCTGCTTGGTCTGCAGATACGACTGCACGAGGTTGAAGCGCGCCTGCTTGTCGCCCGGATTCTTCGACGCGACGCTCTCGGCGATCTTCGCCGCTTCGGCCGCGTTACCGCTGCGGGCGAGCGAGTCGGCGAGCAGCTGGTCCCAGTCGGCATGGCCCGGAGCAGCGGCGACGGCGGGCTTCAGCGTCGCGGCAGCTTCGGCGTAACGGCCGAGGCGATACAACGCGTTGCCGCGCAGCACCTGCGTTTCCGGCGACGTGTCATGCGTTTCCGCGATGAACTGATCCGCGCTCGCGAGCGCACCGGCGTAGTCCTTCTGCATCATCTGCACCTGCGCACGCTGGTGCATCAGGCCGAAGTGCGTGTCGTTGTCGAGGCTGTTCTGCGTGATCGCGGTGTTGATGTACTGCAGCGCGGCCGGATAGTCCTGCGCCTGAATCGCGACCTGCGAGGCGAGTTGCGCAGCGAAGGCCTTCTCGTACGCGTTCGATCCCGTGTCCGCGATGATCGCGTCGGCGCCCGTGCGCACCTCGGCGTTCTTGGCGTCGTTGAACGACTTCAGCAGCGCCTGCAGCTTGGGCGTGCCCTTCACCGACGCTTTGCCGACCGGCACGCTGCGCGTGGCGTTCGGATACTTGCTGCCGCCCGCGGCCGTCGCCGTCGCCGCCGTCGGGCTCGCTTTTTCCGTCTTCGCAGCCTTCAACTCACGTGCGCGACGTGCCGCCTGCGCGCGACCGGAGCTCGACTCGGCCTTGTCTTCGAGGTCGTCGCTCTGGCTCTGCGCGAACGCAGGAGCGACGGTCGCAGACATGGCGACGGCGATCACCGCGACCAGGGCGCGGCGGCGAAGGGTGGGGGATGCCATAGATTGACCTCGGTCCAGCCGCGACGGCGCGCGGCAAAAATGCAGCCGGAAGCGGCCACGGGGGCGGTCAACCTAGCAGAAGTGCCGCCGGCGTTGGAACGGTGGCGTAGGGCATCCCGACCACCCCATTCGGGCAGCGGTCAGCCGCAGCGCGGGCGCACTCCAGCCGCTTGCGCCTGCTGGTACGCCGGCATCAGGCCGCCCGCCCGCTGGCTCAGTTCGCTCAGGCGCGCCTGGGGATTCGGGTGGGTCGACAGGAAGGTCGGCGGACGGCTGCCGTTGAGCGCGGCCATGTTCTGCCAGAGGTTCACGGCCTGACGGGGATCGAAGCCCGCCTTCGCCATCAGCTGCTGGCCGACGACGTCTGCTTCGCTCTCCTGCGTGCGCGAGTTCGGCAGCAGGAACAGCGCCTGCGCGCCAGCCGCGCCGTATTGCGACACCGCATTCGCGGCGGTCGACCCGTACTTGGCGCCGACCAGCGCACCGGCGATGCCGAGCGCCGCCTGCGCTTCCATCTGCTTGGTAATGCGTTCGTCGTGGTGACGGGCGATCACGTGGCCGATCTCGTGGCCGATCACGGCCGCCAGCTGATCCTGGTTCTGCGCGACCTTGAAGATGCCCGTGTACACGCCGACCTTGCCGCCTGGGAGCGCGAAGGCGTTCGGCTCGTCCTTCTGGAACAGCGCCACTTCCCAGCCGCCCTGCTGCGCGGGCAGCTGGCGCGTCAGCGCGTCGACGACGCAGCGCACGTAGGCGGTCTGCTGCGCGTTGCTGCTCTGCGGCGTTTCGGCCTTCGCCTGCGCGAACGCCTGCGCGCCGAGCTGGTTGAGCTGCTCCTGCGATACCGCGCCGACGGTCTGCTTGCGACCGGTGGGCGACGTCGTCGTGGTCGCGCAACCGGCGACCGCAAGGCTGATGGTCAACGCGAGGAAAAGCGGCTTCATTGGGACGGTCCAGCTGAATGGGGATTTCGTTTTAGGCGGCCGTAGATCAAGACGTCGTCAATCGCATCGGCGTCGGCGACGTGCTGTTCACGTCCCTCACGCGAGCTGCACGTCACGGCCGTCGCCGCAGTGCGGCCCAAAAAGAAAAAGCCCGGCAAACCGGGCTTTTTCATGTCGACCGCGTGAGCGGATCAGACGTCGAGGTTTGCCACCTTCAGCGCGTTCTCCTCGATGAACTCGCGACGCGGTTCGACCACGTCGCCCATGAGCGTCGAGAAAATCGCATCCGCGGCAACGGCGTCTTCGATGCGCACCTGCAGCAGGCGACGCGTTTCCGGATTCACCGTGGTTTCCCACAACTGCTCCGGATTCATTTCGCCCAGGCCCTTGAAGCGCTGGATCTGACGACCCTTCTTCGCTTCGTCCATCAGCCAGTTGTACGCATCGGCGAAACGCGCGATCGGCTGCGCGCGATTGCCGCGCACGATCTGCGCACCGTCGCGCACGAGGCCGTTGAGCAGCGTCGCGGCTTCGCGCAGCGGACGGAACTCGCCGGTCTCGAACGACGGCATCGGCAGGATCTGCACGATCTCCTCGCCCATGTGCGTGCGATGCACGACGAGCGCGGCGGGACGCGTGCCATCGCTCTCGTTCCACTCGAGGCGATACGTCGGCTTGCCGAGCAGGCCGTCGTTGATGCGCGCTTCGATCGCCTTCAGCGCGGTCGCATCGAGCGTCGCGGTGCCGGCGTGGAACGGCGCGATGTCGAGCAGTGCTTCGAGCACCTGCGTGTCGAAACGGTGCGCATGGCGACGGATCGCTTCGCGCGCGTTCGCGTACGCGAGCAGCAACTTCTCGAGGCCTTCGCCCGCGATCGGCGGTTCGCCGTCGGTGGGAATCAGCGAGGCGCCGTCGACCGCGTTGTTCGCGAGGTACGCATCCAGCGCCGAGTCGTCCTTGAGGTACAGCTCGGTCTTGCCCTGCTTGATCTTGTAGAGCGGCGGCAGGCCGATGTAGACGTGGCCGCGCTCGATCAGCTCCGGCATCTGGCGATAGAAGAACGTGAGCAGCAGCGTGCGGATGTGCGAGCCGTCCACGTCCGCGTCCGTCATCAGGATGATGCGGTGGTACCGCAGCTTGTCCGGGTTGTACTCGTCCTTGCCGATGCCGGTGCCGAGCGCGGTGATCAGCGTGCCGACCTCGGCGCTGCCGAGCATGCGGTCGAAGCGCGCGCGCTCGACGTTGAGGATCTTGCCCTTGAGCGGAAGGATCGCCTGCGTCTTGCGGTTGCGGCCCTGCTTGGCCGAGCCGCCGGCCGAGTCGCCCTCGACGATGAAGAGCTCCGACAGCGCCGGGTCCTTCTCCTGGCAGTCGGCGAGCTTGCCCGGCAGGCCGGCGATGTCGAGCGCGCCCTTGCGACGGGTCAGGTCGCGGGCCTTGCGCGCGGCCTCGCGGGCGCGGGCGGCGTCGACGATCTTGCCGGCGATCGCGCGGGCCTCATGGGGGTGTTCCTGCAGGAACTCCTCCAAACGTGCGCCGAACGTGCTCTCAACGACCGGGCGCACCTCGGAGCTGACCAGCTTTTCCTTGGTCTGCGAGGAGAAGCTCGGGTCCGGCACCTTCACCGACAGCACGGCGATCAGGCCTTCGCGCATGTCGTCGCCCGAGAGCGCGACCTTCGCCTGCTTGGCGATGCCGTTCTGCTCGATGTAGTTCTGCAGCGTGCGCGTCAGCGCGGCGCGGAAGCCGATCAGGTGCGTGCCGCCGTCCTTCTGCGGGATGTTGTTGGTGAAGCAGAACATCGTTTCCTGGTAGGCGTCCGTCCACTGCAGGGCGACGTCCACGGTGATGCCGTTCTGCTCGCCCGTCACCGAGATCACGTTCGGGTGCAGCGGATTCTTGAGCTGCGCCAGGTGCTCGACGAAGGAGCGGATGCCGCCCTCATACTCGAACACGTCGCGCTTGCCCTCGCCGCGCTCGTCCGCAAGGACGATGCGCACGCCGGAATTCAGGAACGACAGTTCGCGCAGGCGCTTGGCCAGGATGTCGTAGTGGAATTCGACGTCGGTGAAGATCTCGGCCGCCGGCAGGAAGCGCAGCAGCGTGCCGCGGCGATCCGAAGGCTCCAGACGCTCGAGCGGATACACCGGCTCGCCCAGCGCGTACTCCTGGCGCCAGTGATAGCCGTCGCGCCAGATCTCCAGCCAGAGCTTCTCGGACAGCGCATTGACAACCGACACGCCGACGCCGTGCAGACCGCCGGAGACCTTGTACGAGTTGTCGTCGAACTTGCCGCCGGCGTGCAGCACCGTGAGGATGACCTCGGCGGCGGAGACGCCCTCTTCCTTGTGGATGTCGACGGGAATACCGCGACCGTTGTCGAACACCGAGCAGGAGCCGTCCGCGTGCAGGGTGACCGTCACCTCGTTGGCATGACCGGCGAGGGCCTCGTCGATGCCGTTATCGACGACCTCGAACACCATGTGATGCAGGCCGGTGCCGTCGTGCACGTCGCCGATGTACATGCCGGGACGTTTGCGCACGGCCTCAAGGCCGCGCAGCACGGTGATCTTGGAGGAATCGTAGGAATCGGACGGTGCCGCGGTGGGCAGCGCCTCGTCATGCATATCGGACATCGGTCGCCCCGCGCGACACCGGGAGCCGCGGGTGCGGGGGCGTCGCGACACATTAGCTTTACGTGCGCGAAGTATAGCAGCGGGTCTCAACGCGACGGCGGACCGGGGATGAACGGCGTCGCTCAGACCGGCGAGATGCGGCCGTGTTCCACGTGGAACACCTTCGGCGACAGACCCAGTTCGGCCACGGGTGTCGGAACGTCGGTGCCGCTGACGAACACCTGGCTGCCGCGCTCGGCCAAGCGTTGCAGGACACGGCGCTGGTGATGACGGTCGAGCTCAGACGCGAGATCGTCCAGGGCAAAGACCGGCTGCTGGCCGGTCGCTTCCGCGTGGAAATCGGCTTGCGCCAGGAGCGCCGACAGGGCGGCAAGCTTGGCCTGACCGCGGGACAACGCATCGCGACCCGGAATCGCGACGAACGCGGGGCGCCAGTCCGCGCGATGCGGGCCAACGCTGGTGTGGCCCGCCTGCAGATCGCGGTCGCGGGCGAGCAGCAGGGCGTCCGAGAGGGACAGCTCTTCGCGTCGCCAGCCGGGGGAATAACTGAGCGTCGCTGCGCCCAAACCGGGCGCCAGCTCCTCGGTCACCGCAGCGAAGCCGGGTGCGAGCGCCGACACGTAGCGCTGTCGCTGCTCGGTGAGCTCTTCGCCGGTCTCCGCCAGCTCTGCATCCCATGCGTCAAGCTGGGCATCGCGTACCCGCTGCTTGAGGAGGATGTTCCGCTGCTTGAGCGCCCGCGCGTAGCGGCGCCATGGGCGAAGAAAGCCATGTTCCACGTGGAACAGGCCCCAATCGAGGAAGCGGCGGCGGACCTCACTGCTGCCGTGAACCAGCTCATGACTGCCTGGCTCGAAGGTGACGACAGCCAAGGCCGCGCACAGCTCCCCGATCTGCCCCACCGGCTGGCCGTCCAAGCGGCCCGCCCAGTCGCCCCCGCTGTGGCGGAGTCCCGCCCGCCGAGTTCGGTCGCCCGCCTTTCCGGCCTCGTCCCATTCGACGAACACCTCGACCGCGTCCGCGCCGGCCTGCACCAGGCCTTCCCGCACCCGCCCGCGGAAGCTCCGCCCGTAGGCCATCAGGTGCAAGGCCTCGATCACGCTGGTCTTGCCCGCGCCGTTGTCGCCGATCAGCAGGTTCAGTCCGGGGGCGGGCGCCAGGCTGACGTCGTCGAAGCGCCGCAGATGGCGAATGTCGAGGCGGGTGACCTGCACTGCGTCTAGGGCTCCAGTGAGGAAGCAGGGTAGCGGGGCCAATACCGATGCAGGTGAGGGCCCGGCCATTGTCGTTTACCGCGGGTCCAAACGACGACGCCCGGCCAAAGCCGGGCGTCCGATGTTCCACGTGGAACAGGCCGGTTAGAGACGCAGCGGCATGATGACGTGGCGGCAACGCTCGTTCGAGGCCTCGCGAATCAGCGCGGACGAATTGGCGTCGCGCAGCTGCACGACGACGACTTCGTCCTTCAGCGACCCCAGCGCATCGAGCACGTAGCCAACGTTGAAGCCGACGGCCAGGTCATCGACGCGGGTCTCGCACTCGACCTCTTCCTGCGCCTCTTCCTGCTCGGGGTTGTGCGCCGACACCTTGATCTGCCCCGGCGAGACTTCCATACGGACGCCGCGGTACTTCTCGTTCGAAAGGATGGCCGCGCGCTGCAGGGCCGCCCGCAGGACGTCGCGGTCGATGCGCACTTCCTTGTCGGCGCCAATCGGAATCACCGCCTCGTAGTCCGGGAAGCGACCGTCGATGAGCTTGCTGGTAAAGGTCACGTCGTCGCGCTTCACGCGCAGGTGGCCGCGACCCATTTCCAACTCGAGGATGCGATCGCCGCCTTCCAGCAGGCGCTGCAGCTCGGTCACGCCCTTGCGCGGCACGATGATCTGGCGCTTCGTCTGCGCGCCCGTGCCTTCCAGGCCGGATTCGCACAGAGCCAGGCGGTGGCCGTCGGTGGCGACGCAGCGCAGCGAGCTTTCGCGCAGGTCGAACAGCAGGCCGTTGAGGTAGTAGCGCACGTCCTGCTGGGCCATCGCGAACGCGGTGCGTTCGATCAGCTCCTTGAGCGCCGCTTCCGGCACCTGCACGCGCTCGGTCGCATCGACGTCATCCAGCGACGGGAAGTCGTTCGACGGCAGGCTCGACAGGGTGAAGCGCGAGCGTCCGGCTTGGACGCTGATGCGCTCGCCGCTCTGGCTGATCGTGATGCGGCTGCCGTCGGGCAGGGCACGCACGATCTCAAAGAGCTTTCGGGCCGGGATCGTGGTCTCGCCGTCCTGCGCGTCCTCGACGGCGACGCGGGAGACCATCTCGACCTCGAGGTCGGTACCGGTCAGGGAGAGCAGGCCGCCCTGCACCTGCACCAGCAGGTTGGCGAGCACCGGCAGGGTCTGACGTCGCTCGACGACGTTGACGACCTGCGCGAGCGGCTTGAGAAACACTTCGCGTTGAAGGGAAAAGCGCATCTGGACCCCGATCCCCGTTCCGTTTCTAAAGAGTGGATTAAATCAAAAGCATGGTGGCGGTGGAGGGCGCCGAAATCCGGTAAAACCCTCTCAAGCCTTTGAAATTTCTGGTTTTTATCGACCTAACGACCCTGTTGGAAACCGCCCTCGGGATCGTGATCAACCTGTGGACAAACCGGCCGTCGTCGCGACCGCTCCGAATTGTCCACAACTTGCCCCCGGCGCGCGCACGCGCCATGCACACCTTACTCGCTCAGCTTGCGGATGAGCTTGTCCCAATCCTCGCGCAGCTTGCCGTCCGTCTCCATCAGCGTGCGGATCTGGCGGCAGGCGTGCAGCACGGTGGTGTGGTCGCGGCCAGCGAAGGCGTCGCCGATCTCGGGTAGCGAGTGCTCCGTGAGTTCTTTCGCCAACGCCATCGCCATCTGCCGGGGCCGTGCCAGCGAGCGCGTGCGGCGCTTGCTCAGCAGGTCCTTCATCTGCAGGCCGTAGTAGTCGGCCACGACCTTCTGGATGTTCGGAATGCCGATCGCCTGCTGCTGGGCGCGCAGCAGGTCGCGCAGCGTCTCCTGGGCGAACTCGACGGTGATCGCGCGGCCGGTGAAGTTGGCGCGCGCGGCGAGCGTGTTGAGCGCGCCCTCGAGGTCGCGCACGTTGCTGCGCATCTTCTTGGCGAGCAGGAAGGCGACGTCCTCGGGAATCTCGACGCCGCGCTCGCGCGCCTTGCTGAGCACGATCTGCGCGCGCGTCTCGAAATCCGGCGGCTCGATCGCGACGCTGAGGCCCCAGGCCAGGCGCGACTTCAGCCGCGGCTCCAGGCCCTCGACTTCGCGCGGATAGCGGTCGCAGGTCAGGATGATCTGCTGGCGGCCGTCGAACAGCTGGTTGAAGGTGTGGAAGAACTCTTCCTGCGTGCGGTCCTTGCCGGCGAAGAACTGGATGTCGTCGATCAGCAGCGCGTCGACCTGCTGGAACTGCCGCTTGAAGGCGTCCATGGTCTTGTCCTGCAACGACTTCATCATCGCGCTGAAGAACTGCTCGCTGCGCAGGTACATCACGCGGAAGCCCGGGTTGTTCGTCCGCATCATGTTGCCGGCGGCGAACATCAGGTGGGTCTTGCCGAGGCCGGTGCCGCCGTAGAGCAGCAGCGGGTTGTGCGCGCGGTCGCCCGGCTTGAGCGCGGCCTGCATGGCGGCGGCGCGGCCGAGCTGGTTGCTGCGGCCCTCGACGAAGTTCTCGAACGTGTAATGGTTGTCGAGGTTGCCGTTGAACGGCATCGGCGCGGGCGTCGCGGCGGCTGACGCACGGCCGGACGACGCGGGCGCCGGCGTCTCGCTCTTCGCCTTCGGCAGCGCACCGACCTCCAGCCGCACCTCGTCGGCGCCGGCGAAATAGCTCAGCAGTTCGCGGATCCGCGGCAGGTAGCGCTCGCGCACCTGGTCGACGACGAACGCGTTCGGCGCGTACAGCACGGCGCGGTCGCCCTGCAGGTCGGCCTGCAACGGCCGCAGCCAGGTGTGCACGTCCTCGGCCGGCAGTTCGGCTTCCAAGCGTTCGAGGCAGCGCGGCCAGGCATCCATCATCGACAAGGCAAAAAACCCGGGGAAATTCGGTGGAAACGGAGCGACGAGCCGGCGGCGCGGATGCCTCGGGCGAGGCCGCGTCCATCGGTTCGGGGGTCGGGCAGACTATCATTTATCCACAGGGCCGGGACAGGCTTGTCCACACCGTCGCCCCGGAACACGCCCTCACATCGGCTTGACCCGGCTGTACGTGGCCCGCTAGACTTCCGGGTTCACTTTTGCCGTTCTTCGCGAGTTGCCTCATGGCCACCAAGCGCACCTACCAGCCCAGCAACCTCAAGCGCAAGCGCGACCACGGCTTCCGTGCGCGTATGGCGACCGCCGACGGCCGCAAGATCCTTGCCCGCCGCCGCGCCAAGGGCCGCAAGCGCCTGACGGCCTGATCGGCTTCGGCCGGTCGCCTGGCGTGTTTCGCCGGGCCGCGTCCGCGCCGCGCCAGATCGCCGCGGACGCCAGCGTCGACGACGCATCATGACTTCCCAGTGCTTTCCCCGATCGGCGCGCGTGCGAACGCGTGCCGATTTCGATCGTGTGTTTGGCGACGGCCGCCGCACGGGCCTGCCCGTGCTCGCGCTGCACTGGCGTCCCGACGACACGATCGCGCCTCGCCTCGGGCTTGCCGTCTCGCGCAAGGTCGATCCGCATGCGGTCGGTCGCAACCGCATCAAGCGCCAGCTGCGCGATGAATTCCGTCGCATCCGCACCTCGCTCGCCCCCGGCGACTACGTCGTGGTCGCGCGCCCCGGTGCTGCCAAGCAGTCCGGCCTTGAATTGCGCGCCGCCTTCCACGATCTCCTGCGTCGGGCCCGCGCGTTGCCGGCTCCGGCACCCGCCGGCACAATGCCGCCGCCGTCCTCCGACCCTTCCGCCGGCGCGTAATCCACGCGCCCGGCCCGAGCCTGCCTGCCCATGAACCAGACCCGCGCCTTCCTCCTCTTCGCCTGGCTGTTGGTGGCGTCGCTCTTGTGGATGGAATGGACGCGCGAGAAGGCCGCGCCGCCGCCGGCGACGACGTCCACGGCGACGACGTCGACCACAGCCAGCGTGCCGACCGCGGTCGGTCCGGGTGCGGTTCCGACGGCACCGGGTACGACGCCGACCGCGAGTGCCACCCCCGCCGCGACCGCAGGCGCCGTCACCGTCCACACCGACGTGCTCAACGCCACGCTCGATGGCGGCCAGATGCTGCAGGCCGAGCTGCCGGGCTATCCCGACCTCGATGACCCCACCCGCCCGGTACGTTTGTTCTCGACCGACCCCGCGCACTACTTCGCCGCACAGAGCGGCTGGGTCGCGACCGGCGCGCCGGCACCGACGCACCTCTCGGGCTTCGTCCCCGCCGAGGCGACGCGCGCGTATTCGATGGCGCCCGGCGCGACGACGCTCGACGTGCCCTTCGTCTGGACCGGCGCGAACGGCGTGACCATTCGTCGCACCTATACGTTCACGCGCGGCAGCTACGCGGTGCGCGTGCACGACGAGGTGGTCAATGCCGGCACCGCGCCGTGGCAGGCCAGCGTCTATCGCCAGCTCAGCCGCACCATGCCGGAAGCGCCCAAGGGCGGCTTCACCTCGGGTCGCGTGTTCGCCTTCCAAGGTGCTGCGTGGTACAGCCCGCAGGACAAGTACGAGAAGCGCGCGTTCAACAAGTTCACCGATGACGGCGCGCTGTCGAAGAAGGTCACCGGTGGCTGGATCGCGTTCCTGCAGCACCACTTCTTCACTGCGTGGATTCCGCAGCCGGGCGACGCGACCGAGTTCGCGACCATCACGCCGAACGGCATCGGCGGCACCAACTACGTGATCCGCGAAGTCGGCCCGACCGTCAACCTCGCGCCGGGTCAGAAGCTCAGCACCGACGCGCGCCTCTGGGTCGGCCCGAAGAGTGTCGAACAGATCGCGGCGGCGAAGGTGCCGGGCCTCGAGCGTGCGGTCGACTTCAGCAGCTACACCACGATGGCGACGCTCGCCGGCTGGCTGTACGCGGTGCTGGCGTGGCTGCACGGTTTCATCGGCAACTGGGGTTGGTCGATCATCGGCCTCGTGGTGCTGATCAAGCTCGCGCTGCTTCCGCTCGCGAACGCCCAGTACCGCTCGATGGCGAAGATGCGTCGCCTGCAGCCGAAGTTGCAGCAGCTCAAGGAACGCCATGGCGAGGACCGCCAGCAGTTCCAGCAGGCGATGATGGAGCTGTACCGCAAGGAGAAGGTCAATCCGGCCGGCGGCTGCCTGCCGATCTTCGTGCAGATGCCGATCTTCCTCGCGCTGTACTGGATGCTCTCGGAGTCGGTCGAGCTGCGCCACGCGCCGTGGATGCTGTGGATCCACGACCTCACCGCGCGTGATCCTTATTTCGTGCTGCCGGTGATCAACGCGGCGGTGATGTTCGTGACGCAGAAGCTCACGCCGACCGCGGGCATGGATCCGGCGCAGGCGAAGATGATGCAGTTCATGCCGCTCGCCTTCGGCGTGATGTTCGCGTTCTTCCCCTCGGGCCTGGTGCTGTACTGGGTGACGAACGGCCTGCTCACGCTCGCGCAGCAGTGGTACTTCCTGCGCAAGTACGGCGAGCCGGCGAAGAAGAACTGACGCACCGCACGGGCCCGCCGCATGGCGGGCTCGTCGTTTGGAGACTGTGCACGTGACATCGCGCGAGACCATCGCCGCTATTGCGACTGCCGCGGGCAGTGCGGGCGTCGGCATCGTGCGCGTGTCCGGGAGCGAGGCGCGCCGCATCGGCGAGGCGATCGCGCAGCGCGTTCTGACGCCGCGTCGCGCGCACCACGCGCAGTTCCGACACGGCGACGACGTCATCGACGACGGTCTCGCGATCTGGTTCGCAGCGCCCGCGAGCTACACCGGCGAAGACGTGGTCGAACTGCAGGCGCACGGCAGCCCGGCGGTGCTCGCGCAATTGCTCGAGGCCTGCCTCGCACTTGGCGCGCGCCCCGCGCGGCCTGGCGAATTCACCGAACGCGCGTTCCTCGAAGGCCGACTCGATCTGGCGCAGGCGGAAGCCGTCGCGGATCTGATTGCCGCCGCGGACATCCGCGCCGCGCGCGCTGCACGCCGCGCCCTCGATGGTGACTTCTCGCGCCGCGTCGATGCGCTCGCCGACGCGCTGCTGCACGTGCGCGTGCATTGCGAAGCCGCGATCGACTTCGCGGACGAACCGATCGACACACTCGGCGGCGCCGATCTTCGACGTCGACTCGACGCGATCGAACATGATCTCGACGCGCTGATCGCGGCCGCCGAACAGGGGCGTCGCCTGCGCGATGGCCTGCACGCGGTGATCGTCGGTCCGCCGAACGCGGGCAAGAGTTCGCTGCTCAACGCGCTCGCGGGCGTCGACCGCGCGATCGTCACCGACATCGCGGGCACCACGCGCGACGTGTTGCACGAGACCGTGCGCATCGAAGGCGTCGAGCTCACGCTGGTCGACACCGCGGGCCTTCGCGACAGCGGCGACGCGATCGAACGCGAAGGCATGCGCCGCGCACGCGGTGAACTCGAACGCGCGGATCTCGCGATCGTTGTCGTCGATGCACGTGACGCGGCGGCAGGCGCCGGGGCGGTCGCCGATGCAATCGCGAACGTCCCGCACGTGCTGCGCATCGCCAACAAGATCGATCTGCTCGATGGCCCCGCACCTGAAGGATTCATCGCTGCATCGGCGATGACCGGCTCCGGCCTCGACGCCGTCCGTCGCCGCCTGCACGCGCTTGCACTCGGCCCACAGGCCGATACCGTGCAGGGCGCATTCACCGCACGCACGCGGCACGTGCATGCGTTGACGCTCGCGCGCGCCGAACTGCTGGACGCCCGCATGCAGCTCGCGCACGAGCACCTCGACCTCGCGGCCGAACAGTTGCGCCGCGCCCACGATGCGCTCGGCGAGATCACCGGGCGCGTGCATGCCGACGACCTGCTCGGCCACATCTTCTCGAGCTTCTGCATCGGCAAGTAGGACGGCGACGATGCGCGCGTGAACGCGCCCGTCACGGCCGCGGACGGCACGCTTTCTATACTCGTCGCACGTTCCCGACAAGTTCCTCCATGACGCCGAACGCCTCCGCTGCGCGCGCCATGACGGCGTCCGACGCATCCATCCGCCGCCAGATTGCCGAGTGTGACTGGGCATCCACGCCACTGGGTCCGGTGGCGGCGTGGCCGCGCAGTCTGAAGACGGTGGTCGAGCTGATGCTCGATTCGCGCTTCGCGATGTGGCTGGCCTGGGGCGATGACCTCACCTTCTTCTGCAACGACGCGTATCGACCGACGCTGGGCGTCAAGCGCGACTTCATCGGTGCGTCGGCGCGCGAGGTGTGGAAGGAGATCTGGCCCGACATCGGGCCGCGCATCGAGCACGTGCTGCGCACCGGCGAAGCGACATGGGACGAGGGCCTGGAACTCTATCTCGAGCGTCGCGGCTTCAAGGAAGAGTCGTACCACACGTTTTCCTACAGTCCGGTGCAGGGTGACACCGGCCGCATCGAGGGCATGCTGTGCGTCGTCACCGAAGTCACCGAGCGCACGCTGGCCGAACGCCGCATGGCGACGATCGCCGCGATGTCGAGCCACGTGATGGGCGCGCGCACCGTCGACGATGCCTGCGCGCGTGCCGTCGAAACGCTCGCATCCGCGTCGCGTGACGTGCCTTTCGTGGCGATCTACCGGCTCGAGGGTGGCATCGCCCGTCGAGTCGCCGCGACCCGCGCCGCCGCCGCGCCGATCGAGATGACGACGCTGCCCGCGGACGTCACCCGACTGATCGAACTTCATCACGCCGGCGTCGTCGATGCCTTCGAAGGCCTGCTGCCCGCCTCCAGCGAATGGGGCGATCCGGTGGAACGCGCCTACGTGGTGCCGCTGCGCCGCGCTCCGCAGGACGAACGTGCAAGTGTTTTGTTCGTTGCCGGTCTCAGTCCGCGGCTGGTGCTCGACGGGGAATACGAACGCTTCCTGCAACTGGCCGGTGCGCAGGTCGCCAATGCCACCGCCGACGCCGCCGCGTTCGAAGACCAGGCGCGCCGCGCCGAGCAGCTCGCCGAACTCGATCGCGCGAAGACCGCGTTCTTCTCCAACGTAAGCCATGAACTGCGCACGCCGCTGACGCTGATCCTGTCGCCACTCGACGAACTCGAAAGTCACGTCGACACCGATGCGCGGGAGTTGCTACACACCGCGCGGCGCAACGGGCGCCGCCTGCAGCGCCTGGTCAACACGCTGCTCGACTTCTCGCGCATCGAAGCCGGGCGCATGGAAGCCAACTTCCAGCGCCTCGACGCGGCCGCCTACACGCAGGATCTCGCGAGCATGTTCCGCTCCGCGGTCGAGCGCGCGGGCATCGACTTCGACATCCGCGTCATGCCGGTAGTGGAACCGGTCTACCTCGATCGACGGCTGTGGGAGAAGGTCGTCTTCAACCTGCTGTCGAACGCGTTCAAGTTCACGCTGGCCGGGCGCATCACCGTCGAAGTGATCGACCGCGGGCCGCGCTTCGAACTCGTGGTCAGCGATACCGGTGGCGGCATTCCGCTCGATGCGCAGGCGCGCCTGTTCGAGCGCTTCTATCGTGTCGAAGGCGCGCGTGGGCGTTCGATCGAAGGCAGCGGTATCGGTCTGGCGCTGGTGCAGGAACTGGTGCGCCTGCACGGCGGCCAGGTCGGCGTGCACAGCGTGCCGGGCCAAGGCAGCCGCTTCACCGTTTCGATTCCGACCGGTCGCGCGCACCTGCCCGATGCGCAGGTCGGCGAGCGCGCGGTCGACGACGCCGGCGGCGCGTGGACCACCGGTTGGCTGGAAGAGCTGGAAGGTTGGCTCGACACCGCGGCGGCAGTGTCGCCGGAGGCACCGCGCGCGAGCGGCATCGGCGCCGATCCGACGACGCGCTACCGCGTGCTCGTCGTCGACGACAACGCCGACATGCGCGCCTATCTCGAGCGCCTGCTCACGCCGCTGTACGACGTGGTCACCTGCGCCAATGGCCTCGACGCGCTGGCACAGGTGCATGCGCGCCGACCCGACCTGATCCTGTCCGACGTGATGATGCCGGGCATCGACGGTTTCGAACTGCTGCGGCGCCTGCGCGACGACGATGACACCGCGGCGCTGCCGCTGATCCTGCTGTCCGCGCGTGCCGGCGAGGAAGCGCGTCTGGAAGGCCTGCAGGCCGGCGCCGACGATTACCTCACCAAACCATTCCAGGCGCGCGAACTCATCGCCCGCGTGCAGGGCGTGCTGCAGCTCGCGCATGCGCGCGGCGAGATCGCGCGCGCGAACGAGGCACTGCGCGACAGCGAATCGCGGCATCGCCTGCTCGCACAGCTCGCCGACCACGCGCAGACGCTCGACGATCCGCACGAGCTGCTCACGCAGAGCGTGGCGTTGCTCGGTCGCCATCTCGGGCTCGACCGCTGCACGTTCTGCAAGGTCGACGAGGCGCAGGGCGTGGTCGAAGTGCTGGGCGGTTTCGTGTCGGATCCGGCGCTGGACACGCTCGAAGGGCGCTGGCGTCTGGCCGATTTCGGCATCGACCAGGTCGAGGCCTACCGCGCCGGTCGGCCGTTCGTGGTCGACGACGTCCACGCCGATCCGCGCCTGCGCGACGTGGCCAAGGCCTACGCGGCGCTCGACATCATCGCGCACGTGTCGGTCGGGCTCGTGGTCGACGGCCGCCTCGTGGCGGTGATCGCCGCGCACCAGCGGGTGCCGCGCCGCTGGACCGAAAGCGACGTGCACCTCGTCGAAGCCGTCGCCGTGCGCTGCTGGGAGGCGCTGCAACGCCTCGATGCCCAGCGTGCGCTCACCGAAGCCCTGACCGAACTGCGCGTCGCCGATCGTCGCAAGAACGAGTTCCTCGCCACGCTCGCGCACGAACTGCGCAATCCGCTGGCGCCGCTGCGCACCGCGATCACGCTGCTCGAGCACGACGCGCCGTCGGTCACGCCGGCGCGCCTGCACGGCATGATGCGGCGTCAGGTCGATCATCTCGTGCGACTGGTCGACGACCTGCTCGAAGTCGCGCGCATCAGCCAAGGCAAGATCGAACTCAAGCGCGAACGCATCACCGTGCAGGCGATCGTCGACGCCGCCGTCGAAGCGGCGCGCCCCGTGATCGAGGCGCAGGGCCATCGCCTCGGCGTGCAGTTGCCGCCGCTGCCGCCGATCAGCGTCAATGGCGATCCGGTGCGACTCACGCAGATCCTGGTGAACCTGCTCAACAACGCGGCGAAATACACCGCGCCCGGCGGCGACATCGCGTTGGCGGTGATGCGCGACGGTGCCGACGTGGCGATCGAAGTGCGCGACACCGGCATCGGCATCGAACCGGAACTGTTGCCGCAGCTGTTCGATCTGTTCGTGCAGGGCCGGCACATCGAGGGTGAAGCGATGCCGACCGGCCTGGGCATCGGCCTCGCCCTCGTCAAGCAACTCGTCGAACTGCACGGTGGCCAAGTCGGCGCGCGCAGCGACGGCATCGGCCGCGGCAGCGTGTTCCGGGTGACGCTGCCGACGCTGGCGTGGACGGACGCACCGGCGGCGTATGCGGACGTTCCCACCGCTTCGGCGGACGCAAGCGCGCTGCGGGTGATGGTCTGCGACGACAACCGCGATGCCGCCGACAGCCTGCGCATGCTGCTCGAATGCAGCGTCGATGAGGTCGGCGTGGCCTACGGCGGCAGCCCGCTGCTCGCCGCGGTCGAGGCGCGTGCGCCGGATCTGGTCTTCCTCGATCTCGGCATGCCGCCGCCCGACGGCTATGCGGTCGCGCGCGAGCTGCGCGCACGGTTCGGCACGACGATGACACTGGTCGCTCTCACCGGCTGGGGCCAGGCCGAGGACCGCGAACGCACGGCGGCCGCCGGCTTCGACATGCATCTCGTGAAGCCCGTCGATGTCCCGGGCCTGGAACAGGCGCTCGCCCTCGCGCGATCCAACCGCCGCCCCGCCACCCATTCGTGATCGCCGGCGATCACGTCGCGTCCGTCGGCGAACGCCCGGACGCGGTGTCGCACCACGTCGATCTTTGACGCGCCGGGGCGACCGTCCCGCGCCGCGTGCGACGGACTTCACGATCCGCGCTCGCAAGCGGCTGCGCGGCGCTTGACAAAGCCCGGCGCGCCGAGCGATCTAGGCGCGTGCGCGCGCCGCGTGCACTCCTGGGGAGTGAGACCGATGAACACCGATACCTGCGTCCGGCCGATGCCGCGCGTTTCCGTCCTGCCGCGCGTGGCCCTGGTGCTGGCGCTCGGTGGCCTGCTCGCTGCATGCGGCAAGAACGACACCGCGCCGAACGCCGCCAATCCGGCTGCGTCCGCCGCCGCCCCGGCCGCCACGCCGGCGACGGTGATTTCCGACAAGGTCCAGGCGATGACCGCGGACCAGCTGCGCGACGCCGCCAGCAAGGCCTACAACGAGAACCGCCTGTACGCGCCGGCCGGCGACAACGCGATCGAGTACTACCTCGCGCTGCGCGACAAGTCGCCGAACGATCCGGCGGTGTCGAGCGCGCTCACCGACCTGCTGCCGATGGCGGTCATCGCGACCGAGCAGAGCGTCGCGCGTGACGACTTCACCGAAGCGCAGCGCCTGACCGCGCTGCTCGAAAAGGCCGACCCGAAGCACCCGGCACTGACGCGCCTCAAGACCTCGATCTCCGAGCAGCAGCAGGTCGCGCAGCAGCGCGCCGTGCAGCAGCAGCTCTCGGCCGAGGATCAGGCGAAGAAGCAGGCCGAGCTCGAGAAGCAGCGCCTCGAAGACCAGAAGAAGCAGCAGGAAGTGGCCGCCAAGCAGCTCGCCGACAAGACCAGCGCCGATCGCGTCGCCGCTGATCGTGCGGCGGCGGACAAGGCCGCTGCGGACAAGGCTGCTGCCGACAAGGCCGCCGCCGATCGCGCCGCCGCCGAGCGGGAAGCCGCGCAGCGTGCGGCTGCCGCGCAGACCGCCGCCAGCACGCCGACGCGTCCGGCCGCCGGCGGCAACTCCGAACTGCGCCCGCTGTCGACGCCCGCCCCGGCGTTCCCGCCGGAAGCACTGCGTTCGGCGCAGTCGGGTGAGGTGCAGGTCGAGTTCACCGTCGCCGCCGACGGCTCGGTTTCGGCCGCGCGTGTGGTGCGTGCGAACCCGCCGCGCGTGTTCGACCGTGCCGCCGTCGCGGCCGTGAAGCGCTGGCGCTTCCAGCCGGTGGACGCGCCGGTCACCACGCGTCGAACCATCACGTTCAACCCGGGCACCTGATCGGGCCGAAAGTGACGGACGAGAAAAGCCCGGCTTCGGCCGGGCTTTTTCTTTGGTCGCTTGTGGGCGGGTGATGTCGATGGCATGAATCCACGGCGCTAGCGAAGTCGCGTCGTGCGTGCATGCGCTGGTGCAATGTCGCTTTCGAGCGTCGAGCGTCGAGCCGTGCGGCGCAGCAGTGCCACCGCATCGCCAATGACACGGGATGCGGGACAGCGCGTCGCCGCGATCACGTGCGGCAACTATCGATACCGGCTTCAAGTACGTCGCCATCGGAACGTGCGCGAGGGTCGCTGCGGCGGAGCGAGAGGCGCGCGACTCCGCGAACACCGTGCGTCCCGATTCCGCCGATCGCATGCGCCGCCCACAACATCGCGCGCAACACATCGCCGCACACACTCCCGAAAACAAGCGGGCCGACCCCCGAAGGCCGGCCCGTTGTCATCCGAATGGTGCGTCAGCCCGAGATTGCGAGGCGTTCCTGCTGGTAGCGACGCACCGCGGCGAACCAAAGCACCAGCGCGAGGCCGAAGCCGCAGGCCAGATACACCATCCACACCTGCGGATCGATGCTCTCGCCGCGCACGATCTTCAGCAGCAACTGGTTCTGCGCGAGGAAGGGCACGGCGAACTGCCACAGCTGCGTCTTGATCGGATTCGCCATCAGCACGATCGACGGCAGCATCGGCAGCAGCATCAGCCAGGTCATGTGGCTCTGCGCCTCCTTCATGCTCTTCGCCGACGCCGCGAGGAACGTGAGCAGCGAGGTGCCGATCAGCAGCATCGGCAGCAGCGTGAACAGCATCTTCGCGATCGCCGGGAAGCTGACGTCGAGCATGCGTGCGGTCGTCGCCAGCTGCGCGCTGAGCTTGAACGACAGCAGCGTGAGCAGCATCGACAACAGACCCAGCGAACATGCCGCGAGGATCTTGCCGCTGACGATCGCACCGCGACGCGCCGGCGTGGCGAGCAACGGTTCCAGCGACTGGCGTTCGCGCTCGCCCGCGGTGGCGTCGAGGATCAGGTACGCGCCGCCGAGGAACGAACCGAGGATCAGCAGGTAAGGCAGCAGGATCGACAGCACCTGTCCCTTCTTCGCCTGTTCGCTGGCGACGTCGCGGCTGCCGACGTTCACCGCGCGCGTCACCGACGGATCGACGCCGCGCGCGAGCAGGCGCAGCGCACCCATCTGGTCGCGATAGCCCTCGAGCGCCGCCCGCACGCGCGCCATCGGGATCTCCGCATTGCGACGCGTGCTGTCGGCGACGATCTCGACCACCGCCGGCTTGCCGGCACGCCAATCCTTCGCGTAGCCCTCGTCGATACGCAGACCGACGTCCTCGCGCTGGTCGGCGACCGATGCATCCAGGTCCTTGGCCGCCTTCTTCGCCACGATGCCCTGCGTTGCCAGGAACGCGACGAGGTTCGGCGCGCGTTCCATGCCTTCGACAGGAATCGTCAGCGTGCGATCGAGCTCGGTCTTCGCACGCTTTTCCGCAATCGAACCGGTGCCGATGATGATCAGCGGATACAGCAGCGGGCCGAGCAGCAACGCGATCGCGAGCGTGCGGCGATCGCGCGAGATGTCGCGCAGTTCCTTGCGCATCACCGACCACACGGTGGAGAACAGTCCGGTCTTCATGCGTGCAGGCCCTCGTCCGAACCGATCGCCTTGACGAAGGCGTCCTCGAGATTGCTTTCATTGAATCGCGCGCGCAGCTCGTCCGGCGTACCGCTGGCGACCACCTGTCCCTTCGCGATGATCACGATGCGATCGCAGAGCGCGGCGACCTCCTGCATGATGTGGCTCGAGAAGATCACGCAGCGTCCTTCCGCCTTGAGTTGCTGCAGGAACCCGCGCATTGCACGAGTCGTCATGACGTCGAGGCCATTGGTGGGCTCGTCGAGGATCACGTTCCTCGGGTCGTGCACGAGTGCACGCGCGATCGCCGTCTTGGTGCGCTGGCCCTGCGAAAAGCCTTCGGTCTGCCGATCGAGGATGTCCTCCATCTGCAGCTCGCGGGCGAGCAGCTGCGTGCGCTCGGCGATCGCCGACGCCGACATACCGTGCAGCTCACCGAAGTAGGCGATGTTCTCGCGCGCGGTCAGGCGCTTGTAGACGCCGCGCGCGTCCGGCAGTACGCCGAGTGCGCGACGCACCGACACCGGATCCTTCGCGGTATTGATGCCACCGACCAGCACTTCGCCGCTGTCGGGATGCATCAGCGTGTAGAGCATGCGCAGCGTGGTGGTCTTGCCGGCGCCGTTGGGGCCGAGCAGGCCGGTGATCTGGCCGTCGCGGGCTTCGAATTCGACGCCGTCGACCGCCTTGACCGTACCGGTCTTGGTCTTGAACGCCTTGTGCAGATTGCGTGCGGTGATCATGCCGACTTACGGCTCCCATCCGTTGAAGCTGGTGAACGGCGGCACGGGCGCGACCGTTTCCAGGCATTTCGTGTCGAGCGCTTTCGCGTTCGCGGTTTCGATGAACTTGCCGATGAGCTTGGGCATGCAGCCCGTGCCCATCACGTTGTGGCCCTGGCCCTTCAGCACGACCGCCTTCGAATTCGGCAGCGATTTCGCGACGCGCTCGGCGTAGTAAGGCGGCGTCACCGGATCGAGCTCACCGGACATCAGCAGCACCGGCACGTTGCCGGTCAGCGGCTTGTTGAAATCCGCAGGACGCGTGCCGTGCGGCCAGGTGCGGCAGGCCGCGAAGAACGACTTCGCCGCATCGAGGCCGAGCGCCGTGTCCGCATCACGCGGATCCTCGGCATAGCGATCCGCATCTTCCGCGCAGATCACCGACCACTGCATGCCGCGGTTCATGCTGCCCGCCATCGATTCACCGCCGAGCGAGGCCAGCGCCATCAACGGGCCGTAGCGCTCGTGCACGGCCTCGTCGACCACCACCGGCAAAAGCGCGGCGGCCTGCGGCACGTACGAGAACAGCTGCGTCAGGCCGACGACGGTCTGCGCGGTGAGCTTGTCGTGCTTGGCTTCGCCGGTCGCGGGGTCGCGGTATTCGACGTCGATCGGGGCTTTCGCGAGGCGCTGCTTGAGCGTCGCCAGCTGGGTACGCAGGTCTTCCGGATAACGCGCCTTGCAGGTCTTGTCGGTGTCGCAGGCCTTGGCGCGCAGTTCCAGCGTGCGTTCGAAGGTGCGCGCGAACTCGCCACCGGCGACCACGTCGTTCGGCAGCACGCCGTCGAGCACCACCGCGCGCGTCTGCTGCGGATGGCGCATCGCGTACTGCTGCGCCACGCGCGTGCCGTACGAGACGCCGACGAGATCGACCTTCTCCGCGCCCAACGCCTTGCGCACGGTGTCGAGATCCTCGACCGCGACCGTCGTCGTGAACTGGCGGGGATCGCTCTTGAGCGCGGCGGCGCACTTGCCGGCGTACTCGGCGATCGCGTCGTCGCCGTCGCGATCCTTGTATTCGTCGAGCAACCCCTTCGGGCAGTCGAGCGGCGCGGACTGGCCGGTGCCGCGCTGGTCGACGAGGAAGACGTTGCGCGTCTTCAGCACTTCGCGCAGCGCGCCCTGCACCGCCGCGGCGTATTCACTCGCCGCCTGGCCGGGACCGCCGGCGAGGAAGAACACCGGGTCGGCTGCGGCATCGACGTTGTCGTTGGGACGCAGCCAGGCGATGCGCAGATCGATCTTGCGACCGTTCGGCTTCGACGGATCTTCCGGCACGGCGAGCGTGCCGCACATGCCGTCGAGCGTTTGCGCGGCAAGTGCGCTCGACAACGCGCAGGGCTCGAACGCGACGCGACCGACGGTGCGCTTGGCCGACTCGGCGTCCGGCCGGGCGACGGGCCCGTGCGCGGCGCCGTTGCAGCCGGCGAGCGCGAGCGTCAATGCGCTCGCGAGTATTCGGGTGCGGGACATGGATTCCTTCCGGTAGGACAGCAGTGAACGACGAGGTGGATCAGAGCGGCGCCGGGCAACGACGCTGCGCGCCGCCGAAGGCCGCGATGTAGAGCGCGGGAAACAGTGTGGTCGCGAACATCGGGCGGTCACCGACGATGGCGATCACCGCGCAACCGATCGCGACGACGAAAAGCGCAAGGACGCGCGGGTGCTGCGGGTTCATGCCAGGTCTCCAGGAATGAAGATGGATTCGATCGGTTCGCCGAATAGGCGGGCGATGCGGAATGCGAGCGGCAGACTGGGGTCGTACTTGCCGGTCTCGATCGCGTTGATGGTCTGGCGCGACACCGCGAGGCGATCGGCGAGTTCGCCCTGCGACCAGCCCTGCGATTCGCGAAGCTCGCGCACGCGGCTCTCCATGGCCTAGGCGTACCGCCGCGAGATCACGGCCTTGGCGATGCCGTAGACCAGGCAGATCAGCGGGAACACCCAGATCATCGCGACCGCGGACGGCACGTCGATGACCTTCGCGGCCTGCAGCAGGCCGGCGGTGAAATAACCCAGGGAGACGAGCGCCGTCGCGAAGCTCACCGCTTCGACTTCGATGCGTCGCTGCAGCTCGTCGGTGTCGCGGATGTAGCGGACCACCGCGCGCATCGCGAGCGCGATGAAGGGCACGGGCGCGAGCGCGACGAGCGCGCGCAGCGCGGGATCGGTCACCGACTTCAGCAGCCAGACCGAGCCCATGATGGTCGCGATGTAGCCGACCATCGGCGGCACGAACTCGCGCATGTAGCGGCGGCGCAGCGCCGGCGTGCTGGCGTCGCAGGCGTCGGGCATCTGCGAACGCAGCAGGCCGCCGAACACCAGGGCGATGCCGAGGCCGTAGAGCAGGCCGCGCACGAAGTCCGGCACGTGCGGCGCGAAGAAGCCGATCGCCACGGCGGCCGCGAGGACGGCGGCGCCAGCGGCGATGAAAAGGCGGGGCGACAAACGGGTCATGGCGGCCTGTCAAACAAACTTGACAGGCACGTTAGGACCGGCGGCAGCGGCCTGTCAAGCGAGCTTTACATGGCGGCCGACGGACGGCGAGCGACGGCATAAAGGTTCAGCGAGCTCATTGCGGAGGTGCGACGTGCACCGACGCGCGGCGCTACTTCGAGCTGACGTACTTCTCGCGACGAACCTGCTGCACCGGCAGCCCATGGCCCTTCAGCGCTTCGAAGCAGGCGTCGACCATGTTCGGATTGCCGCAGAGATAGGCGATGTCGCCGTCGGCGTTCGGCGCGAACTCGTCGAGGAACTGCTGCACGTAACCGTGGCGCACGTCCGCATGCGCCTGCGGCGAATCGGCCGCAGGCAGCTCGCGCGAGAAGCACGGCACGAAGCGGAAGTTCGACGGATGCTTCGTCGCGAACGCACGGAACTCGTCGCCATACAGCAACTCGACCGGCGTACGCGCACCGAACAGCAGCACGACTTCGATGCCGCGGCTCGCGATCTGCTTCTCGAGCTCCGGCAGCATCGCGCGGTACGGCGTCACGCCGGTACCGGTGGCGATGAGCAGGTAGCGACGGTTCGCATCGGCCGGCATCAGGCAGAAGCGACCGAACGGGCCGCTCGCGTTCACCGCGCCGCCGATCTCCAGGCTCTCGAACAGCGCCGTCGCCGCGCCACCCGGCACGTAGCTCACCGCGATCTCCACCGCTTCGCCGGGGCCGATCGCGTGATCGTGGATCGTCGCCAGCGAATAGCTGCGCTTGGTCGCCGTGCCGTCCGCGTACTCGAAGTGCACCTGGATGAACTGGCCCGGGATGAAGTCCAGCGGCTGCCCGTCGCTGCGCACGAAGGCGTAGTGGCCGACGCTGGGCGCGAGCATGCGGCGCGAGACGAGCTGGAGCGGAAACTGGACGATGGCCAAGGCGTGGTTCCTGTCGATGCAGGCATCGATGCGGCGGCTGGAACGCAGCGGCGCGCGGGTCGTGCACGGCGGCTGCCTATACTACCGGCATCGCCGTTCGACCCCCTGACATGGCCGCAACCGTTTCGACCGCCGCGCTGTCCGTGCGCGAGCTGCGCAAGACCTACGACAACCGCGTCGAAGCGCTCAAGGGCGTCTCGCTGGACGTGCAGCCGGGCGACTTCTTCGCGCTGCTCGGCCCGAACGGCGCCGGCAAGTCGACGCTGATCGGCATCGTCAGCTCGCTGGTGAACCTGACCTCCGGCGCCGTGGACGTCTTCGGCATCGACCTCACGCGCGATCGCGCGGCGGCGATGCGGCAGATCGGCCTGGTGCCGCAGGAAATCAACTTCAACATGTTCGAGAAGCCGATCGACATCCTCGTGAACTACGCCGGTTTCTACGGCGTGCCGCGCGAGGAGGCGCTCAAGCGCGCGGAGGTCGAACTGCGCCGCTCGCAGCTGTGGGAGAAGGCGAACGTCATGAGCCGCACGCTGTCGGGCGGCATGAAGCGTCGCCTGATGATCGCGCGGGCGATGATGACGCAGCCCCGGCTGCTGATCCTCGACGAACCCACCGCGGGCGTCGACATCGAGATCCGTCGCGGCATGTGGAAGACGCTGCGCGAGATCAACGCGCAGGGCACCACCATCATCCTCACCACGCACTACCTCGAGGAAGCGGAAAGCCTGTGCCGCAACGTCGCCATCATCGATCGCGGCCTGATCGTCGCGCAGGGTTCGATGAAGGCGCTGCTGTCCAAGCTCGACGTCGAAGGTTTCGTGCTCGACATCGACGGCGTGCTGCCGGGTGCGTTGCCGCAGGTGGAGAACACCACGATGGTCGCCACCGACGACCACACGCTCGACGTCGAGATGCCGCGCGCGATGGATCTCAATCGGGTGTTCGCTGCGCTCGACGCCAGCGGCATTCGTGTGCGCTCCATGCGCACCAAGTCCAACCGCCTCGAAGAACTGTTCGTGCGACTCACCGGCGAGAACGCCGGCACCGCCGCGGTCTGATCGTCGAACGTCACGCTTTCACGGAACCATCGATGTCCACCACGCCCGCCACCGTCCAGACGCCGCCTTCGGGCCACCTCATCGCGCTCGGCACGATCGTGCGTCGGGAGGTGCACCGCATCCTGCGCATCTGGGGCCAGACGCTGGTGCCGCCGGCGATCACGATGACGCTGTACTTCCTGATCTTCGGCGGACTGATCGGTTCGCGCGTCGGCCAGATGGACGGCATCAAGTACATGGACTTCATCGTGCCGGGCCTGGTGATGATGTCGATCATCCAGAACAGCTACGGCAACATCTCGTCGAGCTTCTTCGGCGCGAAGTTCGGCCGCCATGTCGAAGAGCTGCTGGTCAGCCCGATGCCGAACTGGGTGATCCTCACCGGTTATGTCGCCGGCGCCGTGCTGCGCGGGCTGATGGTGGGCGCGATCGTGCTGATCATCGCGATGTTCTTCACCCACGTGCGCGTGCCGCACCCGTTCGTCACGTTCACCACCGTGCTGCTCGGCGCGACCATCTTCGCGCTCGCCGGCTTCGTGAACGCGGTGTACGCGAAGAAGTTCGACGACATCGCGATCGTGCCGACCTTCATCCTCACCCCGCTCACGTACCTCGGCGGCGTGTTCTATTCGGTCAAGCTGCTGCCGACGTGGGCCGAAGCGGCGACACACCTGAATCCGATCTTCTACATGGTCAACGCGTTCCGTTACGGCCTGCTCGACCGCAGCGACGTGCCGCTCGCGGTCGCCTACGGTCTGATGCTCGCGTTCGTCGCGGTGCTGGCGTCGCTGGGCCTGTGGCTGCTCAAGCGCGGCGTCGGCCTGCGCAGTTGAAGATGTGACCTCCGGCCCATTGCGATGGGGATCGCAGGGGTCCACAGTCCGCGCCACCTAAGTCCGGGGAGGGACATGGAATGGCCAAGCTCGTCGATATTTTCCTGCAGCCGTCGAAGGTGTTCGCCGAAGAGCGCGAGCGCCCGACGTTTCTCGTGCCGTGGTTGGTGCTCGCGGCGCTCGCCGTGGCGTTGAGCCTCGCCTACTTCATGCGCGTGGATGCCGCGTGGTACGCGGACCACATGTTCGACGCCAAGCGCGCGAGCATGACGGCGAAGGAGATGGCGCAGGCGAAAGCCATGATGCCGGGCACGCGCGTGATGGCGATCTTCGGTGCCGTGCTGGGCCCGGTCGCGGTCGCGTTGATCTTCGCGTTGATCGGCCTCTACTACTGGCTGGCCTCGAAGATCACGGGCGCAGGCCTCGGCTTCAAGCACGGCGTGAGCCTCACCGCGTGGTCGGCGATGCCGGGCGCGCTGGGCTCGGTGGTCGGACTCGTCGGTGCGCTCACGATGACCGGACAGGCCACGATGGAGTCGCTGATGCTGACCCACGTCGATCCGTTGCTGATCGACACGACCGGTTCGCATTGGCAGAAGCTCGCCCAGAGCCTCGACCTGCTGTCGCTGTGGTCGCTGTTCCTCGCCGCACTCGGCTGGCGCACGTTCACCCGCGCGTCGTGGGGCAAGTCGATCCTGATCGCGGTGCTGCCGTATGTCGTCCTCTACGGCGTGATGGCGGCGGTCGCGGTGGCCTTCGGCTGAGACGTTGATGAAACCGAATACCAAGAAGGCACTGGCCGGCGGGCTGGTGGTCGCGGTCCTCGTGCTGCCGTTCGCGCTGCGCGGCATGCGCGGTGAACACGGCACGCCGGTGCAGATGCAGCCGGCGGCGGCGCGCGCAGTGCGTCCAACCATCCTCGCCTCCGGCACGTTGGCCTACGGCACCGAGGTGAACCTCACCTCGGAAGTCGTCGCCAAGGTCGATCGCATCCTCGTCGCGGAAGGCGACACGGTGCAGAAGGGCCAGCTGCTGCTGACGCTGGATCCGAAGATCTACCGCAACGCGATCGACCGCGAATCCGCCGGGCGACGCCAGGGCACGATCGACATCTCGCGCCAGCGCGCCACGCTGCAGCTGCGCGCCGCGCAGTACGCGCGTGCGCAGAAGCTCGCGTCGCAGCAGCTGATCGATCGCAATTCGCTGGAAGAGGCACGCCTCGCCCTCGAACAGGCCCGCGCCGAGCTCGCGACCAGTACGCAGAGCCTGCAGCGCCAGCAGGCAGTGCTCGGCGACGCCTACGAGCAGCTGTCGAAGACCGAGATCCGCGCGCCGATTTCCGGCCGCATTGTCGACCTGCCGATCAAGGTCGGTGAAACCGCGATCCCGTCGACGAACGCCCTCGCCGGCGCCAAGCTGATGAAGATCGCCGACGTCTCCGCGCTCACTGCGGAGCTCAAGGTCGACGAGGCCGACATCGGCCAGGTGTCGATCGGCCAGGCGGTCGACGTCTACCCTGCCGCGTATCCCGATACCGCGCTGCACGGCCGCGTCGACAAGATCGCGCTCGCCCCGACGGTCGAAGGCCAGGCGCGTGCGTACAAGGTGACCGTGTCGCTCACGCTGCCGGGCTCGCTCAATCCGCGTTCGGGCATGAGTGCGCGTGCGGACATCTATCTCGGCGACGGCCGTCCGCAGCTCGCGGTGCCGGTCGAAGCGGTGATGGACGACGGCGACGAACTCGCGGCCGCCGCGGCCGAAGGCGACAGCAATGCGCCGAAGCACGAAGAGGCGAAGGCGACCGTCGCCAAGACCTACGTCTGGATCGAGCGCGACGGCCGCGCGCGCAAGCAGTCGGTGAAGACCGGCGTGGCCGACGATCGCTGGCAGGTCATCGCGTCCGGCTTGAAGTCGGGCGACAAGGTCATCGTCGGCCCGGCCAAGACGCTGCGCACGCTGCACGACGGCGATCGCGTGAGCGAGAAGAGCGCGAAGGAGCTCGAAGCCGCGAAGGACGGCGACGCGAAGTGATCGAGCTCGCCGGCATCGTCAAGCGCTACACGATGGGCGAAGAGACGGTGCACGCCCTGCGCGGCGTCGATCTCTCCATCGGTCGCAACGAATACGTCGCGCTGACCGGGCCGTCGGGTTCAGGCAAGTCCACGCTGATGAACCTGCTGGGCTGCCTCGACTCGCCGAGCGAAGGTCATTACATGCTCAACGGTCGCGACGTCGCCGGCATGGCCGACGACGAGCTCGCGCACGTGCGCAATCGCGAAATCGGTTTCGTATTCCAGAGCTTCCATCTGCTGCCGCGTCACAGCGTGCTGCAAAACGTCATGCAGCCGCTGGTGTATCGCGGCCTGCCGCGTGCCGAGCGCGTGCGTCGCGCCACCGACGCGCTGACGAAGGTCGGGCTCGGCAACCGTCTCGATCATCGGCCCAACCAGCTGTCCGGCGGCCAGCGCCAGCGCGTCGCGGTGGCGCGTGCACTGGTCGGCGAGCCGTCGCTGCTGCTCGCCGACGAACCTACCGGCAATCTCGATTCGCAGACCTCCGCCGAGATCATGGCGCTGTTCGATGCGCTGCATGCGCAGGGGCAGACCGTCGTCGTCGTCACGCACGAACCCGACATCGCCGCGCACTGCCATCGCGTGCTGCGCGTGTTCGACGGCCGCATCGTCGAAGACACGACCAACCCGCCGCGCGACAAGGCGGTGCACTGATGCAGGCCTATCTCGAGGCGTTCCGCGCCGCGCTGTCGAGCCTGTCCGCGCACCGCATGCGCAGCTTCCTGACCACGCTCGGCATCCTCATCGGCACCGCCAGCGTCATTGCCGTCGTGTCGCTGGTGCAGGGCTTCTCGGCCTCGATCAGCAACCAGTTCGCGGATCTCGGCGGCAATACGCTGAGCGTGGAAGCGCAGAACGACAACGACAACTTCCGCACCGGCAAGATCAACACGCTCACCGCCGAAGACGTCGACGCCCTGCGTTATCGCGTCACCGGCATCCAGGACGTCGCGCCGACCCTGGTCGTGCCGGGCGGCCTTGCCGGCTACCGCGGCCGCAGCAGCCAGCCGCAGGTGATCGGCACCACCGCCGCGTTCCAGCAGGTGCGCTCGCGTTTCCCGCAGGTCGGTCGCTTCCTCGTGCCGGTGGACGATGCGGGGCGTCGCCATGTCGCGGTGATCGGCACCAAGGTGCGCGAGGAACTGCACCTGCCGGCGAACCCGGTCGGCCAGTACATCAAGCTCGGCGGCGACTGGTTCAAGGTCGTCGGCATGATGGAGCCCAAGGGCGAAGTCTTCGGCTTCAGCCAGGACAACTACGTCGTGATTCCGTTCGAAGTCGCGCGCGGCATGAACGGCAACACGATCGAACCGATGATCGGCGTGTCGTTCACCGTGCGTCGCATCGAGGAACTCGACGGCGTGCGCGAACGCGCGCGGCGTGCGCTGCGCGCCAGCCGCGGGCTCAAGCCCGGAACGGACGACGACTTCAAGATCGAAGCGGCGAGTTCGGTAAAGGATCAGCTGGCGAAGATCACGTCGACGGCCACCGCCGTGCTCGGCGGCATCGTCGGCATTTCACTGCTGGTCGGCGGCATCGGCATCATGAACATCATGCTGGTGTCGGTGACCGAGCGGACGCGCGAGATCGGCATCCTCAAGGCACTGGGCGCGACGCGCCGCGACATCCTCGTGCAGTTCCTGCTCGAAGCCGCGCTGCTCGCACTGCTCGGCGGCGTCATCGGCATCGTGCTCGGCTACGCCGCGGGCGCGGGCATCGCGATGATGATTCCGAACTTCCCGCCGGCGAGCGTGCCGCTGTGGGTGGTGCTGGTGGCTGCGGGTTTCTCGGCGCTGGTCGGCGTGGTGTTCGGCCTGATGCCGGCGTCGAAAGCGGCCGGTCTCGATCCGATCGAGGCGCTCCGTTACGAGTGATGGCGTGACGGGGCGGTTCAAATACGCCCCGCTACACTGCCGCGCCCGCCTGCAGGACGTCGCTCATGCGCCGCATCACTCTCGCCGTTCCTCTGCTCGTCGCCACGTTCGCCGCGTCGGCCGCGAACCCGCCGCCGATGAGCGCGGCGCAGGTGATCCAGCTGACTGCCGCGGGCGCGGTCGCGGCCGGCAACTGCGCGAAGGGCAACATCGCCGAGCATCGCCGCAATGCGCATGAGGCGGCGAAGCAGATGCTCACCGCACAGCACAAGCTGCCCAAGGACTTCGACGCGCAGTTCGCGCGCGCCTACGACGCGGAAGCGAAGTACATGAAGGCGAAGTCCGCGAGCGAGCGCCAGGCCGTATGCGCACGACTGGAAGCGCAGGGCGTGCACTTCAACGCGACGCCGCCCAAGAAGAAGCACTGATTCCGCGCGTCTTGAATGGAAGGCTGGGTCTCGTAACGCCCGGTCTTCGCGCAGTTGCAGTCCGAGGCCCGCCGCGAAACCGGTGGGCGTCGTTCGTTATGGACGCGTATTTGCGGGAATTTCGCCGCTGAAACCGCACGTGGGTGGACGCCACCCCACGTCGTGGGCATGCGCACATCGCCCTGCACATACCGACCCGTATCCTTGGCGGCCTCGACCCTATCCGCCGCCTCCGAATGCGCCTCACGACGCTCCACGCCTGCGCCCTGCTCGTCCTCGCCACGCTCGCGCTCGGCGCCTGCAGCAAGAAGGACGACGCCAAGCCCGCCGACGCCGCGCCCGCAATGGCGGTGACCGTCGTGCCCGCGCGCGCGCAGGAGATCCCGCGCGAGATCCGCGTGTCGGGCCCCGTGGCCGCGCGCGAGGAGATGCAGCTCGGCGTCGAGGTGAGCGGCCTGCGCGTCACCGGCCTGTATGTCGACGTCGGTGATTTCGTGCGACGCGGCCAGGTGCTGCTCGATCTCGACGCGCGCTCCCTGCAGAGCGAACTCGAACAGGCGCAGGCGAGCTATCGCGAAGCGCAGGCCGCGGCGTCACTCGCGCAGGCGAACCTGCGTCGCGCCGAACCGTTGGTGGCGCAGAAATACATTTCGGCCGGACAGGTCGACGAATTGCGCGCCGCACGTGATCAGGCGAACGCGCGCGTCGCCACCGTGCGTGCGCAGCTCGACGCCGCCAGGCTGCGGCGCAGCTACGCGGAACTGCGCGCGCCGGACGACGGCATCGTCAGCAGGCGCGCGGTGCAGCCGGGCCAGATCGTCGCATCGGGTACTGAACTGATCGGTCTGATCCGCGATGGTCGCCTTGAATGGCGCGCGGATCTCGCCGACACCGAACTGGCTGCGGTGAACGTCGGTGACGCGGTGATGGTGCGCGCGCCGGACGGCCACGACGTCGAAGGCGAAGTGCGCGCGGTGCCGCCCGGTGTCGATCCGGCCACGCGCACGGGCACGGTCTACGTCGACCTGCCGGAACCCGAAGGCCTGCGCACCGGCGCGTATCTGCCGGGACGCATCCTCGTCGGCAACGCGCAGGCGCTGGTCGTACCGGCGACGGCCATCGTGCAACGCGACGGCAACCCGTACGTGTTCACCGTCGACGCCAAGGGCGTCGCGCATCGTGTGCGTGTGCGCACGGGCACGACGTCGAATGGCGTGGTCGAGATCCTCGACGGCCTCGCGAGCAGTGCGCAGGTGGTTGACCAGGGCGCGGGCTTCCTCGGTGATGGGGACAAGGTGCGCGTCGTGCCTGCGGTCACCACGACGTCGGCGACGCCGGTCGCGACGGCGCCATCCACCACGCCCGCGCGCGCCGCGTCGGAGTCGGACGCCGCGCCATGATCAACATCTCCGCGTGGGCCATCCGTCGGCCGCTGCCGGCGCTGATGATCTTCTTCGTGCTGTGCGTCGCCGGCCTCTGGGGCTTCTGGAAGCTGCCGGTCGCGCGCTTTCCCGATATCACTCCACCGTTCGTCATCGTGACGGTCAGCGAGCCGGGCGCGTCACCGAGCCAGCTGGAAACGGAAGTTACGCGCAGGGTCGAGGATCAGGTGGCGACACTTATCGGTGTCAAGCGCGTTACCTCGACCGTGGCCGAAGGCGTGAGCACCACCACGATCGAATTGCGCCTCGACGCCGACGTCAACGCGGCACTGGACGACGCGCGCGCAGCGGTAAGCCGCATTCGCGCCGATCTCCCACAGGACATTCAAGAACCGATCGTCACCAAAGTGACGATGTTCGGCGGCGCGCTGATCACCTACGCCGTGCAGTCCGACCGCATGGGCACCGACGAGCTGTCGTGGTTCGTCGATCGCGACGTCACGCGCACGCTGTTCGGCGTGCCGGGCGTCGCGCAGGTCGCACGCCAGGGCGGTGTCGACCGCATGGTGCGCATCGATCTCGATCCCGACGCGCTCCAGGCATACGGCACCACCGCGGGCGCGGTGAACGCGCAGCTCGCGCGTTCGCAGGTGGAACGCCCGAGCGGCAAGGCGGAAGTCGGCGCGAGTCAGCAGGTACTGCGCACCATCGCGACGGTGCAGGACGCGAAGCAACTCAAGGATTTCGCCATCACGTTGCCGGACGGTCGCGGCGTGCGCCTCGGCACATTGGCGCGCATCAGTGACGCGACCGCCGACCCGACGCAGGTCGCACTGCTCGATGGCAGGCCGGTCGTCGCGTTCTCGGTGTCGCGCACGCGCGGCTCCAGCGAGCTGGAAGTCGCCGACGGTGTGAAGGCCGCGCTGGACCAGCTCGCGAAGAAGAACCCGGGCATGCGCTTCCAGATGGTGACGTCGACCGTCGGCGAAACCGAGCGTTCGTATCACTCGTCCATGGAGATGCTGGTGGAGGGCTCGCTGCTGGCGCTCGCCGTCGTCTGGCTGTTCCTGCGCGACTTCCGTGCGACCTGGATCTCCGCCATCGCGCTGCCGCTGTCGATCATCCCGACCTTCGCGGTGATGTACTGGCTGGGCTTCTCGCTCAACATCATCACGCTGCTCGCGCTCAGCGTCGTCGTCGGCATCCTGGTCGACGATGCGATCGTCGAGATCGAGAACATCGTGCGCCACCTGCGCATGGGCAAGACGCCGCTCGAAGCCGCACGCGAGGCGGCGGACGAGATCGGCATTGCGGTGATCGCGACGTCGATGACGCTGGCTGCGGTATTCGTACCGGTCGCGTTCATGCCGGGCATCGCCGGCAAGTTCTTCCGCGAATTCGGTTGGACTGCGGCGACGGCGGTGCTGTTCTCGCTGCTGGTGGCACGCCTGCTCACGCCGATGATCGCGGCGTACCAGCTGAAGTCGCATGGTGAAGAGGAAAAGGAAGGGCCGCTGATGCGGCGCTACCTGCATCTCGTCGACGCGGCGCTGCGGCATCGCTGGATCACGCTGGCCATCTCGACGCTGTTCTTCATCGGCTCGCTCGCGCTTGTCCCGCTGATCCCGACCACGTTCATTCCGTTCACCGACATCGGCCGCAGCAATCTCCAGCTGGAACTGCCACCGGGTACGCGTCTCGAGCAGACCACTCGCGTTGCCGAACTCGCGCGCGCCAAGCTGCGCGCGATTCCGGAACTCAAGCAGGTCTATACGACCGTGGGCAGCGTGCTCGACGTCGGCGATCCCAACAAGACCGGCGTCGGTGAACCGCGCAAGGCCACACTCGTGCTCGACTGGGGCAATGCGAAGGATCGCGACCGCGACCAGAAAGTGCTCGAACGCGAAGCCCGTACGCAGCTGGCGGATCTCCCCGGCGTGCGCCTGTCGTACATCTCCAACGAGCCGGGCGAGAACCTGATGCTGGTGCTCGCCGGCGATGACCCGCAGCGCCTGCAGGACGCGTCGATCACGCTCGAACGCGAACTGCATACGATCAAGGGCCTGGGCAGCATCAGCTCGTCGGCCTCGCTGCTGCGCCCCGAGATCGAGATCCGTCCCGACCCGCAACGCGCGGCCGATCTGGGCGTGTCGACCGCCGATATCGCCGAAGCGGCACGCATCGCCACCAGCGGCGACTACACGCAGCGACTCGCCAAGTTGAACCTGCCGGAGCGGCAGATCCCGATTCGTGTCGGCTTCTCCGAACAGACGCTTCGCGATCCGGCGTTGATTGGGCAGCTGCGCGTGCCCGGTCGCAACGGCCCCGTGCCCCTCGCGGCCGTCGCCGACATCGAACCCGGCAGCGGCCCCTCGGTGATCTCGCGCTACCAGCGTCAGCGCAACGTCACGTTCACCGCCGAACTCAATGGACGCCCGCTCGGCGACGTCATGAAGGAAGTCGACCAGCTGCCGACGGTGAAGAATCCGCCGGCGGGGCTCAGCTTCATCAACACCGGCGACGCCGAAGTCTTCGTCGAACTGTTCACTGGTTTCGCGCTCGCGATGATCGCCGGCATCGCCTGCATCTACATGGTGCTGCTGCTGCTGTTCAACCACGCACTGCAACCGCTGACCATCCTCACCGCGGTGCCGCTGTGCGCCGGCGGTGCATTCGGCGCGCTGCTGCTCACGCACAACCTGCTGTCGCTGCCGGCACTGATCGGCCTTCTGATGCTGATCGGCATCGCCACCAAGAACTCCATCCTGCTGGTCGACTACGCGGTGATGGCCGAGGACGAACACGGCCTGACCCAGCACGACGCGCTGGTCGACGCCTGCCGCAAGCGCGCGCGACCGGTGCTGATGACGACGATCGCGATGGGCGCCGGCATGCTGCCGATCGCGCTGGGCCTGTCGGGCGATTCGAGCTTCCGTCGCCCGATGGCGGTGGCAGTGATCGGCGGCCTGATCACCTCGACGCTGCTGTCGCTGGTGGTGATTCCCGCCGCGTACACGGTGGTCGACGATCTGGGCGGCTGGCTGCGCCGCAAGCTGCGTCGCGGCGCGCCTGCGCACGCGGTGGCCGAGAACGGCTGACGCGCGTCGTCAGCCCGGGAGGCGGAAGAACTCGCGCGCGACCTGCGTCGTCATCGCGGCCACCGCCTCGACCGTCTCGCCGCGATCCCGCGCGAGTTCCTCGACGATGTGCGCGAGGAACGCCGGTTCGTTGCGACGGTCTTTCGGCGTCGGTCGCAGCGTGCGCGGCAGAAGGTAGGGCGCATCGGTTTCGATCATCAGGCGGTTCGCCGGCAGGTGCGGCACGATCTCGCGCAGATGCTGGCCGCGGCGTTCGTCGCAGAGCCAGCCGGTGATGCCGATATGCCAGTCGCGGTCGAGGTAGGCGAAGGCTTCCTGGCGCGTGCCGGTGAAGCAGTGCACCACTGCCGGGCCGACGCGGCCCTCGAAGTTCTTCATGATCGCGACGAAGTCGTCGTGCGCGTCGCGCTGGTGCAGGAACAGCGGCTTGCCGGTGTCGACCGCCGTCTGCAGCTGCATCTCGAATGCGCGGCGCTGCGCGGGGCGTGGCGAAAAGTCGCGGAAGTAGTCGAGGCCGCATTCGCCAACGGCCACCACTTCGTCATGCGCCAGCAGCGCGCGCATCTCGGCGTCGCACTCGGCCGTGTATTCGACCGCATGGTGCGGATGCACGCCGGCGGTCGCGAACAGTACGCTCGGATGCGCCTGCGCGAGTTCCAGCGCCTGCGGCGAATGCTCGCGGCTCGCGCCCGTCACGACCATCTGCACGACGCCCGCGTGGCGCGCGCGTTCGAGCACCGCGTCGCGGTCGCGATCGAACGAGTCGTGGGTCAGGTTGGCGCCGATGTCGATGAGCTGCACGTCGGGGGCTCGCGGAAAGGCTGCATAGGATAGCGAGCGGCGCGGCAACGCCGCTGCGACGGGCCGACACGCACTCGAAACCTTGGCGTGCAGGCCTTGCGCGTCGACGCTCTATCCTTGGCGCGTGAATCGCCCCGCCTTTCCCATCGATCCCCTGCTACCGCGCATCCGCGAGTCGCTCGCGGCGCATCCGCGCCTGGTGCTCGAAGCGCCGCCCGGCGCCGGCAAGACCACGCAGGTGCCGCCGGCGCTGCTCGACGCGCCGTGGCTCGATGGCCGCAGGATCCTGATGCTGGAACCCCGCCGCGTCGCCGCGCGCGCCGCGGCGATGTTCATGGCGAAAAGCCGCGGCGAAGAGGTCGGCGGCACGATCGGCTATCGCATCCGCTTCGAAAACCGCGTCTCCAGCGCAACACGGATCGAGGTCGTCACCGAAGGCATCCTGACGCGCATGATCCAGGACGATCCGATGCTCGAGGGCGTCGGCGCGATCCTGTTCGACGAATTCCACGAACGCCACATGGCCGCCGACCTCGGCCTCGCGCTCGCGCTCGATGTGCAGTCCCAACTGCGCGACGACCTGCGCATCGTAGTGATGTCGGCGACGCTCGACGGCGAGCGGTTGGCGCACTTCCTCGATGCACCGCGCCTGTCGAGCGAAGGTCGCAGCTATCCCGTCGACGTCGCGCATTTTCCGGCGCGACGCGAGGAGAAGAGTGAGCACCAGGTGCGCCGCGCGATCGAGCACGCCTTGGCGACGCACCCGGGCGACGTGCTGGTATTTCTGCCCGGCCAGCGCGAAATCGCGCGCGTGCAGCAGCTGGTCGAACACGTCGACGCGGAGGTGCTCACGCTGCACGGCGAGTTGCCGGTCGAACAGCAGACGCGCGTGCTGCAGCTGGCGACCGACGGCCGACGCCGTGTGGTGCTCGCGACCAACGTCGCCGAGTCCAGCGTCACCCTGCCCGGCGTGCGTGTGGTCATCGATACCGGGCTGGCGCGCGAGCCGCGCTTCGATCCGGTCAGCGGGTTCTCGCGCCTCGACGTCGTCGCGATCGCGCAGGCGTCCGCCGATCAACGCGCCGGTCGCGCGGGACGTGTGGCGGATGGCTGGGCATATCGCCTGTGGCCACAGTCGCAGCGGTTGGAGCCACAGCGCCGCCCCGAAATCGCGCAGGTCGACCTGTCCGCACTCGCGCTGGAACTCGCGCTGTGGGGTGGCGATGACCTGCGTTTTCCCGATGCACCACCGTCGGGCACGTTCAATGCCGCTCGCGATCTATTGCGTCGTCTGGGTGCGCTCGACGGCACCGCGGTGACTTCGCTGGGCAAGCGCATGCTCGCGCTCGGCACGCATCCGCGTCTCGCCGCGATGTTGCTGGCGCCACGCGATCCTCGCGAACAGGCGATCGCCTGCGACCTCGCGGCGTTGATCGAAGCGCGCGATCCGTTGCGTGTATCACCGGGCCGGCCGCGCAGCGATGCGCTCGCCGACCGCTGGCAGGCCCTCGCGGCGTTTCGCAGCGGCCGAGTGCCCGCGGACGCGTCGCGCAGCGGACTCGCGCAGATCGACCAGGCGGCGAAGCAATGGCGACGGCGCCTGCGTCTCGAGGCCGCACCGCCATCGCACGTGGCCCCGCATCTGCTCGGCGACGTGCTGCTGCATGCATTTCCGGACCGCATCGCGCGCCAGCATCCGACCGACGCGCTGCGCTACCAGCTCGCCACCGGCCGCACCGTGCGTCTATTCGACGAATCCCTGCTGCGCGGCGAGCCGTGGCTCGTCGTCAACGAGCTGCGCGACGAGATGCGCGATGCCCGCATCCTGCAGGCGGCGCCGCTCGATGAAGCGCGGCTCGAACGCGATTTTCCGTCGCGTTTCGTCAGTGAGGATCGCGTGGTCTGGGACGCGAACACGCGCGGGATTGCCGCGGTGCGCGAGCGCCGCTTCGATCGCATCGTGCTCGAGTCGAAGCCGCTGCCGAAGCCGGATCCCGCGCGCTATGCAGACGCACTGGTGGACGCGGTGCGCCAGCTCGGCCTCGACGCGCTGCCGTGGACCGATTCGCTGCGGCAGTGGCGCGCTCGCGTGCGGGGTATTCGCACATGGATGCCCGCGCTTGTCGACGCACTGCCCGATCTTTCCGACGACGCATTGCTCGCGTCGCTCGACACGTGGCTGAAGCCCGTGCTCACCGGCAAGACGCGATTGGATGCATTGAGCGAGCAGGACCTCGGCGAAGCGCTGAAGTCCGCGGTCGACTGGTCGACACGCCAACGTATCGATGCACTCGCACCGGTGCGTATCGCCGTGCCGTCCGGCATGGAACGCGCGATCACCTACGCCACGGATATCGACGGCACACCACAGTCACCGGTGCTCGCGGTGAAGCTGCAGGAACTGTTCGGCCTTGCCGATACGCCGCGCATCGCCGAAGGCCGCGTCCCGCTCACCCTGCACCTGCTGTCGCCTGCGGGCCGTCCGCTGCAGGTCACGCAGGACCTGGCCGGCTTCTGGGAACGCACCTACCCGGAAGTGAAGAAGGAAATGAAAGGCCGCTATCCGAAACATCCGTGGCCGGACGATCCCTGGACCGCGACGGCGACGCACCGGGCGAAGCCGCGCGGCACCTGAGCCGCGGCGAGCCTTACGTAGCGACCGACACGTTCGATGCGGGCAGTGGCACGATTTATCCGCTGCGGTGGCGACGTGTCAGCACGAGCTTGCGCGCACGCGATGCGCGTATCGTTCGCGACGCCGAGCGGGTCGCGCAGACGCGCGTATCGTTCGCGACGCCGAGCGGGTCGCGCAGACGCGCGTTCCGACGCCGGCACGCGCGACGTTCTCGATCAGATCAGGTGTCCGCCCACATGCGGAACAGGTTCGAGCGCACCGCCGCCAGAAGTACCTCGATGCGCGCCGCGTCGCCGGGCCCGCCGCGTGACATCAGCGCGCGCGCCTCCTCGATCTGCACCAGGATGTCGCGACGTGCGCTGTCGGCGATCCAGCTCTGCAGCCAGGTGATCGCCGCGATGCGCACGCCGCGCGTGACCGGCGCGACCTGGTGGATCGTGGTTGACGGATAGATCAGCGCGGAGCCCGCCGACAGCTTGTACGCGAGCTCCTGTTCGCCCAGCTGCATGGTGAGTTCGCCGCCGTCGTAGTCGGCGGGATCGCTGAGAAAGACCGTGCACGAGATGTCGCTGCGCATCGGCGGTGTCGACGGAAACAGCGCTTCGTCGACGTGCCAGCCGTAGGTCATGCCGGGCTCGTAGCGCACCACTGTCGTGCGCGCCATCTGCTTGGGCAGCATCAGTCGACGCGCGTCCGGATGACGGCCCAGCGCGTCGCGAACGAGTTGCGCGATGCGCTCGTTGGCGGCGTCGCCCTGCGGTGCCTGCAGGTTGCGCTTCACGCCCGACTCGGGATTGGTCATGCGGCCGTCCGCGAGCGTGACCTGCGGCAGCCACTCACGCACCTGTGCGAGTTCCGACGGCGTCAGGACATCGGGCAGCGTGCGGATCATGGTGCGGTCTCCTGTCGAGCGCGCATCTTCGGCGTTCAGCCGCCGGTCGGCAATCGCTCACATTGTTTCGACGAAATCGCGACAACACTGTCGCTCGATTCCCCGCAGGACTGCCGCCCATGAGCACGCTGGACCGTCTCCCCTCCCGCATGTTGGACCTCGCCAGCCAGGCCGGCGATCACCTGAGTCACCTCGGCCCGCGCGCGAGCGAATGGCTCGATGCTGGCGCCAAGCTCGGTGCCCTCAAGACGGCGTCGAAGGTCGGCGTCAAAGTCGTCCGCCGCAATCCGGTGATCTTCGGTGCCGCGCTCGCCGGTGCGGGCCTGCTCTGGTACGCGGCGCGCCGCCGTGCCAAGCGTGCCGAGAACGGCAATGGCGACGCGATCGAAGGTCGCTCGCGCCGCATCGAGACGCGCAGCGGCGACGAGGACAGCACGCCCCGTACGCGCACCCAGCGCCGCACGAGCACGCGTCGCACGTCGCCGAGCCGCGCGCGCCGCGAATCGCGCACGGAACACTGAGTCAGCGAAGGGTCGGCCCGGGCCGACGAGCGATGCCGCCGGTTTCGGCGGCATCGTTGTTTCTGCGCGTGGGCAACTGCCGCTTGTTCGCGGCGAGCGCTGCGGTGCGGTAACGAGGGAACGCGCCGCGACGGCGCCGGGTGATCAGCCGACCTGCGGCAGTTCGATCACGAAACGCGCACCGCCGTTCTTGCGGTCTTCGTACCAGAGCTGGCCGCCGGCCTGCTGGATGATCTGCTTCGCCAGCGACAGCCCGAGGCCCGACGAAATGCCGTCATCGCCTTCGTGCAGGCGCACGAACGGCTTGAACAGTTCGCGTTGCTTCGCCGCCGGAATCCCGGGGCCGCGGTCTTCGACCACCAACTGCCAGTAGCCGGGGGCGCCCGGTCGCGCGGCGATGGTGAGTTCACTGTCCGGCGCGTACTTCATCGCGTTGGTGACGAGGTTCTCGCTGACCTGGCGCAACACGCGTTCGTCGATGCGCACCTGCACGTCGGTCGCGGGGCGCTGCACGTTGACGCGGATGCCGCGCGCTTCCAGCTGGTATTCGTAGCGCTGCACCAGCCAGTCGATGGTCGCGGTGAGCGGCGCGCTCAAGTCGGTCGCGGCTTCGTCGCGGCGCCCGGTGCTTTCGAGGTACTGGCGGATGTAGCCGAGCGCGTCGGTCGCGCTCTCGTGGATCATCGTCATGTAGCGCGGCACGCGCTCGGGTTTCGTCGCGCCGGTGATCAGCATTTCGCTGGCGAACAGCACCGACGACAGCGGGTTCTTCAGATCGTGCGCGACGAGGTTGACGAGTTCCTGCCGTTCGCGCGCCACACGCTCGAGCCGATCGCGCGTGAGCTTGAGACCCACGTGCGCGGACACCCGCGCAAGCAGCTCTTCCGGAAGAAACGGCTTGGTGACGTAGTCGACCGCGCCGGCGTCGAACGCGCGCAACAGCAGATCGCGATCCTGCGCGGCGGTGACGAAGACGACGGGAAGGCTCGGCGGCGCGGCACCCGCGCGCATTTCCTCCATCACCTGGAAGCCGTCCATGCCCGGCATCATCATGTCGAGCAACACGAGATCCGGCGGTTCGGTCTCGCAGATCTCCAGCGCCTTCGGGCCGCTGTCCGCGGTGACGACCTGGTAGCCCTGGCGCGACAGCAGCATGCCGACGACACGAAGGTTCGCCGGTTGGTCGTCGACGACCAGGATTCTCGCGGCAGTGCCGGTATTACTGACCATTCGTCCTCGCGGGAGCGCGCCGCTCCGTGGCGCGTTCAGGAGCCAACGACGTTAACAGACGGTTGCGCTTTATGCCGCGCAACCTATTCAGGTTTGGTGAACGGTTACAGCGGCTGCGCATTCAGTCGACGCGGCGCCACGCACCGGGGGCGAGTCCATCCAGCCGGTGCGCGCCGATTGCGACGCGCACCAGTCGCAGCGTCGGCAGTCCCAACGCCGCCGTCATGCGCCGCACCTGCCGGTTGCGACCTTCGCGGATGACGATCTCCAGCCATGCATCCGGCACGGTCTTGCGAAAGCGCACCGGCGGATCGCGCGGCCACAGCGCGGGTTCATCGATGCGGCGCGCCTCGGCGGGGAGTGTGGGCCCGTCGTTCAGCGCGACCCCGCGACGCAGGGCGTCCAGCTGCGCCGGCTGCGGATCACCTTCGACCTGCACCCAGTAGGTCTTGGGCTGCTTGTGGCGCGGGTCGGTGAGCCGGTGCGCGAGGCCGCCGTCGTCCGTCAGCAGCAACAGGCCTTCGCTGTCGTGATCGAGCCGGCCTGCTGCGTACACATCGGGCGGCAGTCCGAAGCCGGCGAGGGTGGGCCGTGGCGGCGTACTGCGGTCGGTGAACTGGCACAGCACGCCGTAGGGCTTGTTGAATGCGATCAGCACGTCGCGCACCCCGCGCGTGCCGACCTCCCGCGTCGCAACGTTCGATCAGGCACGCGGCTTCACGAAGCGCAGGGTCATGCGGTCGCTCTCGCCGATCGCCTTGTACTTCGCATCGTCCTTCGGGTCGTGCTGGTTGGTCGGCGGCAGCGTCCACACACCGCCGGGGTAGTCCTTGGTGTCCCGCGGATTGGCGTTGATCTCGCTCTTGCCGTCCAGCACGAAGCCCGCGGCCTTGGCCATCGCGATCACCTGCGCCTGGCCGACGTAGCCGGACTTGTCCGCATCGGTGACGTCCGCCTTCGCGCGGTGTTCGACCACGCCGAGCACGCCGCCCGGCTTCAGCACGCTGTAGAAACCCTTGAACATCTGCGGCGCCGTGCCGGCCATGCGCCAGTTGTGCACGTTGCGGAAGGTCAGTACGACGTCGGCGGAATTCGCGGGTCCGAACGACGGATTCTTCGGATCGAACGCGACGATCTTCGCGCGGTCGTAGTGCGCGGCGTCGGCGGCGAACTTCTGTTCGAGCACGTCGCGATTCTTCTGGTAGTAGTCGCGGTTCTTCTGCTCGGCCTGCGACGCCGGGTCGATCACCGCCGCGATGTACTGGCCGTTCTCGCGCAGGTACGGCGCGAGGATCTCGCTGTACCAGCCCGGCGACGGCGTGATCTCGATGACCGTCTGGTCGCCGCGCACCTTGAAGAAGCTCAGCGTCTGCTTGGGATGGCGGTAGACGTCGCGTGCGACGTTCTTGGGATCGCGCCAGGAGCCGGCGATCGCCTGGTCGAGGGCTGCGCCCATTCCGTTGGTGACCATCGACTTCGCCGCGGGCGGGGCGGCCCAGGCAACAGCGGCAGTGGACGCGAGGAGGGCGGCGAACAGGGTCGTGCGCATGGATCGCTCCGGCAGGGGGATGCGCGGAGCTTAACGGCATGCCGCGGCCGCCGCGGAACTGCAACGCGCGCGGCATCGCGGTGTCACACCGCGGCGCCAGCCTGTGCGCGTTCCCCGACACGGAGACCGCCGCCATGGAACTGTTCCGCGCACCCGGCATCGAGCCGCAGTCGCTGTCCGTCCTTCACTTCGGAACCCGCGGGTCCCGCCGCTACGGCTACCTGCGTGCGCTGCGCGAGCCCGATGCGCCAGCCGCGAACGACGCCGACGCGTTGCCCGCGCCGAGCGTCGACCAGGAGTTCGAGGAGTACTTTTTCGAGTGAGTCGGAGCAGGCCGGGCGACGCAGGGAAGGCGTCGCCCGGCCGGACGCTCAGCCGCGCAGGGCGTCGATCACCGCATTGAACGTCGCGCTCGGGCGCATCGCCTTCGACAGCTTGTCCATGTCCGGCTTGTAGTAGCCGCCGATGTCGACGGGGTGGCCCTGCACGTCGACCAGTTCCTTGAGGATCTGCGCCTCGCCCTCGGTCAGCGCCTTCGCCACCGGCGCGAAGCGCGCGGCGAGCTCGGCGTCCTGCGTCTGGTCGTCCAGCGCCTGCGCCCAGTACTGCGCCAGGTAGAAGTGGCTGCCGCGGTTGTCGAGCTCGCCGACCTTGCGCGCGGGCGAACGGTTGTTGTCGAGGATCTGCGCGTTCGCGCGGTCCAGCGCATCGGCGAGGATCTGTGCGCGCGGGTTCTTCGCGAAGTTCGCGAGGTGTTCCAGCGACGCCGCGAGCGCGAGGAATTCGCCCAGCGAATCCCAGCGAAGGTAGTTCTCCTCGACGAACTGCTGCACGTGCTTCGGTGCCGAACCGCCCGCGCCGGTCTCGAACAGGCCGCCGCCGGCCATCAGCGGGACGATCGACAGCATCTTCGCCGACGTGCCGAGTTCCATGATCGGGAACAGGTCGGTGAGGTAGTCGCGCAGCACGTTGCCGGTGACCGAAATCGTGTCCTGGCCGTTGCGGATGCGCTCCAGCGAGAGCTTCATCGCCTCGACCGGCGACAGGATGCGGATGTCGAGTCCCGAGGTGTCGAAGTCCTTGAGGTAACGCTCGACCTTCGCGATCAGCTGCGCGTCGTGCGCGCGGTTGGCGTCCAGCCAGAACACCGCCGGGGTGTTCGACAGGCGCGCACGCGACACCGCCAGGCCCACCCAGTCGCGGATCGGCGCGTCCTTGGTCTGGCACATGCGGAAGATGGCACCGGGTTCGACGGTCTGCGACAGCAGCACGTTGCCGTCGGCATCGACCACGCGCACGGTGCCGGCGGCGTCGAGCTGGAAGGTCTTGTCGTGCGAGCCGTATTCCTCGGCCTTCTGCGCCATCAGCCCGACGTTCGGCACCGAACCCATCGTCGCCGGATCGAACGCGCCGTTCGCCTTGCAGTCCTCGATCACCGCCTGGTAGATGCCGGCGTACGAGCGGTCGGGGATGATGGCCTTCGCGTCCTGCAGCTTGCCTTCCGCGTTCCACATGCCGCCGCTGTCGCGGATCATCGCCGGCATCGAGGCGTCGACGATGACGTCGCTCGGCACGTGCAGGTTGGTGATGCCCTTGTCGGAGTTCACCATCGCGACCGCCGGCCGGTTCGCGTAGACGGCGGCGATGTCGGCCTCGATCGCGGCGCGCGTCGCGTCGTCGAGCTGCGGCAGGCGCGCGTACAGGTCGCCGATGCCGTTGTTCGGGTTGAAGCCGATGCGCTCGAGTGCGGTCGCGTGCTTTTCGAGCGCCTCGCGATAGAAGCGCTTCACCGCGACTCCGAACAGGATCGGGTCGCTGACCTTCATCATCGTGGCCTTCAGGTGCAGCGAGAACAGCACGCCGTGCGCCTTCGCGTCGGCGATCTGCGCATCGATGAACGACGCGAGCTTGGACGTGCTGAGTGCCGCACTGTCGATCACTTCGCCGGCCTGCAGCTTCAGGGCGTCCTTGAGCACGCGCGTGGTGCCGTCGGCGCCGACGAACTCGATGCGCGCGGTGGTCGGCGCGTTGACCGTCGTCGACGTCTCGCTGCCGTAGAAGTCACCGCCGTCCATGTGCGCGACGTGCGACTTCGAGTCCTTCGACCACTTGCCCATGCGATGCGGATGCTTGCGCGCATACGCCTTCACCGACGCCGGCGCGCGGCGGTCGGAATTGCCTTCGCGCAGCACCGGGTTCACCGCCGAGCCCATCGCGCGGCCGTAGCGCGCCTTGATGTCGCGCTCGGCATCGGTCGACGGTTCGTCCGGATAGTCCGGCAGCGCGTAGCCCTTGCCCTGCAGTTCCTTGATCGCGGCCTTGAGCTGCGGCACCGAGGCCGAGATGTTCGGCAGCTTGATGATGTTCGCCTCGGGCGTCGTCGCGAGCTGGCCGAGTTCGGCGAGGTCGTCGCTCACTTTCCTGTCGCCGAGCATGTCGGGGAACTGCGCGAGGATGCGGCCGGCGAGTGAGATGTCGCGCGTCTCCACCGCGATGCCGGCGCTGCGCGCGAAACCTTCCACGATCGGCAGCAGCGAGGCCGTGGCGAGGAAGGGCGCTTCGTCGGTGAGCGTGTAGAGGATCTTCGGGGTGTTCGACATGGAGGCACTCGCGGGATCGGGCACGCGCGACGCGTGCGGAGGCGATGGGGCATCGCGGGACCGTGCATTGTCGCCTCCGCCGCCGGCGCGCGGCAAAAGCGGCGAAGGCATGTCGAGCGAACCGCCGCTGCCCGTGCGAGGGCGTACGGCCGCTGGCGCTCAGGCGGCGACGCCGTCCCAATCCGACGGCTGCAGGGGTGCAAGGCCGTGCCCCGCGCGTGCGCGATCGCAGTGCGCGTCGGGCGCGCCGTATTCCCAGCTCGCCTTCACGTCGCGGCAGGGCGACGGCCGCTGCGCGTAGATGTCGCACGACGTGGCGACGCCCACCTCGCCTCGCAGCGCGACGCAGCGGATCGCCGTGTCACCCCACGTGCCGCGCATGGCGACGCGGTGCGGATCCAGCGGTTCGGTCAGCGCCTCGGGCGTGAGTCCGCCGGGCGCGGCGTCGGTTTCCGCCCAGTGGAAGGCGACGCGGAAGTAGGCGCAGCAGGCGCCGCATGTCAGGCAGGGATGGGACATGGCCGAGCAGGGAAAGAAGCACGGCGATTATCGCGTGCGAGTCGCGGTCCGCGGCTCGAGCCGAACAGGCTCCTGCGGAAAGCCCCCGCATTGCGGCCGGCCACGCTTCATCCGGCTGGCGGGACACTGGCATGACCTTCTGCGGTATCACCGCGACCTCGGCGCATGCCTAGAATCGGCCCCACGGCGCCGTTCGCCGGATCGGAGACGAAGAACATGGGCGTTCTGGATTTCATCAAGGGCCAGGTCCTCGAGATCATCGAGTGGACCGACGACTCGCGCGACACGCTGTCGTTCCGCTTCCCGGACGACGACAAGGAGATCAAGAACGGCGCGCAGCTGATCGTGCGCGACAGCCAGATGGTGCAGTTCGTCGCCGCCGGCCAGTTCGCCGACCTGTTCGGCCCCGGCAAGCACACGCTCAAGACCGAGAACATTCCGATCCTGTCGCGGATCCTCGGCTGGAAGTACGGCTTCGAGTCGCCGTTCAAGTGCGACGTCTACTACCTCAACACCCGCATCTTCACCGGCAACAAGTGGGGCACCGCGAACCCGGTGATGATGCGCGACGCCGACTTCGGCCTCGTCCGCCTGCGCGCGTTCGGCACCTACGATTTCCGCATCGTCGACCCGCCGAAGTTCCTGCGCGAGGTCGCCGGCACCGACCAGAATTTCCGCCTCGACGAGTTCGAGGGCACGATGCGTTCGCGCATCGTCAGCGTGTTCACCGAAGCACTCGCCACCGCCAAGGTGCCGGCGCTCGACATCGCCACGCGTTACAGCGAACTCGGCGATGCGCTGCTGCCGATCGTGAATCCGATCATGCAGGGCAAGTACGGCCTGGAGATCACGTCGTTCGTGGTCGAGAACGTATCGGTGCCGCCGGAAGTCGAGCAGGCGATCGACAAGCGTTCGGGCATGGCGGCGGTCGGCAACCTCAACGACTACGTGAAGTTCCAGATGGCCAGTGGCATGGGCCAGGGCGGCGGCAGCGTCGCCGCGGCGCCGGCGGAAATGGCGATCGGTTTCGCGATGGCGCAGCAGATGGCGCAAGGGTTGGCGAATCCGGCGGCAGGCGCGCCCGTCGCTACGCCGAGCGCCACGCCGACGCTCGACGTGCTCACGCCGGAACAGGCCGCGCAGGCGCTCGGCGTGTCGGCCGAAGACGTCATCGCGGCGATCGAGAAGGGTGAACTGAAGGGTCGCAAGATCGGCAACGCGTACCGCATCGCGCGCGCGTCGCTGGACGAGTACCTGCGCGGCGCCTGATCGATGGCCGACGTGCAGCAACCCGTGGCGTCGGCGACGCTCGACAAACGCGCCTGTCCCGAATGCGGCGGCGATCTCGAATGGAACGCCGCCAAGCAGGCGCTGGTGTGCCCGTTCTGCGGCACGGTCGCGCCGTGGAAGCCGGATGCCGCAACGCCTGGTGCGATCGTCGAACTCGACCTCGCGCAGGCGCTGGCGAAGGCCGATGACGGCGGACGCGGCTACGGCGATTCACGTCGCGAAGTGCAGTGCCAGAGCTGCAAGGCGATCAGCGTGTTCGAGGCCGACAAGGTCGCTGCGCGCTGCGCGTTCTGCGGCTCTCCGGCGATCGTGCCGTACACCGCACTCAAGGACGCGATCACGCCGCAGAGCCTGCTGCCGTTCCGCGTGTCCGAATCGCAGGTGCGCGAGGCGATACGTCGCTGGTACGGCACGCGCTGGTTCGCGCCGAACAAGCTCAAGCGCGCCGCGCTCACCGACACGCTGCGCGGCCTCTACCTGCCGTACTGGACCTTTGACGCGCATGTGCACGCCTCGTGGACGGCCGAGTCCGGCACGTACTACTACACGACCGAGACGTACACGCAGAACGGGCAGACGCGCACACGCCAGGTCCAGCACGTGCGCTGGGAGCCGGCGTCCGGCGAGCTCGACCACTTCTTCGACGACGACCTGGTGCCCGGCAGCGAAGGCGCGCAGCGTGACCTGCTCGAAAAGATCCAGCCGTTCCCGACCACCACCGACCTGCAGCCCTACGCGCCGGAGTTCGTGCGCGGCTGGACGGTGGAGCGCTACCAGGTCGACCTGCGCCTCGCCGCCGACCTCAACATGACGCAGATGGAGTTCGAGGTGCGCCGCCTGTGCGAGCGGGCCGTGCCCGGCGATACGCATCGCAACCTGCAGGTGCAGTCGACGTATCACGGCCGCACCTTCAAGCACGTGCTGATGCCCGTGTGGTTGGTCAGCTACACCTACGGCACGCGTGCGTTCCAGCTGCTGGCCAACGGCTACACCGGCACGATCGCGGGACAACGCCCGTACAGCTGGATCAAGATCACCCTGGCGGTGACGGCTGCGCTGTTCGCGTTCTTCGTCTACGTTTGGCTGAACGGGCAGAACTGAGCGATGACGATCCGCTGGTACTTCGATTTCATCTCGCCGTTCGCCTACCTGCAGCGCGCCCGCGTGCGCGAACTCGCGGCGACGCATGCGATCGAATACCGCCCGATCCTGTTCGCCGGCCTGCTGCAGCGGCTCGATCACAAAGGCCCGGCCGAGATGCCGGACAAGCGGCGCTTCACCTACCGCCATGTCGTCTGGCGCGCGGCGAAGCTCGGCATCCCGCTGCGGTTTCCGCCGGCGCATCCGTTCAATCCGCTGGCCGCGTTACGGCTGTGCATCGCTGCCGGCTGCACCGACACCGCGATCGATGCGATCTTCGATCACCTCTGGCGCCACGGCCTGCGCGGTGACGATGCCGAATCGCTCAAGCCCGTTGCCGAACGTCTGAACCTGGACGCCGCGACCGCGATCGCCGACCCGAACGTGAAGGCGCAGCTGCAGGCCAACTTCGAAGCCGCCGTCGCCGACCACGTGTTCGGCGTACCGACCTTTGCCGCCGACGGCGAGGTGTTCTGGGGCGAGGACGCCACCGCGATGTTCGAGGACTGGCTGCGCGACCGCGCCGCGTTCGAGTCCGGCGAGATGACGCGCGTCGACACGCTGCCGATCGGCAGCGTGCGTCGCAGCGGCTGATTCGCCGCCACGTGCGCGTGGCACCATCGACGCATCCGTGCACGGAATGCCCGAGGTCGCCATGACCACGCCCGCCCGCGTTGCCCCGTTCTACGACCCCGACACCAGCACGTTCACCTATGTCGTCTACGACCGCGACGGTGGCGCCGCCGCGATCATCGATCCCGTGCTGGACTACGACGTTGTCGCCGCGCGGGTGTCGACCCGGTCCGCCGAAGCGGTGGCCGCGTTCGTCGATGCGCACGGCCTGCGCGTCGAATGGATTTTGGAAACGCATGCGCATGCCGACCACCTCACCGCTGCTGCATGGTTCAAAGATCGCTACGACGCGCCGGTCGCGATCGGCCGCGGCATCGTCGACGTGCAGCGTCGCTTCAAGGCGCTGTTCGGTTTCGGTGACGAGTTCATCGCGGACGGTCGCCAGTTCGAACGCCTGTTCGATGACGGCGATACCTTCCGCATCGGCGATCTCGATGCCCGCGTGATCGCGACGCCCGGCCACACCGGCGACTCGCTGAGCTACGTCGTCGGCGATGCGGCGTTCGTCGGCGATACGGTGTTCGCGCCGGAAACCGGCACTGCGCGCTGCGATTTCCCGGGTGGCGACGCGGCGCAACTGCGTGCATCGATCGACCGCCTGCTAACGCTGCCGGTGGGGACCCGCCTGTTCCTCTGCCACGACTATCCCAAGGATCGCGAGCCGCAGGGCGAGTGGTCGATCGATGCGCAGCGCGACAGCAATGTGCATCTCGCCGGTGTCGACGCGGCGCGCTATGTCGAGATGCGCCGTGCGCGCGACGCCACGTTGCCGGTGCCGCGCCTGATCCTGCCCGCCTTGCAGGTCAACATCCGCGCCGGTCGTCTGCCCGAACCCGATGCGAACGGCCTGCGCTACCTGCGCATGCCGATCGATGGCCTGGTGCGTCTGTCGTCGATTGACTGATGCGATACGCGTTCGAGGCTCAGCGTCCGCGGCGCGCGCGCAGGTTCTTGTCGATCACGCCGACGAGGATCAACAGGAAGAACACCAGGCGTGCGATCAGGTACGGCGTCGCCGCTTCGTCGCGCGCGCCCTCCCAGGCGAAGACCGCACGATTGATCGCTTCCAGCGCGAACGCAGAGGCGAACCACAGGAACAGGCGATCACGTCCACTGCGCCAGAAGCGCATGAACAGCAGCGCCACCACCGCGGAGCCCATCGAGATCATGCCGAGCAGGAAGAGCTGCACTCAGCGGTCCTCCATGATGAGTCCGTAGATCAGCGCGCCGATGGCCAGCACCGAGAGACCCTGCCGCACCGGCCACAGCCTGACGTCGGGCCCCGGAAAGACCACGAAGTCGAGCACCAGCACGATGTTCGCGAGCGTGAGCAAACCGAAGCAGATCGCGCTCCACACCAGCATGCGCGAACGCACGCGGCGCGCGCCCAGGCCCAGCAGTACCGCGCAGCCCAGCGCGGCGAGCGCGCACAGCACGTAGATGGCGATGCTCACTCGTCCCTCCGCAATACGAACGCATCGGCGAAGTCGCGCGCCTGGCGCCCCACGCCGGAGTGGATCAACTCGGTGACCGCCACGACATGGCGGCTGTACGTCGCGGCGAGCGCGTCGACGATCTGCTCGACGTCCGCACTCGTCGGCGCATAACGCGCGCGGTCCCCGTCCATCGTCGCCAAGCGCTCATGACAGAGCTCGCCGAGAAGCTGGCGCACCCGCGACTCGGGCAGGTAGAGGCGCGCGGCGAGTTCGCCCGTCGCCCAGCCGTCGTCGCGCGAGCGCAGCAACAGCAGCGCCTCGAGCATCGGAACCGAATGGATTTTCGCGACGACGAACCGGCGAAGGTCCGACGTCATCACTGCACCCGCCATCGGGAGATGCTCGCCCGGTAACCGTGTCGCCGCAAGCCTTGACGTCGCTGGATCGAGCACAACGCGCGACGTGTCGCGATTTCACGCGATGCTCACGTCCGCGACGGGGCGAACGCGAAACGCTGAGGGTGAAGATCAACCGGCTCGGGCATTACGCCCGCACTCAGCGCATCACGAACACCTCGACCGGTTGCAGTCGACGCACCGGCGCGAGGCTTGTGAGCGTGCCGGCGACCGCGACGATCAGCACCGCCGCCACGCCCGCGAGCGGCGTGTACACCAGCATGCGGAACGGGAAACCGAAGTGCATCGCCACGACCCCCGCGATCGCACACACGCCCAGGCCGATGCCGGCACCGATGGCCGCGGCGGTCAGCGCCTGCAGAACGACCATCGCCGACAGCGTGCGCGGGGCGAGGCCCATCGCGCGAAGCACGGCGTAATCGCGGCGACGATCATGCGTGAATAGGTAGAGCATGATGCCGCTGACACCGAGCCCCATCGTCATCGCCAGCACGAGCATCGCGCTGATGTCGCCGACGTCCTCGGAATTGACGAGGTACCAGCGCACGGTGTCGCTGATCAGATCGTCGGACGTGCGCGCGCGCAGCCCCGTGCCTGCGCTGATGCGCGCCGCGAGGGCGGCCGCATCGGTCCCCGGCATCGCGCGCACGAGGACGAAGGTGGTGTCGCGACGTTCGTAAGGCAGCACCTGCAGCGCGGTGCCGCGCGTCATGTAGACCAGCGGGCGCGGCGGGAAGCGGGGGTGGATCGCGGTGACGCCGCGCACCTGCACGATGCGGTCGTTGATGAGTAGCTCGTCGCCACCGGCGAGCGCACGCAGGGGCGCGTCGAGGTGCGGTCCGTCATGCGGCCAGCGATCGACTGCACGCAGCGGCGCGAGCAGCTTGCCTTCGGTCGCGCCGGCGTCGACCAGCGCGCTGTCGCTTTCGCGCAGGACCGCAGCGGGCGTGGTCGATGCGGGCACGCCGTCGAGCGTGATCTCGTCGACCGCGACGACCTGCACCGGCAACACGCGACCGTTCGCGAAGCGCGCGTCGATCGACGCCAGCCGCAACGGTCGTGCATCGAGCACGCCCGGCACGCCGCGCACGCGTTCGAGTGCGGATGGCGGCAGATTGGTGGTCTGCTCGACCGCTTCGACCGCCGGATCCATCACCCACACCTCGACCTGCGGGTTCTCGCTGACCAGCGCGTAGCCATTCGTCATGAAGCCGCAGAAGTACGACGCCGCGAACGTCACCAGGAACGAGGTGAAGGCCAGCCCGAACACCAGCCCCGCGAACTTCGCGCGGTCGGCGGCGAGCATGCGCAGCGCCACGCGCCACATCAGCGTGGCGCCCTCGATGTTTCGATGTAGGCGTCCATCTGCTGGCCGAGATACACCGGCAGATCGCCGCGCGGAAAGCTGTAGACGAGCTGCAGCACGCGCAGGTCCGGGCGTTCGGTGCCCTGGCCGGTCAGCACCGGCTTCGGCGTCACGTACGGCTCGACATATTCGAACTTCAGCGGGATGCGCAGGCGCGGTTCACCGCGCACCATCGCGACCGCCGGCGCGCCCGGCTTCACGCGCCACGCATCCGATTCGTCGACGTTGACGCGCAGGTAGAGGCGGTCGTCGTCGCCCATCAGCACCGGCGGTGTCGCGCCCGCGTTGTCCGCGTACTGGCCCACGCGCGCATTCACCTGAAGCACGCGGCCCGCGCGCGGTGCGTGCACGACGAGAAGGTCGAGATCGGTCAGCGCCTGCCGTTCGCCGGCTTCGGCGGCGGCGAGCGTCGCGCGTGCGGCGGCGACATCGTCGCGTGCGGCGGTGACGCTGTCGCGGCTGATCAGCTGGCGGCCGGCGGCGTCGAGCCGTTCGAGATAGCCGAGGCGATGCAGCGGTTGCGCGAGGCGTGCGCGCGCCTCCTGCACCGAGGCGCGCGCGGTTGCGAGCTTCGCGCGTGCGTCGCGGTCGTCGATGGCGAACAGCGGCGCGCCCGCGGCGACGCGATCACCCACCTGCACGTCGACTTCGCGCACCACGCCCGTCACGTTGGTGGCGATCGCGACGTTGCCGCGCCCGGTCTCGGTGATGCCGCTGCCGACGACGAACGCGGGAAACGGCGGGGCGGGCACGGCGGCCGCAGGCGCGGGCGGCGTCGACGTGCGCCCGGTGGTGAACACGGCGACCGCCGCGATCACCAGCCCGAGGACCGCCAGCCCACCGAGAATCCAGAGTCGTTTCATGCGGAAGTCCGTGCCGGTCCGTCGCGGTCGTCGATGACGTGGCCATCGTCCATTTCCACGATGCGATCGGCGTAGTCGTAGATGCGTGGATCGTGGGTCACCACCAGAAGCGCCCGCGTCGCATCGCGGGCGATGTCGCGCAGCTGCTGCATGACCGCCTGGCCGGTCGCGTGGTCGAGCGCGCTGGTCGGCTCATCGCAGACGACGAGGTCGGGCGCATGCACCAGCGCACGCGCGATCGCGACGCGCTGCTGCTGACCGCCGCTGAGCGTGGACGGCCAGGCATTGCCGCGGCCGTCGAGCCCGAGCGTCGCGAGTGCGCTGCGTGCGTGCGGGATCGCATCACGTTCGCGCATGCCCTGCAGCAGCAGCGGCACGGCGACGTTCTGCGCCGCCGTCAGCGACGGCAGCAGGTTGAAGTTCTGGAACACGAAGCCGAGGTGCCGACGGCGAAACGCGGCGCGTTCCACTTCCGGCCGCGTGGCCAACGACTGACCCAGCACTTCGCAGCTGCCGGCATCCGGCGCGAGCAGTCCGGCGATGATCGACAGCAGGGTCGTCTTGCCGCAGCCCGACGGGCCGACGAGCAGCGTGAGCTCGCCGGCCTGCACGTCGAGGTCGAGCGCGCGCAACGCCGGCGTGGCGGCGTCGCCGCGACCGTAGGTCTTGACCAGGCCGCGGCAGCGCACTGCAGGTGTCGCTGCCGCGGTCATCGCGGGGGCCGCCGCGCCGATCACTCGATCGGCTGATCCGTCATCAGCTCGCGCACGAAACGCACCGGCGGCGCGCCGTAGCTCAGCACCTTGTCGTGGTAGGCCTTAACGTTGAACGCCGCGCCTTCCTTCGCTTCGACCGCCTTGCGCGTGTCGTACTGCTCCTGCACGCCCACGAAATAGGTCGGCAGCTGCGCCGAGCTGAGCTGCGCGCGCACCCACTTGCCCGCCGCCTCGCGTTCCTGCTGGAAGGTGTCGTGCATCATCAGGTGCATCGCCTGTTCGCGGCTCCAGCCGTCGACGTGCACGCCCTGATCGAGGATCGCGTTGCCGATCGTGCGCAGGTAGAACTTGAGCTGCACGAGGCGGAACAGCGGATCGTTGTTCATGTAACCCGACGTCGTCATCAGGTTCTCGGTGTAGACCGCCCAACCTTCCGCGAACAGGCCCGAGCGCAGCACGCCGCGCAGCGTCGACGGATAGCGCGCCGAGTACGCGCCTTCGAGGTAATGGCCCGGCATCGCCTCGTGGATGGTGAGCAGATGGATCATGCGCGAGTTGTATTCGCGCAGGAACGATTCGGTCTGCTCCTTGGTCCAGTCGTCCGGAATTGGCGAGATCGCGAAGTAGGTGTCGAGGCCCTTGTCCAGCGGACCCGGGGAATCGCAGTACGCGACCGCAACGCCGCGCTGGAATTCGGGCATCAGGATCACCTTGACCGGATCGTTCGGCACGCTGACGAGATTCCTGTCGCGCACGAACTGCGTGGCCTGCGTGAGCGCGGCCTTGGCGGCGTCGACCACGCCGTCGCGCGCCGGATGGTCGCGATACGCGAGTTCCAGCGCGGCTTCGATCGCCTTCTGGCGCTGGTCGTCCGTCGGGTTCGCCGGGAGCGGCGGCGCGCCCTTCCTGCCCTTGAGCACGGTCCGCGCGATGCCGTACATCTCGCCGCGCACGCGGCTGAGTTCGGCCTTGGCGCGCTCGCCGATCTCCTGCCGCGACAGCGACGACATCAGCGCCATCTGCAGCTTCTGGTCGTAGAGCTTGGCGCCGATGCGGAAGTCGCCCTTGGCGTTCGGCACCAGCGTTTTGTCCAGCCACGTCTGCTGGTCGGCGACGGCCTTCTTCAGATTGGCGACGGCGGCGTCCAGGCGCGTGCGGTCCGCACCCGTGAGCTGGCCCGCATTCGGCGTGATGAATTCATCGACCAGCTGCAGCACGCCGGCGTTCTGCTTGGCGACGGTCTGCGCGTGGATCAGCGGCACGCGCGCGGGGTCGAGGTTGGCGCGCATCTGCGCGAACAGCGCCGGAATCTGCTCCATGCGCGCGGTCGCCGACTTCAGGCGCTGCGGCATCGGCGCAAACTCGCGCGCCATCAAGTTGTAGATCGCGCCGCCGGCGAGGCCGTTATAGACCTGCGGGTCCCACGCCCACGACTGGAACGTCTCCATGTTCCAGATGTCGCTCTGCAACTGGTTGCGCAGGATCAGCGCGTCGACCTGGTTCTCACGCGTGAGCTGCGTGCGGTCGATGGCGTCGAGTCGGGTCAGCAGATCGCGACTGAAGTCGACCAGCTGCTGGCGACCGGTGGCGGACAGGTCGTCGATGCGATCGTCGAAGCGGTGGTCGCCCAACTGCGTCGCCGCGACCGGGTTGAGCGCCATCCAGCGGTCGAGCCAGGCGTCGGACACCGCCTTGAAGCGGGCATCGGCCGTCTGCGACGGCGCGGGCATCGCCGGCGGCGCATCGGTCGCGACCGGTGCGGTCTGGCAACCCGACAGGGCGAGGACGGTGGCGAGGGCGAGCAGGGACGCGCGCATGGCGGCTCCGATGGGCAGGGAAGTCGCAAGCATAAGCGGCGGTGGATGCAGCAACGCGTGTCGGGCTGCACGCCCGCGCGGCTGGGCGCATGATGGGGGTGCCGCGACGATCCGCTCGCGGCGGCCGGCCCCGTCGACCGGCCAAGGAGCGCGCATGAGAACCGTGCTGCTGTGCGTCGTGTCGACCGTGGTCCTCGCCGGCTGCGCGAGCATGCACATGACCCACGTTCCGGCGATCCACACCGAATACGTCGTCGGTCGTTACGTGACCGTCGGTGGGCATCACCATCTGATCGCCTGCGGTGATCGCGGTGGGCTGTATGACGTTGATAATCCGCAGGTCTTCGATGCGTTGGTCGGCCCCGGGCGCGAAGAGCCCTTCGTCGCCGCTGGCGGCACCGTGGAGACACGACGTTCGACGTTCGATCACGCGATGCGGCCGGCGATCACGGTGGCGTCGGCGATCGCACTTCCGGACGCGCCGATGGGGTGCCAGATCACGCCTACGCCGGCGATGTCCGCCGTTGCGCCGGCACCGACCGGAGGCGGATAACCACCGCAACTTTGGGGTTCGCTACCCTGAGTGTCGTCATGCCGCGCGTTCATGCGTGGCGTAGCCAGGCGTGACCACCTCGACTGCGGACTTTCATGCTATTTCCATCCTTCGACGCCGGCACGAGCCGCGCCACTCTTCTCTCACGCCGCCGCTTCGTGCAGGGTCTCGCCGCCGGCGGCGCGATGCTCGCGTTCGGATCGCGTGCATCCTCGGGTGTCGTGCAGGCGCCGCGGGTGCCGGAGCTGCGCGGCGCCGACCTCGATCTGGTGATCGGCGAAACACCGGTGAACTTCACCGGTCGCGTGCGCACTGCGGTGACGGTGAACGGTTCGCTGCCGGCACCGACGCTGCGCCTGCGCGAGGGCACCACCGCAACCTTGCGCGTGCGCAATGCATTGCCGGCGAATTCCGTGCACGGCCACGAGACCTCGCTGCATTGGCACGGCATCGTGCTGCCCGCGAACATGGACGGCGTTCCGGGCCTGTCGTTCGACGGGATTCACCGCGGCGAGGCCTACGTCTACCGCTTCGACGTGCGCCAGGCCGGCACCTACTGGTACCACTCGCACTCCGCGTTCCAGGAGCAGGCCGGCCTGTACGGCGCGCTGATCATCGACCCCGTCGAACCGGAACCGTTTTCGTACCAGCGCGAGCACGTCGTGCTGCTGTCGGACTGGACCGACCTCGCGCCGGAGGCACTGTTCGCGCGCCTGAAGACGATGCCGGGCCACGACAACGTCTATCGACGCACCGTCGGCGACTTCATGCGCGACGCGTCGAAGGACGGCCTGCGCGCGACGCTCGGCGATCGCGGCATGTGGGGCCGCATGCGCATGACGCCGAGTGATCTGTCCGACGTCAACGCGAACACCTACACCTACCTCATGAACGGCACGACGGGACCGGGCAACTGGACCGGCCTGTTCGCGCCGGGCGAGAAGGTGCGGCTACGCTTCATCAACGGCTCGTCGATGACGTATTTCGACGTGCGCATTCCCGGCCTCGACATGACGGTCGTCGCCGTCGACGGGCAATACGTGCATCCGGTGACCGTCGATGAATTCCGAATGGCGGCGGCGGAGACGTTCGACGTCATCGTCGAACCGCGCGGGCAGGACGCCTACACGATCTTCGTGCAGGACAGCGCGCGCACCGGTTTCGTCTCCGGCACCCTCGCCGTGCGCGAAGGCCTGCGCGCGCCGGTGCCCGCACTCGATCCACGCCCGATCCTCACCATGGCCGACATGGCGCACGGCGGACACGCGATGCCGGGAATGGATCATTCGCAGCACGCCGGCATGGCGATGCCGCACGACATGGCGGGCATGGATCATTCGCAGATGGCCGGCATGGATCGCGCCATGCCGGGCATGACGCACGCCGCATCGTCGACGGCGCCCGTGCATCCGGCGAGCGAAGTCGGCAATCCGCTGGTCGATATGCAGGCGATGGCGCCGACGTCGCGACTCGACGATCCCGGCAACGGTCTACGCGACAACGGCCGTCGCGTGCTGCGCTATTCGATGCTGCGCAGCCTGTTCGATGATCCGGATGGGCGCGAACCGGGGCGCAGCGTCGAACTGCATCTGACCGGCCACATGGAGCGCTTCGCGTGGTCGTTCGACGGCACCAAGTTTGCCGACGCCGCGCCGTTGCAGCTCAAGTACGGTGAACGCGTGCGCGTGGTGCTGGTCAACGACACCATGATGTCGCACCCCATCCACCTGCACGGCATGTGGAGTGATGTCGAGGACGATGCCGGCGCCTTCATGGTGCGCAAGCACACCGTCGACATGCCGCCCGGCAGTCGCCGCAGCTATCGCGTGCGCGCCGACGCACTCGGCCGCTGGGCGTATCACTGCCACCTGCTCTACCACATGGAATCGGGAATGATGCGCACGGTGGAGGTGCGCGAGTGAGCGCGCGTCCGGTGTTCGCCGCGTTGATCGCGGTGTCGTTGGCGGCACGCGCGCAGCATGCGGGGCATGACATGTCGCAGATGGGGCACGCGATGCAGCCGCCGCCGGCCGAGGCTACGAACGCCAAGGCACCGCCGGCTTCCGCCACGCCTGCACCGTCGCCCGATCCGCACGCGGCACACACGATGCAGGGCATGGACCATTCCATGCACGACATGCCGACGATGGACATGTCGCAGACGAAGGAACAGGCCGCGCCCTACACGCCCGTCCCCGTGCCGACCGACGCCGATCGCGCTGCCGCGTTCGCGCCGCTGACGCCGCATGCGATGCACGATCGCGAGGTCCATCTGTTCACGCGTGTCGATCGCTTGGAGGTCGACGACGGCGAGGGCGCTGCAACCGAAATCACCGCATGGCTGGGCGGCGACGTGAACCGCGCGTGGTTGCGTGCGAAAGGTCGCACCGATGCCGGGCGGCTCGAGCATGCGAGTGTCGAGCTGCTGTACGGCCGGCTCGTCGCGCCGTGGTGGGATGTCGTCGCCGGGGTGCGCCATGACACTGGAGGCGGACCATCACGCAACTGGGCGGCGATCGGCGTGCAGGGTGTCACGCCGTACAAGATCGAGCTGCGCGCGACCGGCTACGTGGGTGATAGCGGCCGAACCGCCGCGCGCGTCGAAGCCGAGTACGACACGCTGCTGACGAATCGCTGGATCCTGCAGTGGCGTGCGGAAGCCGATGCGTACGGGCGCGATGATCCCGCGCGTGGCCTCGGCAGCGGCCTGTCGTCGTTCGAGGCCGGCGCGCGGCTTCGTTACGAGATCACGCGCGAATTCGCGCCGTACCTGGGTGTCGAAGTCGAGCATGCGTACGGCGATACGGCGACATTCCGTCGTGCGCATGACGAGGATGCCCACGACACGCGCATCGTCGCCGGCCTGCGCCTGGTCTTCTGACCGGGGTTGCCGCGTGGACTGCAGGGTGTCGAAGGGAACCTGACCATGCGAACGCCGTTGCGCATCGCGATCGTCGGCTACGGCACGGGCGGCCAGGCCGCCGCGGTGCTGCTGTCGCGCGACGGGCATCGCGTCGAAGTGTTCGAACGCGCCGCAGAACTCGGCCCGGTCGGCGCCGGCTTCCTGCTGCAGCCGGTCGGGCAGGCGGTGCTGTGGGACATGGGCCTGCTCGACGCCGCCTGCATGCATGGCGCGCGCATCGCCAGCCTCTACGGCGAGACGGCGACCGGTCGCGCGGTAATGGACATGCGCTACGCCGAGCTCGACGCGCGCCTGTTCGGCCTCGGCCTGCAGCGCGGCGCGCTGTTCCAGTTGCTCGACGCGGCATGGACCGAGCACCGCGTCCTGCATCGCGGACATCGCATCGTCGATGTCGACGTCGAGCGCGGTGCGCTGGTGGATGGTGATGGCAGGCGTCATTCGGGTTTCGATCTGGTGATCGTCGCCGACGGCGCGGCTTCGGTGCTGCGTTCGCGCGTCGCCGCGGCCGCGCTCGATCGTCCGTATCCCTGGGGTGCGCAGTGGTGCCTCGCGCCGATGGGTGACTGGGCGTCGGCCGATGTGCTGAAGCAGCGCTACATCCGCGCGCGTCGCATGGCCGGCATGTTGCCGGTCGGCACGCGACCGGATGACCCGGTGCCGCGATTGAGTTTCTTCTGGAGCGTGCCGGTCGGCGAACTCGATCGGGTGGATGTCGATCGCGAGGCGTGGCGGCGTGACGTCGCCGAGGTCTGGCCCGAGGCATTGGCACGTCTCGATGGTATCGACGCACCGAACGCACTCGCGCAGGCGCGCTATCGCGATACCACGCATCGCCACTGGCATCGCGGCCGCGCCGTGCTGCTGGGCGACGCCGCGCATGCGATGAGCCCGCAGCTGGGGCAGGGCGTGAACATGGCGCTGCTCGATGCACAGGCGTTGCGCGATGCGTTGCGTGCTGAAGCGATGGTTCCGACCGCGCTGCAGCGTTACGAGCGCGAGCGACGCGCGCACCTTTCGGCGTATCACTTCTGGAGTCGTGCGTTGACGCCGCTGTTCCAGTCCGAACGCGACGCGGCGGCGCGGATTCGTGACCTCACGTTCCACCCGCTCTCACGACTGCCGGTCGCACGCGGAATGATGTTGCGTGTGCTGACGGGGACGCGACGCGGGTGGTTGTCGACGTTTCGATTGCCGCGTGGGTTTGCGGATGTGCTGGCCACATTGCCGGTCGCGCGGCATGAGGCGGTGCGGGCGCCGGTGGATGCGCGACGGGATGCGGCTGTCGCCATCGATTGATGCGACGGCTGCGGCGTTCGTCGGACACGACCCGCTGCGACGCGTGCGGCGATGACTCCGCCGCGATTCCTCGTCGCGACACGCAACCCCTTGCACGGCATGTCGGGGGTCACGGCCGGTCCTCGCGCGGCGCGACGAAATGCCAAAACGGCAGGACGTGCGCTCGCTACCCGCGGCGGTGCCAGTGATGTTCCGGGTGATGAGCACGCCTTGGGGCAGGGCTTCGGCGTGTGTCGCAGTCGGTGCACCACCCGGCCATCGCTAGGCGCGATGGCGCTCGCAGCGGCAAGACGCTGCGCGTCTTAAGCGCCGCTGCTCGCCCCACAACACTTCTTGTACTTCTTCCCGCTGCCGCACGGACAGGGCGCATTGCGTTCGGGCGTCTCCGCGCGTCGGATCGGTTCGCGCGGGGTCAGTGCTTCAATGCGGTGGTGGTGCAGGTCGTTGAGCATGCCGGGCAGGCTGCCGATGATCTCGAGGCGTTCCTTGTAGGCGATCGGCGTGCCCGGTTGCGTCGGGTCCTCGGCGACGACTTCGCCGCTGGCCAGGCGATCGAGCAGGTCGAAGATCTCCTCGATCCAGTCGTTTTCGTCCAGCCACTTCTCCCACGCGGCCTCGCGCAGTTCGACGGCGCGAAAGAAACCCATCGCCCAGTCGCGGCCGACGTCGAGTTCGTCGTCCTCGTGCTCGTCGAGGTTTTCCGGCAGCCACAGCAGCGGCGCGTAGGTGTCGGGCAGATCATCGTCACCGTAGCGCACGCGCTGTTCGGCGGTGGCGGCGTGGGTGGCGAGCAGCGCGCGCACGTCGCGGGCCTCGTCCTCGTCGGCCCAGCGCGGCGTGCTGCCCCAGACCGGCGTCTCCCACTCCTCGAACGTCACCGCTTCGGGCGACAGCGCGAGCGCGGTGAGGTAGCCGTCGAGCGCTTCCAGGTTGAAGCCCTTGAATGGCACGGCGCGTTGGTCGAGCAGTTCGGACAGGCGCTCGATCTGCGCGTCGGACAGCGGCGGGGCGACTTTCATGGCGGTACTCGGTACGGCGGGCGCGACATGGTAGTGCGACGCGGCCCACAGGGCGAAAAAAAGGGGCGCAACCGGCCGGTCGCGCCCCGTGTGTCACGACGTCATGCCGCGTGTCACTTCACCTCGAAATCCATCGACTGCACGGTCGCGCCATCCAGCGTGATGTCGACGTGGTATTTGCCGGGCGGCCAGCCGTCGGGCTTGCTGACGTGGAACTCGTGCGTGGCCGCCGCGGCGCCGCTGACGTCCTTGCTCTGGGTGTCGACGTCGGTCGGGGCGGCACTGCCGTCGGCGCCGAGGTAGGTCCAGTGCGCGCCCAGTTTGCCGGTGGTGTTGGGGGCGGTGTTCACCGACGCATAGATCGTGTCCTTGGTGCCGAACGCCATCGCTGGCGTGCCGACCTTGTTGTCGGCGCCGACGGCCGAACCGAGCTGCAGGCCGGTGACGCTCGTCGACGCCGCGGGCGTGCTCGGCGTGGGCGTCGGCATCGGTGCGGGTTCGGTGGTGGCCGGCGTGGTCGCGGCCGGGGCCGGCTCGGTCGCGACCGGCGTTTCGTCGTGCTTCTTGCAGCCGACCAGCGCGAGCGCGGCGATCATGGCGACGGCAAGGACGCGGGGAGCGGTACGGATCATCGGAACGTCTCCTCTCAGTTGGTGGAATCGCGCGCGGGAATGACCAGCACCTGGCCGGGACGGATCAGGTCCGGGTTATCGAGCTGGTCGCGGTTCGCGTCGAAGATGGCGTGCCAGTGGTTGGCTTTGCCGTAGAAGTGCTTGGCGATGTGCGACAGCGTGTCGCCCGGCTGCACCGTGTAGTGCTGCGACGCACCGCCACCGCCGGCCTGCACGGTGCTGGTGCCGTCCTGCACGTTGGAGAAATCCGGCGTCGACGGCACGGAGGACGTGCCCGAACGCACGTTCGAGAAATCGGGATTCTGCGGGGACATGGGAGTGGCCTCTGTTGGAGCGCGGCCACCGTGGCATCCCCGTTGTTAAGCGGGCGGCAGTTCGTCGTGAACTGCCGCCAACTTCATTGCCGTTCGTCGCGCGCCGCGGGCGGGGCGGGAGTGCCGGGCGTCGCACGCCACGGATTGATGTCGAGGCCGCCACGGCGCGTGTAGCGCGCTTCCACCGACAGCATGTCGGGCCGCGCGAGCGCGGACAGGTCCGTGTAGATGCGTTCGACGCACTGCTCGTGGAATTCGCAGTGGTCGCGGAACGAGACGAGGTAGCGCAGCACGCTCGGGTGATCGAGCGCGGCGCCGCGATACGCGATGGTGACGCGCGCCCAGTCCGGTTGACCGGTCACCGGGCAGTTCGACTTCAGCAGCTCGCTGGTCAGGGTTTCCTCGACCGCGCCGCGGGTGGCGTCGATGGCGAGCAGCTTCGCGTTCGGCGGGCCGTAGCAGGTGATGTCGGTCTCGAGCGTGTCGAGCAGGACGGCCGGGCGGCGGCGGTCCACCGGCGGCAGGCCGAAATTCACCGTGACGTCGCCGCCCGCGGCGGCCGACAGATCGCGCGCGATGCGATCGCGGACTTCGTGATAGCTCTCGAACACGGTCGAATTGAACGAGTTGAGATAGAGCTTGAGCGACTTCGATTCGACCAGGTTCGGCGTGCTCGCCGGCACGCAGATCGTCGCCGTCGCCACGTGCGGCTTGCCGCGCGCGTCGAGCCAGGACAGCTCGTAGGCATGCCAGCGATCGAAGCCGATGAAGGACGGTTCGCCACGAATGCCGATTTCCTCGCGGCCCTGCGAGCGCGCGATCGGAAACAGCAGCGACGCGTCGTAGGTCGTCGGGTAGTCGACGTGCCGGCCGAGCGGAATCGAGCTGTCCATCACGCGCCGGCCTGCGGGGCGTCGAGGTAGTCGAGCGTGGCTTCCAGCATTGCGCGCACGCCGACGTCGAGTGACTGCTCGTCCAGCTTGAACTCCGGCGAGTGATTGCTGGGCGCGGTCTGCGGATCGACGCCGATGCTGGTCGCACCGACGAAGAAGAACAGGCCGGGCACTTCCTTCGCGTAGAACGAGAAATCCTCGGCGCCCATCTGCAGCGGTGGCTCGATGACGTTGGCGTCGCCGACGACGGCCTTGAGGCTCGGCAGCATCTTCTGCGTCAGCGCCGGATCGTTGTAGGTGACCGGATTGCCGAGCGTGTCCGGCACGTTGGCTTCGACGGTCGCGCCGTTGGCGGCGGCGACATGCTCGGCGACGTTCTTCAGGTCGGCGAACACCTTCTGGCGCATGCCTTCGTCGAAGGTGCGGATGGTGCCGATCAGCTTCACGTCGTCCGGAATGATGTTGTAGCGGATGCCCCCGTTGATCGCGCCGAAGCTCACCACGGCCGGCAGCTTGGCGATGTCGGTGCGACGCGCGACGATGGCCTGCGCGCTGGTCACGATCTCGCTCGCGGTCACGATCGGATCCACGCCGCCCCACGGGCGCGCGCCATGCGTCTGCTTGCCGTGCACGGTGATCGCGAACCGATCGCTCGCGGCCATCTCCGGACCGCTGCGTACGCCGATCTGGCCGACGGGGATCGTCGAGAAGACGTGCATGCCGAACACGGCGTCGGGCTTGAAGTCCTTGAACAGGCCTTCCTTGAGCATCAGCGACGCACCGCCTTCTTCGCCGACCGGCGCCCCTTCCTCGCTGGGCTGGAAGATGAGCATCACCTGGCCCGGCAGATCCTTGCGCATCTTCACCAGCGACTGCGCGATGCCGAGCAGCATGGCGGTGTGCGCGTCGTGGCCGCAGGCGTGCATCACGCCGGTGGTCTGGCCGTTGAATGTCGTCGTGACCTTGGACGCGAACGGCAGGTCGACGCGTTCGGTGACCGGCAGCGCGTCCATGTCGGCGCGCAGCGCAAGCTTCGGCCCGGGCTTGCCGCCTTCGATGATCGCGACCACGCCGTGGTGGGCGATGCCGGTACGCGGCGTCAGGCCCATCTTCTTCAGCGCATCGGCGACGACCTTGGCGGTGCGCTCCTCGCGGTTCGACAGTTCAGGATGCTGATGGAAGTCGCGGCGCCACGCGACCACCTGCGCCTGCACGGCCTTCGCGGCGGCATCGACCTCCGGCCGCGCGGCGGCATGGGCCGTCGGAGCGCTGGTCGCGAGGACGGCGGCGAGGGCGGTGGCGAGCAGGGTGAAGCGCATGCGTAGATCCGGGTGGAAACGGGCGATCGATGCTACTCCAGAGTTCCAGCGGCCCGGCTGCAATCGAAGCCGCGTCGTGCGACGCTCGCCGCAGTTCCCGCTCATGGGCTCCGCATGTCGACCACCCCGTCCCGTTCCCTCGAGGGCGACGCCGCCCTCGTCCGCGCCATCGGCGTGTTCGCGCTGGCCGCGGCCATCATCAATTCCACCGTCGGCGGCGGCATCTTCCGCATGCCGGGTGCGCTGGCGACGCAGGTCGGCGCCGCCGCACCGCTGTCGCTGATCGTCGGTGCGATCGCGATCATTCCGATCGCGTTGTGCTTCGCGGCCGCAGGCAGCCGCGCGCATGCGACCGGCGGGCCGTACACCTACGTGTCGGTCGCGTTCGGGCCGTTTCTCGGTTTCGTCGCCGGTGCGCTGATGTGGATCAGCCACGTCGCATCGAGTGCGGGCGTCGCCGCATCGTTCGCGCAGCAGGTCGCGAAACTCGCGCCTTCGACGGACGCACCCGGGCCGCGCGCCGCACTCATCATCGGCACGTACGGCCTGCTGTTCCTGCTAAACGCGTTCGGCGTGAAGCTCGGCGCGCGCGCGGTGGCGACGCTCGCGAGCGTCAAGCTCGCACCGCTCGCGTTGCTCGTGCTCATCGGCATTCCGTTCGTGGACTGGAGCGCGGTGAGCTTTAATCCGGCCGACGTGCCGTCGATCGCCGCGCTCGGCGGCTCGCTGGTGCTGGTGATGTTCGCGTATTCCGGCCTTGAAACCGCGCTGGTGCCGTCGGGTGAATTCGACGACCCGTCGAAGACGGTGCCGCGCGCGACGGTGGTCGCGATCCTGCTCGTCGTCGCGCTGTATCTCGGCCTGCAGATCGTCGGCCAGGGCGTGCTCGGTGCGGCGCTCGCGACCAGTCCGGTGCCGCTCGCCGACACCGCGGGAAAGATCTTCAGCGCGGGCCGCACGTTGCTGCTCGCCACGGCATGCGTGTCGATGGCGGGCTTCCTGCTCGGCAACCTGCTGGGTTCGTCGCGACTGCTGTTCGCGCTCGGCCGCGACGGTTACCTGCCGTCGATCTACGGTCGCGTGAGCGCCTCGCACCGCGTGCCGCTGCTGGGCCTGCTGACGCACGCCGGCATCGCCTGCTTCCTCGCCGTGCGCGGTTCGTTCGACGGACTCGCCGCGGTGTCGGGCGGCGCGATCTGCGTGGTGTACGCGGTGGTTGCGCTCGCGGCGTGGCAGCTGCAGCGTCGCGGCATCGTCGAACGCGGTACGCCGTTCCGCATGCCCGGCGGCGCGCTGATGCCGCTGATCGGTGCCGGCATCATGATCGCGATCCTGTTCACGCTGAAGCCGGACGAATGGCGCGCGATCGCGATTTCGCTCGGCGCGCTGATCGCGATCTACGTCGTGCTGCACCTGATGCGTCGCGGCCAAGCGCCCGCGACGCCGTAATCTTCAGCGCAACGCGGCGGCGTGGTGGGCGATGTGCTCGCCGATGAAGCTCGCAATGAAGTAGTAGCTGTGGTCGTAACCGGGTCGCATGCGCAACTCGAGCGGATGGCCGGCCGCATCGCAGGCCTCGCGCAGCAGCTCCGGTTTCAGTTGCTGCGCGAGGAATTCGTCGGCCTCGCCCTGGTCGACGAGCAGCGGCAGGCGTTCGCGCGCGGTCGCAACAAGTTCGCAGGCATCCCATGCACGCCAGGCGTCGCGATCGTCGCCGAGGTAGGTCGTGAAGGCCTTCTCGCCCCACGGCACGCGTGAAGGCGCCACGATCGGCGAGAACGCCGACACGCTGCGGTAACGCCCGGGATTGCGCAGCGCGATGACCAGCGCACCGTGCCCGCCCATCGAATGCCCGCTGATGCTGCGCGCGTCCGTCGCTGGGAAATTCGCTTCGACCAGCGCCGGCAGCTCACGCACCGCGTAGTCGTGCATGCGGTAGTGCGCATCCCACGGCGCTTCGGTCGCGTCGAGATAGAAGCCCGCGCCGATGCCGAGGTCGTAACCCTCCACATCCGGGATGCCCGGCCCGCGTGGACTCGTATCCGGCGCGACGAGGATCAGGCCGTGCTCGGCCGCGTAGCGCTGCGCGCCGGCCTTGGTGATGAAGTTCTGCTCGGTGCAGGTCAGACCCGAGAGCCAGTACAGCACCGGGCACGCGCGCTGCGATGCCTGCGGCGGCAGGTAGACGCCGATGCGCGTATCGCAGTCGAGCGCATCCGACCGCAGTTGCCACACCTCCTGCGTGCCGTCGAAGCACGCATGCGATTCGACGCGCTGCATCAGAAGTGCACCACGCTGCGGATCGACTCGCCCGCATGCATCAGGTCGAACGCGCGGTTGATGTCGTCCAGCGGCATCGTATGCGTCACGAACGGCGCGAGTTCGATGTCGCCGCGCATCGCGTCCTCGACCATGCCCGGCAGCTGGCTGCGGCCCTTGACGCCACCGAACGCGGTGCCCATCCACTTGCGCCCGGTGACGAGCTGGAACGGCCGCGTGCGGATCTCCTGGCCTGCGCCGGCGACGCCGATGATCACGCTCTGGCCCCAGCCGCGATGCGCGCATTCCAGCGCCGCGCGCATCACCTCGACGTTGCCGATGCATTCGAACGAATGGTCGACGCCCCAGCCGGTCATCTCGACGATCACCTGCTGGATCGGCTTGTCGTGCTCACGCGGATTGACGAAGTCGGTCGCGCCGAACTGCCGCGCCATGTCGAACTTCGACGGGTTCGTGTCGATCGCGATGATGCGGCCCGCCTTCGCCTGCCGCGCGCCCTGCACCACCGCGAGCCCGATACCGCCGAGCCCGAACACCGCGACCGAATCGCCCGGCTGCACCTTGGCCGTGTTGTGGACGGCGCCAATGCCGGTGGTGACGCCGCAGCCGAGCAGGCAAACCTGCTCCGGATTCGCGTCAGGATTCACCTTCGCCAGCGACACCTCGGCCACCACCGTGTACTCGCTGAAGGTGCTGCACCCCATGTAGTGATACAGCGGCTGGCCTTCGTACGAGAAGCGCGACGTGCCGTCCGGCATCACGCCCTTGCCCTGCGTTGCACGCACGGCCACGCAGAGATTCGTCTTGTTCGACTTGCAGAACAGGCACTCGCCGCATTCGGCGGTGTACAGCGGAATCACGTGATCGCCCGGTTTCACCGACGTCACGCCTTCGCCGACCTTGACCACTATGCCCGCGCCTTCATGGCCCAGCACCACCGGGAACAGGCCTTCCGGATCGTCGCCCGACAGCGTGAACGCATCGGTGTGGCAGACGCCGGTGTGCGTGATGCGCACCAGCACTTCGCCTGCGCGCGGCGGCGCGACGTCGATCTCGACGATCTGCAGCGGTTGTCCGGGGGCGAAGGCGACGGCGGCACGGGACTTCATCGAACGACTCCGGGGAGGAAAGACGCGATCGTACAAACCGCGCGCGGCCGATGTGTTGCCCGTGCGTGACGCTCAGTCGCCCCAGCGCCACTCGACACCGAGCGTGAGCGTGCGTCCAGCGCCCGGCTCGAAGTAGCGTCCGTTCGCATCGTTGACGATCACCGAGCCGACATAGTCGCGGTCGAGGAGATTGGCGATGCCGGCGAACACGCGACCGTGGCCGGCGTCGTTGCGCACGCGGTAGCCGATGCTGGCGTCGAGCACCGTGTAACCCTCCGTGCGCACGTCGCCCGCAGTGGTGGCGGTGACACCGCCGATGTGCTGTGGGGTCAACTGCGCCTGCCACCCGGTGTCGCCGCCGTAACGCAGCGCCGCCACGACCTGCGAGCGCGGCACGCCCGGCAGCGGCGTGCCGGCGGGCACCGTCGCGATGGGCGCACGACACCCGGTGCCGGTGCAGGCGGGAAAGTCGGACCGGAATTCGGCGTCGAGCCACGTGCCGGACAGATCGAGCCGCCAGCGTTCGGCCAGTGGAATCGCGAGCGAACCTTCGACGCCGCGACGCCGCGTCGGGCCTGCATTGCGGAACGTGGTGCGGCCGCCGACGCTGGTGTTCACGACGAGCTCGTCGCGGGTGCCGCTGTCGAACAGCGCGAGCTCGCCGCGCACGCCGTGCGTGTCCCACCGTGCACCCAGTTCCGCATTGCGCGTGCGCATCGGCCGCAGTGCGAAGTTCAGGCCGCTGCCGCCGTCGCTGCGGTAGCCGAGCTCGTTGAACGTCGGTGTTTCGAAACCGCGGCCGACCGAGGCGTACATCGACCATGTGCTGGAGCGCCGCCACGTCGCGCCGATCACCGGCGACGTCGCCGAATACGTCACGCGTCCGCTGTCGTCGGGATTGCGGGCGGTGATGTACGCATCGCGCGAGTCGAAGCTCACGCGGCTCGCGCGCACGCCGCCACTCACGCTCCACGTCGGCGTGAGGTCCCACGTCGCCTGCAGGTACGGGTCGACGTTGCGCACGCGATCGCGCTGATCCTGCCGCAACGCACCCCGCACGCCGACCTGCGTGCCGACAAAGTTCTCGTAGCCGCGACGATCCTGGCGCTGCTGTTCCACGTCGAGCCCGAGCACGACCTCGAGCGGGCGCGCGGCGACGTCGCGTCGCCAGGCCATGCGGGCGTCGACGCCGGCGAACGGCGAGTCGAGGTCGATCCAACCGCCGGCGCTCAGCGGGTTCACTTGCGCCGAAGGTGGCGTCGACAGCACCTGTTCGACGTGGCGTTGTCCGCCGTAGCCGAGCACGCGCACGTCGGTCGCGCCAGACGAGCGATCGAATACGGCACCAAGCTGCACCTGGCGCGCACTCTTGCGCGTGTCGAACAGCAGGGCGCTCGGGCTCGCCTGGCGTGGATCGGCCTCGACCTGCGCGCGCGTCAGGCCCTGCGGGTCCTGCGTGTCCGGCGAATCGAAGGCATTGCCGAGCAGCGTGAGTTCGCCGCCGGCGACATCGAACCGCAGCTTCGCGTCGACGCTCTCGCGTCGTGCGCGGCTGTGCTCGCGCCACCCGCCGGTCGCGAAATGCGAGGCGCCGACCGCGTAGTCGACGCCGCCGACCGCGCCGCGCGCGTTCGCGCCGACGCGCCACGTGTCGAAACTTCCGATCGACGCATCGACACCGATGCGATCGGGTTCACCGCCATCCGCCGTCGTGAGCTGCACGACGCCGCCCGCGCCGTTGCCGTACAGCGCGGCGAACGGGCCGCGCAGCACTTCGATGCGCGTGGCGTCGCCGAGCGGGAAGTGCGAGACCTGGCCCTGGCCGTCCGGCATCGTCGCGGGAATGCCGTCGACGTACAGGCGCACGCTGCGGATGCCGAAGCTCGCGCGCGTGCCAAAGCCGCGGATCGAGATCTGTTCGTCCTGCGCCCAGTTCTGGCGTGTGCGCGCGAGCACGCCGGGCACGCCGACGAGCTTCTCGGCGAGCGTCGCGCCGTTACCGCTGGTATCCAGCGCGGCGCCGTCGAGCACGCTCACCGCGGCGGGCGTGCGATCGAGTGCACGCGGCGCGCGCGTGGCGATCACCTGCACGCGGTCGAGCTGCACCGGATCGGCGGCCGAAGGAGCGGACTGCGCCTGCGCCACGCCGACGACGGCGAGCAGGCAACCGGAGAGCGATCGCATAGGGCGCACAGGGTAGTGACCGGCGACACGATTGGCGTGACGAACGGCCGCTGAACGACGCGCGCGATGTCGACGCGCTTTCACGAATGCTTGAAATCGGCGTGCCTAGCGTCGACGACGACCTCCAGGGAGTCGCCACCATGCTTGCCAAGCTCGCCGCCACGCCGCAGTTGTCCAACCCGCGTCCGCTCACCGAACGCATGATTGCGCGCGAAGCCACCGACCTCTACGAGTTCCGTCGCGTGAACTACGCCGACGGCTGGGACGGCGACGACGCCGATCTCGGCTGGGTCGACGAAGAGATCGTCAAACGCCCGCGTCGTCGCGCCGCGCACTGACGTCGCGACCGGAGCACCGCCTAGCCGCGGTGCTCCAGCGCGAGGTATTCGGCCGACTGCATCTCGATGAGCCGTGATGCCGTGCGCTCGAATGCGCCGGCGAGTTTCTGCCCCGAATACAGCTCCGTCGGGCCGCCGTCGGCGGCGCAGACCAGGTTGACGTGCCGGTCGTAGAGCTCGTCGATCAGGTGCACGAATCGGCGCGCGGGATCGGCTCGGGTGTCGTCGAGTTTCGGAATGCCGCCGACGAACACCGTGTGGTGCTCGGTCGCGATCTCGATGTAGTCGCTGGCCGCGCGCGGGCCTTCGCAGAGCGCGGCGAAGTCGAACCAGACATGGCCGTCGCTGCAGCTGCGTACCGGGATTTCGCGGCCTTCGATGTGCAGCGGCGCATGCGGCACCGGTGCGTGCGCGGTGAGCTCCTGCCAGCGCGTCGCCAGCCACGCGTCGGACCCGGCATCGAGCGGCGCGCGGTAGACGGGTGACTTCGTCAGCGCACGCAGGCGGTAGTCGGTGACGCTGTCGAGGTAGAGCACCTTGGTGTTCGCTTCCAGCAGCCGGATCGCGGGCAGGAAGCGGTCGCGTTGCAGTCCGTCCTTGTAGAGGTTCTTCGGCGCGGTGTTCGAGCTCGTCACCAGCGCGACGCCTTCGGCGAACAGGCGCTCGAGCAGGCGGCCGAGCAGCATCGCGTCGCCGATGTCGTTGACGAAGAACTCGTCGAGCACCAGCACGCGCAGGGTCTCGCGCCACTCCTTCGCGATGATCGCCAGCGGGTCGCTCGCACCGGCATGCGTACGCAACGCCTCGTGGATCTCCCGCATGAAGCGATGGAAGTGCGTGCGCTGCTTCTCCGGGAACGGCAGCGATTCGTAGAACAGGTCGATCAGGAAGGTCTTGCCGCGCCCGACGCCGCCCCAGAGATACAGACCCTGCGGCGCGGGGGGGCGCTTGCCCGACAGGCGATCGAACAGACCCAGCTTCGGCGGATCGAGCAGCGCGGCCTGCAGACGGTCGAGTTCGGCGAGTGCGGGGCGCTGGGCCGGATCGGCCTGCCAGTCGCCACGCGCCACGCCTTCGTCGTAGAGCCGGGACGGCGTGCGGACGCCGCTCATGCCGCGCCGGCGCCCGGCGCCGCGTCGGACGAGGTTGCTTCGTGCAGCACCGCATGCACGCCGTCCTTCATCGCCTGCCGTAGCTCCATCAGCTTGCCGTGGAAGAAGTGGCTGGCACCCGGGATGCGGAAGACCGTCGGCGGCGCGCGCATCTCGGACAGGCGATCGAGCCAGTCGTAGACGCGCTGCGGCTCGACGATCTCGTCCGCATCGCCCTGGATGACGAACCACGGGCCGGTGTACAGGCCCATGTTGTCGAAATCCCAGGCGCGGCCGGCGGGCGGGGCGATCGAGAACAGCAGGTCGGGCTGCAGCTCGTCGGCCATGCGCAGCGAGACGAACGCGCCGAAGCTGAAACCGCCGAGCCAGAGCGACGCGCCCGGCTTTTCGCGACGCACCCAGTCGACCACCGCGCGCAGGTCCTCGGACTCGCCGATGCCGTTGTCGAAGGTGCCCGCGCTCTTGCCGACGCCACGGAAGTTGAAGCGCACCGTCGTCGCACCGAGCTCGCGCAGCGCGCGCGCGGCCATGGTCACGACCTTGTTGGTCAGGCTGCCGCCTTCGGTGGACAGCGGATGGCAGACGATCGCGACGACGTCGCGCGCGGCGACGTCCGCATCGGGCGTATCGACGACGGCTTCGATCGGGCCGGCCGGGCCGTCGAGGGTGACGGCTTCGACACCGGCCGGCGGCGGACTGGGGAATGCGGGATTCGACATGCGCGGCAGCGTACGCGGCGGGGCGTGGAAACGACGACGCCGCCCGGAGGCGGCGTCGTGGCGCTCGGTGTGCAGGGCCTTACTTGAGGTTGGCCAGCATCCAGTCGACCGTGGCCATGACCTGCTCGTCGGTCAGCGCCGGGTTGCCGCCCTTGGCCGGCATCACGCCCGCCGCGCCCTGGAAGCCTTCGATCGCGTGCTTGTGCAGCGTGTCCTTGCCCTTGGCGAGGCGCGCATCCCAGTGCGAGTGGTCCAGCGTCGGCGCGCCGCCGGCGCCCGAGCCGTGGCAGCCCGAGCACAGGTTGCCGAAGATGACCGAGCCGTCCTTGGTACCGCCGTAGGCGACCTGCGAAGCGGCCGCGGCTGCGGCGGCCGCAGCCGCGGCGGCCTGCTGCGCGGCGCCGGTCTGGCCGGCATAGACCGCGCCGGTCGGCGCGATGCGGTCCTCGGTGAGGCGCTTGACCGCCGGATCCTGGTCGTGCGGCAGCGTGCCGTTGATGTACATCGCCGCGAGGATGAGGCTCAGCATGATCAGCACGAGGAAGCCGATCACCATCGAAAACTTCTTGAGGAACACCAGGTCGTAATTGCGCACGATCCACCTTGGGCGCGCTTGCGGGCGCGCGGGGCCGAAATTGGGTCGGAGCGGTGGACGTCGCGGGGCGCCGCCACCAGGCGCGGCAGTTTATCACCGGCCCCGTGGCGGCGGACCTGCACGGTGCCTCAGGACATGGGATTCGCCGGCGGCGGCGGGTCCGGCGGCAGCGGGATGAACTCGCCGTGGTCCAGATCCGGCAACTTCATGCGCCCGGCGCGCCAGTCGGCCTTGGCCTCCTCGATGCGGTCCTTGCGCGAGGACACGAAGTTCCATTCGATGAAGCGCGGCCCCACCGCCTCGCCGCCCAGTGCCATCACCGTGGCCGGCCCGCGCGCAACGACCTCGGCGCTGCGGCCCGGCGTCAGCACCGCCATCTGGCCGACGCCGAAGCGCTGGCCGTCGATCTCCGCCGCGCCGCGGGCGACGTAGAACGCGCGTTCGGGATGATCCGGCGGCAGCACGAAACGTGCGCCGTCTTCGAGGTCGAGGTGCAGGTAGAACAGCGGCGACGACCCCGGCACCGGTGCGATCAGGCCCAGCGCAGTGCCGGCGATCAGTCGCCCGCGCACGCCGGCCTCGTCGAACGCCGGCAGTTGCGCCGCGTCGACGTGCACGAAACCCGGATCGGTTTCCTCCAGATGGTCCGGCAGCGCGACCCACGCCTGCAGCCCGTCCAGCCGGTCGCCCTGCGCGCGCGCCTTCTCGAAGCGCTCCGAATGCGTGATGCCGCGGCCGGCCGTCATCCAGTTCACCTCGCCCGGGCGGATCGCCTGCTCGGAGCCGACGCTGTCGCGATGCATGATCTCGCCATCGAGCAGGTAGGTGACCGTCGACAGGCCGATGTGCGGATGCGGCCGCACGTCGACCGTGCGCGGGATGCCGGGCGGAAAGTCGGCCGGGCCCATGTGGTCGAAGAAGATGAAGGGCCCGACCATGCGATGCAGCGGCGCAGGCAGCACGCGGCCGACCTCGAAGCCGCCGAGATCGCGACGGCGGGCGGGAATGACGAGCTGGATCATGGACGCGGCTCCGGTGCGGACGTCGTCGTTATAGGCGCGATGCGCCGCGGCCGCGAGGTCGATGGATGGAACGGGCCGGTGCGGCATTACGACCGGCGGTTGCGCCGGCGGCGGTGCGCTCCACAATCGGCGCATCGAAGGGGAGCGGCATGATCGAAGTCGAAAGCCTCACCAAGCGCTACGGCGAGTTCACCGCCGTGGACCGGTTGTCCTTTGCGGTGCGGCCCGGTGAGGTCATGGGCCTGGTGGGCCCGAACGGCGCGGGCAAGACGACGACGCTGCGCTGCGTCGCCGGCATCATCCCGGCGTCGCTGGGCACGATCCGCCTCGGCGGGGTCGACCTCGCGAGCGATCCGGTCGGCGCGAAGCGCACGATGGCGTTCATTCCGGACGAGCCGCGCCTGTTCGACTACCTCACCGTCGCGCAGCACCTCGCCTTCATCGCACGGCTCTACGGCGTCGGCGACTACAAGGCGCGTGGCGACCAGCTGCTCGCGGATCTCGAGATGTCGGACAAGCAGGATCTGCTGCCGGCCGAACTCTCGCGCGGCATGAAGCAGAAGCTCGCGATCGCCTGCGGCCTGCTGCACGGCCCGAAGGCGGTGATCTTCGACGAACCGCTGACCGGCCTCGATCCGCGTGGCATGCGGCGCATGAAGGACATGATGCGCAGCCTCGCGGCGCAGGGCGCGTCGATCATCCTGAGCTCGCACCTGCTCGGGCTCGTCGAGGAAGTCTGCACGCACCTGCTCATCCTCAAGGACGGCCAGGCGATGGCGAACGGCCCGGTCGCCGACATCCGCGCGAAGTTCGCCGGTGACGGCGCGACGCTGGAGGACGTGTTCTTCCTCGCCACCGAAGACGCACCGGGCGCGACGCCCGGATGAATACCGTCGTTGGCGCATTGGCGTACATGCAGACGCTGTCGCTGGCCAATCGCGTCCGCCAGCGCGTGCGCCGGCTCAAGCAGCCGAAGTACCTGATCGGTGCGATCGCGGGTGCGGCGTATCTGTATGCGTTCGTGTTCCGCCACATGCTCGGTCCGCACAGCAACGACGTGCGCTTCATGATGCTGCCGCCCGGCATGGGCGAGGTGATCGCATCGCTCGCGGCCGTGGGCGTGCTGCTGTTCATGCTGTCGGCCTGGATCTTTCCGAGCGATCGCGCGGCGCTGCGTTTCAGCGAAGCCGAGGCCGCCTTCCTGTTTCCCGCGCCGATCTCGCGCACGGGGCTGATCCACTTCAGCGTCATCCGTTCGCAGCTGCTGCTTTTCGTCTCGGTGTTCCTGCTCTCGCTGCTGCTGCAGCGCGGGCGCGCGATGGGAATCAACCCGTTCCAGTACGCGACCGCGCTCTGGCTGATCGTCGCGACCACGCGCCTGCATTTCCTCGGTGCGTCCTTCACGCGCGAACGCTTGCTTGATCTGGGCGTGCGCCCCATCTGGCGACGCCTGGTCGCGATCCTCGTGCTCGTCGCGATCGCTGCGCTGTGCATCGTCTGGGCACGCGACCACGCGCCGCTACCCGCCAATCTCGAAGGCCCGCGCGAAGTCACCGCCTATGTCGCGTCGGTGCTCGATGCCGGCCCGATGCACTGGCTGTTGATGCCATTCCGCGCGCTCACCGCGCCGATGATCGCGACGTCTACTGCCGCGTTCCTGCGCGCGCTGCCGTGGGCGCTGCTGATGTTCGTGCTGCACTACATCTGGGTCGTGCGTTCGCAGGTGTCGTTCGAGGAAGCGAGCATCGACCTTGCGCGACGCCGCGCCGAATCCGCCGCGGCGAATCGCGACGGCCGCACTCGCCTGCGCGCGGCGCCGACGCGTGCGCGCAAGGCGCCGTTCAACCTCGCACCGCGCGGGTTCGCACCGATCGCGTTCCTCTGGAAAGGCCTGATCGCCGCCGGTCCGTTCTGGCGTGCGCGCACGCTGCTGGTCGCGGTCGTGCTGCTGCTGGCCGCCACCCAATGGCTGGGCGCGCATCCGATCGGTGCCGCGTTCCTGAAAGTGATCGGCGTGGTGAGTCTCGCGGTCGCCGGCTGGAGCACGGTGGTGGGCCCGATGCTCGTGCAGGGCAGCCTGCGCACCACGCTTGATCATCTCGACGTGCTGCGCGCGACGCCACTGCGCGGCTGGCAGATCGCGCTCGGCCAGCTGCTCGCGCCGATCGCGATGCTGGTGCCGGTGCAATGGTTGATGCTGCTCACCGCCGAGCGCGCGTTCTCGAACCTCGCATGGCTGACGCCGGGCCTCGTCGCCGCATTCGCATTGGCTGCGATCGTGCTCGCGCCGGTGGTGTGCGCCGTGATGCTGTGCGTGCCCTTCGCCGGCATGCTGGTGTTCCCGGGCTGGAGTCCCGGCGGACGCGGTGGCGGCGTCGAAGTGATGGGCCAGCGCATGATTTTCGGTGGCGTGTACCTGGTCACGCTCGCGATCGCGCTGGTGCCGGCGACGATCGTCGCCGGCGCCCTGCTCTGGGGAATCAAATTGATTGGCGGCTGGGCGCCCGGGATCGCGGTGGCATCGATCGCGGCGGCAGCGGTCCTCGGTGGCGAGGCGATGCTGCTGGTGCGCTGGCTCGGCGGGCGCATCGAACGCTTCGACGTGTCGACCGAGCTGCGCTGAGCGCAGCGTCGAGGCGTCCCGTCGCGCACATCGCCGCGCGTCGCCCACCGGCGCGCGCGATGTCGACGCCCGCTACAGTCGGCACAACGCCCGACGGAGCCGCGTCATGTCCATGGCCCACCACGACACCGCCGCGCGCCGCTGGTTCGGGCGGGCGTATGCCGAGCTGCACGAGGGCGAGCAGCGCGTGATTCAGCGCGCGGTGGAGCGACGCCTGCTCAGCACCGACACGAATGCCGCGTTCGCCGGCAAGCTCACCTTTGGTGAACGGCTCGCCGACCGCGTCGCGCAGTTCGGCGGCTCGTGGACCTTCATCATCCTGTTCGCGCTGGTGCTCGTGGCGTGGGTGCTGGTCAACGCCCGCCTGCTCGCGAATCCGTTCGACCCCTACCCTTTCATCTTCCTCAACCTGATGCTGTCGATGCTCGCCGCGGTGCAGGCGCCGATCATCATGATGAGCCAGAACCGGCAGGCGTCGAAGGATCGCCTCGATGCCGCGCACGACTACGAGGTCAACCTCAAGGCGGAAATGGAGATCATGGCGCTGCACGAGAAGCTCGACGCCATGCGCGATGCGCAGCTCGCCGATCTGCTGCGGCGTCAGGAAGAACAGCTGACGATGATCCGCACGATCGTCGAGCGGCTCGACGCGCGCTGAAGCGAACGCTCAGAACAACAGGCGCACGTTCGCCTGCACCTGCAGTTCGCCCTGGCGCGGGTCGACGCCGTCGCGGCGGCGCTGGTTGCGGGTGCTATCGATCTGCAGCACTTCACCGGTCACGCGCCAGCGATCGTCCGGTCGCCAGTTGAGTGCGAGCGTGAACGCGTGGCCGTGCTCGTCCATCGCGAACATGCCGCCACCGGGCGTCTGCTTCGCCTGGAACAGATCGATGCGCGCGGCAGGCCGCCATGCGCCAACGTCGTACGCGGCAAGCAGATAACCGGCGGCGAAGCGCGTATCGACCTGCAGGTCCGGCACCGGCTCGATGATGGTGCTGCCGCGCATGGCCTGCGCGATCACCAGCGTGTCGCCAAAGCGATGCTGCCCGCCGACGCTGGTGAAGCGGGTGCGCCAGCCGTACAGCTCACGCCCGGCGTAGTCGACCTCGCGCGCCGGGTCGGTGCGGTTGTCGTAGACGATCGCGGTGAGGCGATCCTGCGCGGGTGTCTGCCAGTCGATCGCTGCATAACCGCCGATGCGGTGATCGATCTCGAGATAGGGCCGGAAGCGCACCGGGACGGTGCCGCCGAACAACGCCACCACGGAATCCGGCTCGCGCAGGCTGCCGTCGAGGCCCGACACGATGTCGTGCATCGCCCAGCCACGCGTCGCCAGCAGCTCGCCGGCCGGATCGTTCTTCTGGAACAGCGCGAGGCTCGCGCTCAACGTACCGCGTACACCGCGGTGTTCGACGCGGCCTTCCACGCCGAGCGTGCGCAGCTCTTCGCCCACCCAGGTGTTCAGCGCGGACGGCGTGATCGTGTATGGACTGGTCCAGCCGATCGCATCGTTCTCCAGTGAGATCGGTGGGAAGAACATGCCGGCCTTAACCGAGCCGCGCCACGCACTCGTCGAGACCGGGCGCCAGCGCACCCAGGCATCGAGGACATCGAGCGGCTTGCGCGACTCCGGTGCGTAACGCACCTCGGCGGAAGCGAGCAGTGCGGGCGTGATCTGCCAGTCGGCGAGCAGCGCGCCGTGCACGTCGAAGTGCCCGTCGCCCGCGCCAAGACGTCCCTTGCCGAGGCCGCCGTCGAATCCGCTCGCGCTGTCGGCCGTCGTCGTGCCGACGCGTCCATCGATCGCGCCCTGGACATGGAACGACTGCGCAGCAACAGGCGTGCACGTGATGCACAGCGTCGCGGCGACCGACAGCGCGCGGGGACGAAGGCGACGGAGTGCGCGCAACGTCACGACGACACCTCGCGCGCGGCGACGAACGCATCGAACGCCGACACCGCCATCGGTCGCGCGATCAGGAAGCCCTGCGCGTGGTCGCAGCCGATGCCGGCGAGATAGTCGAGCGCGGCCGGATCCTCCACGCCCTCGGCGGTGACGTGATAGCCGAGCGCGTGGGCGAGCTCGACGATCGACTTCACGATCATGCGGTCCTCGCGCGAGTGCGCCAGTGGCGCGACGAACGCGCGGTCGATCTTGAGCTCGCGCACGGGCAGGCGGCGCAGGTAGGCGAACGAGGACTGGCCGACGCCGAAGTCGTCGATCGACAACGCGATGCCCTGGTCGGCGAGGCGGTGCAGCACCGGCAACGCGGCTTCGGGATCGCGCATCAGCGCGCTCTCGGTGATTTCGAGGACGACGCGATCGGCGGCAAGGTGGTGCGTGGCCAGCAACGTCGCGATGCGACGCGGCAATTCAGCATCCTCGAGGTCGCGCGCCGACACATTGAGCGCGACGCGCACCGCACGCCCCGCGCTCTGCCAGCGGCTGGCCTGCGCGATGCCCGCATCGAGCACCCAGCGCGTCAGGCGGCGGATGTTGCCGGTTTCCTCGGCGAGGCCGACGAAGACATCCGGTGCCAGCGGCCCGCGCTCGGGATGCGACCAGCGCACCAGGCCCTCGGCGCCATCGATGCGTCCACTGGCGAGATGCAGCTTGGGCTGGAAATGCAGCGCGAGCGCGTCACCACCGAGCGCGCGTTGCAGGTCGCCCATCAGCGAAAGACGTTCGGGACGATGCGGATCCGTCGCGGCGTCGTAGATCGCGACCGGCTCGTCGGCGCCGAGTGCGGCGATCAGCGCGACATCGGCGCGACGCAGCAGCGTCGCCGCATCGCGCCCGTGCAGCGGCGACAGCGCGATGCCCACGGCCGGCGCGAGGTCGAGCCGCAACTCCGCTTCGCGATACGGGTCGGACAGCACGTCGATCAGGCGAAGCGCGCAGTTGTGTGCGTCGCGTGGCGAGGTGTTGGGGAGAAACACCGCGAACTGACTGTCGGTGACACGCGCGATGAGCGCGGCACCCGCGGGACCGCTCAAGCGCTGCCCGACTTCGTGCATCAGGCGATCGCCGACGCCATGACCGAGCGTCTTCACGATCGCCGGTGCACGTTCGAGGCCGACCATCAGCAGTGCCGCGTCGCCGTCGACGTCGTCGAGCGCGCGTTGGATCGAGGCTTCCGCCGCGCTGCGGTTCGCCAGGCCGGTGACCGGGTCGTGCGTCGCCTGGTGGACGATGTGCGCTTCGCGTTCGCGGATCGCCTGCGTCATCGAATCGAACGCGGCGGCGAGCGCACCGATCTCGTCGTCGCGTGCGGGTGCATCGACGGGCGCGTAGTCGCCGGCTTCGATGCGGCGTGCCGAGGCGGCAAGACGCTCGACCGGGCGCGACACGCCCCGCGCGATCAGCCATGCACCGATCAGGCCGACGACGAGGCCGAAGCCGAGCAGGCCGGCCCAGGCGATCGCGACCGCGCGGTACGGCTGCAGCGCGGCGTCGACCGAATAGCCGAGCACGGCCGCCACCGCCGGGCTGCTGCGCGAATGATCGAGCGGCACCGCCTGCACCACGTATTCGCGGCCATCGAGCGTGGCGAGTTCGGGCGAACGGGGCAGCGTGTCGCCACGAGCGGCGATCGCCGGTGTCAGCGCGCTGTTGCCGGTGCCGCGCGCGATCGCATGCCAGCGTCCACCTTCGCGCGCGGCGAGTTCGACTTCCTTGGGCAGCGCCGACTGCGCCTGCAGCTTCGCGAGCAGCGCGTCGTCGACCGGGATGGCGGCTGCGATGTAGCCGACCAGATCCGGCGCGAACACCGGCACGACCACCATCCAGTTCGCACGTCCGTTCGCCGCGACCACCGCCGCCGCCGGCTGCTGCGGCGCGCGCGCGACGAGGTCGGCATACGGGAACGCGGCACCTTCTGCGAAGCGCCCCGCGGTGTCGGCTTCGACGCGGCCGTCGAGGCCGACCAGCAGCATCTGCGTCGCACCGACGCGGCGTCCGTGATTGCGCAGTGCCGACAGCACCGTGTCGCGATCGCGTTGTGCGATCGCCGATCGCAGCGCGAAGTCGAGCGACAGCACCTGCACGCTGGACGCGACGCGCGCGGACAGATCGTCGAGCTGGCGTGCGAATGCGCCCGAGGCGACGTCGAGCTGGCGGCGGCCTTCGTCGATCAACGCACGCCGCGTCACGCCGTAGACGAGCCCGGCCGTGAGCGCCTGCACCACGATCAGGATCGCGACGAGGAACAGCGCCAGGCGCGAGCGGAACGTCATCGCATCAGTACCGGGTGCGCTCGCGGTCGAACTGGAAGCGCAGGTCCGGCAGCAGCGTCAGTGCGAACGGCACGCGACGGCGATCGTCGGCCGCGAGTACCACGCCGTTCTGCACGAGGTCCGGCTTCGCGGGCGGCAGGCGCGGGTGCCAGACGCGGATGTCATAGGCACCCGCGGGAAGATCGTTGAACACGACGTGGCCGCCTGCGTCGGCATGCGCGCTCCACGGGGCGTCGGTGACGTAGAGGTAGGCGATCATGCCGTCGTGGATGTTGCAGCCGATCGCGACGACCCCCGTGCGCGGCAGTTTCATCGCCGGCGCGCTGTCGTGCGGCGCGATCACGTATTCGAACTGCTTCACCGGCGAGAACGAATAAACATGATGGCGCGTGGTGTCGCTGTTGCGGAACACCACCGCATCGCCCGGGTGCGCAAGCTCCACGTAGGGCTGGAACATCAGATCCTTCTGATCGATCGAATGCGTCGTCGCCGCGCCGGCTTTCGCACCGCTGCCGTCGCGACGCAGCAGCGTCACGACCGCATCGGGCACGGGTTTGCCCTGGCGATCGGTGATATCGACCGTGAGCTGGGCCGCCGCGGCGTGGCCGCCGGCGAGCATCGCCCCAAGCACGATCAGTGCTGCCCCTGCCCGCATGCCGTCCCCTCGAATTGCCGCCGGACTGCAGTCCGAACCCAGCCTACACCGGCCGCGGTGCGCGGCAACGGTACTCCATCAGACGTTGTCGACCGGCGGCGCGGAAGCTTGAGCGGGGAACGATGTGCACTTCAGTCCGCGAGCGGGGCGTCGTTGCACGCGGGCGCGTCGTCGCGACCCGTGTTTTGATGGGCGAGCGGTCGACGTCCAAGCGCGTGCACGCACACGCTCGCGGTACCCGTCGCGCAGGCGGACGATGCCGCCGCGCTCGCTGGTATCGCGCGTGCGTCGCGTTGCGCAGGCTTCGGGCAAACGACGGATTGCACGCGGCACGAGCCGATGCCATGCGCGAGCGATGCACGCGTCGACCGCACCTCGCACCGACGAGGTCGCTCAGGGCGCACCGCCTACGATGGGCAGCCCGAGCGGACGCCGCGTGCCATCGATGCCGAGCCCGTACATCAGCGAACGCGCGATGCGCTCCGCATGCTCGACGAAGCGCTCGGCCTGGCCCGGCGTCAGTTCCGCGCGCGCGGTGGCGGCCCATAACGCCAGCCAGTCTGCGAAGTGCGCGGCCGCGATCGGATGCGGCCGATGCACGGCCATCGGCCGCCCCCGATAACGCCCGGTCTTGAGCTCGATCGACGACCAGAAGTCCACCAGCGTCGCCTTGTGCGCCGGCCAGTCATCGACCGCGCGCGCGAACACCGGCCCCAGCGTCGGATGCGCCTGCACGCGGTCGTAGAAGCGGTCGACGAGCCGGGCGATGTCGGCTTCGGTGAGGGGCGTGTCGGTCATGCGCCCAGTGTTGCGCGCGGGGGCTGCATCGCGCCTTGACGGTGGGTCAAGTGGAGCGCGAGGCGCACACGGCATCGCGATGGGCGTCGGGGAACAGACGGACGACTTCTATCCGCGGGCAACAAGACCATCCGCAAGCGGGCTGCGATCGAAACCTTCAAGTTAAAGGCGTTGCGACGTCCGATGGCCTCGGGAGTCGCACATCCTCTCTACGGAGTTCGACGGGGCATGCATCGCATTCAGCAACCCTCGGGACGGGGCTGATATAGTCTTGTGACGTCGGACACACCCGAAGTGTGCCGGCATAGGGGGAATGTTAATGATTACGGACGCGGGATCGCTGGCGGCGATCCGGCCGGAGGCTGTGCAGCCTCCTCAGGATTTGGCGCTGGTCGGCCTCGTTACGCTCGCCCAGTTCCACGGCATCGCGGCGGACGCCGCACAACTGTCGCATCAGTTTGGCCGGTGCGATGGAGACGACGGCGGGGTAGCGCTGCTGCTTGTCGCGAAGTCGCTTGGACTGAAAGCAAAGCTGATCCGCCAGCCTGCGCATCGCTTGGCGATGGCCGCGTTGCCCGCCCTCGCGTGGGATGTCGACGGCAGCCCCTTTGTCGTCGCGCGCGTCGCTGAGGACGGGGTTCTGATCCATGACCTCGCGGAACGACGCCCGCGGCAGCTGTCGCGCAGCGACTTCGAGGACCGCTATGGCGGCCGCCTGCTGCAGCTCGCTTCCCGCGCGTCAGTGCTCGGCGATCTGGCGAAGTTCGACTTCACCTGGTTCATTCCGGCCGTCGTGAAATACCGCAAGTTGCTGATCGAAGTGCTGGTGGCCTCGCTCTTCATCCAGCTGCTCGCCTTAGTGACACCGCTGTTCTACCAGGTCGTCATGGACAAGGTGCTGGTGCACCAGGCGTGGACGACCCTGCACGTCATTACCTTCGGTCTGGTGTCGATCGCGATCTTTGATGTGGTGCTGACCGGCCTGCGCACCTTCATCTTTTCGCACACCACCAGCAAGATCGATGTCGAGCTCGGCGCGCGGTTATTTCGACACGTGCTGTCATTGCCCCTCAGCTATTTCGAGTCACGGCGCGTGGGCGACACGATCGCTCGCGTGCGCGAGCTGGAGAACATCCGCAGCTTCCTGACCGGACAAGCGCTGACGTCGGTCCTCGACCTGGTCTTCACCGTCGTCTTCCTCGCGGTGATGTTCAGCTACAGCGTATGGCTGACGTTGATCGTGTTGCTCTCGCTGCCGATCTACGCCGCGATTTCGGCGGGTATCACGCCGGTGCTTCGCAAGCGGCTGGATGAGAAATTCAAGCGCAACGCGGACAACCAGTCCTTTCTCGTCGAAACCGTCAGCGGAATCGGCACCGTCAAAGCGATGGCGGTGGACCCGCGCGTGACGCGCACGTGGGACAACCAGCTTGCGGGTTACGTCGCGGCGAGCTTTCGGGTGACCCGACTCGCCATGCTTGGGCAGCAGGGGATCCAGCTCGTACAGAAGCTGGTGAGCATCGCGCTGTTGTTCTTCGGCGCGCAGCTTGTCATTTCCGGCAAGCTCTCGCTTGGCCAGCTCATCGCGTTCAACATGCTATCGGCGCAGGTCGCCATGCCGATCCTGCGGCTCGCGCAACTCTGGCAAGACTTCCAGCAGGTCGGAATCTCCGTCCAGCGGCTGGGTGACATCCTCAATACGCGCACGGAGTTGCCCGGTAGTCGCCTCGCGCTTCCGCCGATCCAAGGTCGCATCACGTTCGAGAGCGTGGCGTTCCGCTACCGCCCGGATGGCAAGCAGATCCTCGACGGCGTCGATCTGGATATCAAGGCGGGCGAAATCATCGGCATCGTCGGGCGCTCGGGCTCGGGGAAGAGCACGCTGACCAAGCTCGTGCAGCGGCTCTACACCCCGGAGCGCGGCCGCGTTCTGGTCGATGGCCAAGATCTCTCGCTTGCCGACCCGGCGTGGCTGCGGCGCCAGCTGGGTGTCGTGCTGCAGGAAAACTTCCTGTTCAACCGTAGCGTGCGCGAAAACATCGCCATGGCCGACCCGGGCATGCCGCTCGAGCGTGTCATCGCCGCCGCGCAGCTCGCCGGCGCACACGACTTCATCGTCGAGCTGCCCGAAGGCTATGACACGGTGGTCGGCGAACACGGCACCGGCCTGTCGGGCGGACAGAGGCAGCGCATCGCCATTGCACGGGCGCTGATCACCAATCCCCGCATCCTCATTCTCGACGAAGCCACGAGCGCGCTCGACTACGAGTCAGAGCACGCGGTAATGAGCAACATGCGTGACATCTGCAAGGGACGCACGGTGCTGATCATTGCCCACCGGCTTTCGACGGTGCGCGGAGCCAACCGCATCGTGGTGTTCGAGAAGGGCCAGATCATCGAGAGCGGAAGCCACGCAGAGCTCGTCGATCGGCCGGGCGGCGCGTACGCAAACCTGTATCGCCTCCAGCAGGGATAAGAACATGAAGCACCTGATCGACGCCGGGCGCGATTTCGCGGACCGGTACGCACGCGTGTTCAAGGCGGCGTGGAGCGCTCGCGGCGAACTGGAGTCGCCATCGCGCACCGCCGACGAGCTGGCATTTCTTCCGGCACATCTCGAGCTGGTCGAGACGCCGACATCGCCGCTGCCACGATGGACGTTGCGCATCCTGATGGCGCTGATCGCAGTGGCGATCGCTTGGGCCTGCATTGGCGAGCTCGACATCGTCGCCGTCGCGCCCGGCAAGGTCGTCGTCGGTTCGCGGAGCAAGGTCATCCAATCCGCCGAAACCGCGGTGGTCACGCGCATCCATGTACAGGACGGCCAGGCTGTCAGGAAAGGCCAGTTGCTGATCGAGCTCGATCGCAGCGCGACGGGTGCCGACTACGCCAAAGCGGACGAAGCACTGATTGCAGCAAAGCTGGCGGAGTTGCGCTTGCAGGCGCTTGCCGATGCGCTGGCGAGCGGCAAGCCCCCCAGCCTCGGATCCGCTCAGGGTCTACCGGCGCTTCGCTATACGAACGAGCAGGCACTCGCGCGCAGCCAGTTCGACGCATTCAATGCGCGACGCGACAGCCTGATCGCGGCGATCAATCAGCGGCGCGCGGAACTCGCCACGGCGCAAGGGCTCGTCGAACCGCTTGCCGAAACCGCGCGCATCGCGGAAACGCGTTCCGCCGACTACGCGAAACTCGTCGAAGACAAGTACGTCACTCGCCACGACTACCTCGCCCGCGAGCAGGAACGCATTGCGGCCGAGCGCGACCTGGCCGCGCAAAAGAGTCGGCTCGCCGAGATCCGCTCAACGTTGAGCGAAGCGCAGGAACAGCTGCGCGTGCTGATCACGGACACGCGTCAGCACACGCTGGATCAGCTTCGCGTAGCACGCGAACAGGTCGGCCAGTTCGAGCCCGAACTCGCGAAGGCCGACAGTCGCAACCGATTGATGCAGCTGCGTGCGCCGACCGATGGAACCGTGCAGCAGCTTGCTATCCACACACAGGGCGGCGTCGTGACGCCCGCCCAGCCATTGCTGGTGCTCGTGCCGAAGTCCGATGCACTCGAAGTCGAAGCTACAGTGCTGAACAAGGACATCGGCTTCGTGCGCGCAGGCCAGCCTGTCACGGTGAAGATCGACAGCTTCCCCTATACGCGGTACGGCTATCTGCGTGGCGTTGTCGAAAGCGTCTCGCACGACGCGGCGCAAGACGAGAAGTTGGGATTGGTATTTCCCGCGCGAATTCGTCTGCAAACGGCCACGCTCGACGTTGATGGTGCAGTTCTCCGAGTAACCCCAGGCATGAGCTTGAGCACTGAGATCAAAACCGGCAAGCAGCGCTTGGCTGCCTACTTGCTAGGGGCGCTGCGTAAGCAAACGGGCGAAGCGTTGCGTGAGCGCTGACTGGGTCGGCTCGTGCGGGGTTCTTGCCTCGAAAGAATTGATCGGCGATCGAATTCGTAACTGCCCGCGTTAGTCCCCACGCTAAGGCGCCATAGGAAATTCAAATCATGCTTTTCGCCTGGTCCGCAACGTACATCGTGATCTCCGGCATATCGGGGATCATTTGCCGTCTCTACATCGCGTCGTTCAGCCGGGCCGTGGACACGGTAGACCACGCGTCCACTGCGAGAAGAATCTTCTGGCGATACCAGGTGTTCTCTGCCTGTCTGCTCGGCTCGTTCTTTGTGTCGCCCGTCTTTCTCTATTTCGTTGACTGGGGATCACTTCGCGGAACTCCAGTAGCGCAGGTTCTCTATGTCCTGTGCCTAATGCCGATCGCCATCGTCTCGTTCGTGTTGGAAATTCGACGTATGCGGCGGGTTAGTCGGAAGAAGTCACGCGCTCGCCAAGAGTCCAGACGCCACCTGTAACTCAATCGCAGACCCAACCACATAGGGAAGTGCTATGTCTAAAAACGACGAAAGTATCTATTTCATTGTCGGAGATACCCAAGACCCCGTGCTTCCCGATGCTCCCGCATCGCCGGAAGCCAAGCGGCTAGGGCTCGACGCGTACGTACTGACGTTTAAGGAGTTTCTCGAAGACGAGGATCTGCGCGAATTCGGCGTTTCCAGCGCCAAAGATCTCACGGAAGAGGGCATTGAGCACTTGTCAGAAGTGGCAGAGAAGAAGCTTGCCGCCCGGATCATCAAGCGTATTTCCTCGTCCGCGGAGTATCAGGCTCGAGTAGCGGCAGTCGGTGGCATGGCGGCAGTCGTCACCAAGTGGCGTGATTTGGCGGAGAAGAGTGGATCTGCCGACGCGAGAGGCGTGCTCCTATACGCGAACACTTTTCTGGACACGCATGAAAAGGCGCTCGCGGACTTGACCGATCCCAGCCGGATCAACGCGACAACGTCGGTTCAGTCCGTTCGTACGCTTTCCTATTTGGCGGGAAAGGCCTTCGATGTTCTCGATCTTAAGAACGCTGTTGAAACAGCATCGGAGAATCCCGACGAAGCCTTCGGCGGCCTTTTTGCGGGTTGGGTCGGTTCGCTCGTAATGATGCCTATCGTCGGAGCAATTGAGGGAGGTCTATTCGCGGGCTTCGCGGTGTCGGTAGGCACGGGTGTGGCGGTTGCCGCCACTTTGTTGGCGGCGGGATATGGTGCGGAAAAGCTGGGCGTCTTCTTGTGGGACGCAGTAGGATCGCCACTCTTCTGGGGTGCACTTGAGCAAGCTGGTGTAAAGGACGACTTCCAGCGGTTCGTCATTGAGAAAAGCGATTGGGTGACCCACCACATCCCAGGCTTTGATCCCGTCGACTATCATGCTGAGACGACTCACAACGGAGTCGCCGTCGCCAGCAACCCGAAGAGCAACGTCGTTGTCGGAAACGACGGGAACAATGAAATTTCCTTTCTATACGGACGCACCGTTGCCTTCGGCAAAGGCGGTGACGACGTCTACAAGATTGCTAACACTGCTACCGGCAATCAAATTATTTCGGACACTGACGGAGCAAATCAGCTCTGGTTCGGCGTGGAGGACGTTGCCCAGCTGCAGCTCCACGCGGTAGGTAAGAACATTTATCAGTCGAGTGGCGGCAACTATCGCGCCACCCTCGTCGGCGAAGGCGACAATGCCTCGCTCGTGATTTCCAGTAAGTACTACCCGACTGCGGTCCTCCTCAACTGGAAGCAGGGCAATTTCGGGATCAACTTGCCGGAATTCGACGCGCCGGGTGCAAGCGGTCTATCCGGTCTCACAACGGAAGACGATGTCTTCGGTGAGCCCGGCACGAATCTCGGCGCGGATAAGGTCTCCGGCGGCGCCGGCAATGATGGCCTGGCGGGCGGGCAAGGCGACGACGAGCTCGACGGCGGCGTCGGTGACGATCTGATCCTCGGCGGCGCCGGCGCTGACCATCTCTATGGTGGCGACGGAAATGACTTCATCTATGACGGCTCCGAGATGTTTTCCCTTCGCGATTGGGATAACACGGATGTCGACGCGGATGGCAAGACGCAACTCACGCGCGTCAACGAGGACATCGCGCGATATGGCGCGGACGTTCTCGCTAAGGGTCGCGGATGGTACATACGACGCCGAACGGATGCTGGCGGACTCTACGTCGTGGCCCGCGACGTGGCCTCGGTCGATGCAAATGCGTTGCCTAGCGGCGACGACGTCATTGATGCGGGCGCCGGCGACGACCTCGTAGGGGCCGGAGAAGGCAACGACATCATTGACGGCGGGGCTGGCAATGACACGCTCCGCGGCGGCCACGATGACGACTCAATCAGCGGTGGTGACGGTGATGACTACATCTATGGCGACCTCTCGGCCGCGATGGCCTCGCCGTGGCTCATCTCGGAGAACGTGTCCCGCAACGCACGTATTGCGGGCAACGACCAGCTCGACGGCGGCGCCGGAAACGACCACATCTTCGGCGGTGGGGGCAACGACGTCATTTCCGGCGGCGCGGGCGACGACGAATTGAGGGGACGCGGACTCGATACGCCGCCGTCGGATCCCGATGAAAAGGACGATGACGTCATTTCCGGTGGTGATGGAAATGACCACTTGATTGGTGACGGCGGGGACGATTGGCTGTCGGGCGACGCTGGGGTGGATGTCCTTGAAGGGGACGGCAACAACGTGGTCGATGGCCGCGATCGCCTCGACGGCGGCGGCGGCAATGATTTGCTGCAGGGTGGCGGATCAGATGACGTCTTGATCGGCGGCGAAGGCGACGACGAGCTGCAAGGCGATAGCAACACGATCGATGCGTCCAGACACGGCAATGACCTCCTTTTCGGAGGCGCCGGCGCGGATCGCATGTACGGCCAAGGCGGAAACGACGAACTTCACGGCGGCGATGGCAACGACGAAATGTCGGGTGACGAAGTCGGCATGGACGTCGCCTATCAAGGCAGCGATCGCCTGTTCGGCGACGCCGGCAACGATCGCATGTTCGGTCAAGGCGGTAACGACTATCTCGACGGCGGCGACGGCGACGACGAGATGTACGGTGATGAGGGCGACGACGTCCTCGTCGGCGGCGCCGGCAACAACTATCTCGACGGTGGCGTCGGTGACGACGTGCTGCAGGCCGGCGATGGGCAGGACTACCTTGTCGGCCGCGATGGGAACGACCAAATCAGCGGTGGTGGTGGGTCCGACAACCTCTACGGCGGTGCCGGCGACGACGTACTGGACGGCGGAGACGGCATCGACCGACTCTCCGGCGGCG